>WTGL01000152.1 GCA_011523565.1 Acidobacteriota bacterium
GGCCCGGCCGCTCTGCGGGCTCATCATCGCCCTGGCCTCGATCCCGTTGGGAGCATTCTTCGTACTGACCGAGAACGTGACGACGGCCTACGTGGTCAACTTCGTCTACACGGTGATCGGATCGGCATGGATCGGTTCGGCCGTTGCCCTGGCCAACGACCTCGTGTTGCCCAGGATGCGAGGAACCGCATCGGCCTTCTACATCCTGATGATGACCTTCGTGGGTCTCGCCCTGGGGCCCTTCCTGATGGGCTGGCTGAGCACCACGCTGGAGGCCGGCGGCGCCGATTCCGGTCGCTCCCTGCAACTGGCGATGCTGGCCAGCCTGGGCGCGTATGTCCTCGGCGTGATCTTCTTCTGGCTCGCCGGCCGCAGCGTGGCCGCCGAGGAGAGCAGCCGGATCGAGCGGGCGCAGGCGGCAGGCGAGGTGGTCGAGGCGGCCTGAAGGCCCTGCCCGCCCGGCCTATCGGTTCGGTCCGCGCTCCATCGGCACCGGCTGCCAGCGCTCCAGTTCGACCCTCGGCAACACGGTCGGGTTGACGCAGCTCATCGGCCAGCGGCCGGAGAGCGCCAGGGCCACCTCGCGGCCCACGCGCCGCCGGGTCACCGGCCGCATGCGGGTCGTCGCGGAGGCGACGTGGGGCGTCAGGATCACGTTGTCCATCCCCAGAAGGGGGTTGTCCTCGGCCGGCGGTTCCCGCTCCAGCACGTCGAGCGCCGCGGCGGCGATCCGGCCGGACTCGAGCGCCTCGATCAGCGCCGCCTCGTCGACCGTCGGTCCGCGGCCGGCGTTGATCAGAACCGCGGTCTTCTTCATCGCCGCGAACTGGGGACCCGAGAGCATGTGGCGGGTCTCCCGGTTGAGCGGCGGATGCATCGACAGGTAGTCGGATCGCTCCAGCAGTTCATCGAAGCTGACCGGCTCGACCCCTTCGCCCGTCATCTTCAGTTCGCTGACGTAGGGGTCGTGCGCGATGACGTGCATGCCGAACGGCTTCGCGCGCCGCGCCACCGCCCGCGCCACGTTGCCGAAGGAGATCAGGCCGAGCGTCTGCCCCCAGAGCCGCGGCACCTCGTTGAGCAGGGGCCGACCCTGGAACCAGTCGCCGCGGCGGACCATGGAGTCCATCTCTCGCATCCGTCTGGCGCCGGCCAAGAGCAGCGCCATCGTGTGGTCGGCCACTTCCTCGATGAAGACGTCGGGGACGTTCGTGACCACGATGCCGGCGTCGGTTGCCGCCTCGACGTCGACCATGTCGACACCGACGCTGCCGACGCCGATCACGATGCACTCATCGAGTCCGGCGATCACTGAACGCGTGATGCGAAAGCCCCATGACGTGATGACGGCGGCGGCGTCCGAGGCCTCGGCGAGAAAGTCCTCCTCCGTCGTCGCCGCCACCTCCACGAGTTCCGCGAGCGGCAGGAGGGCCTCCAGTTCGAAGGTGTAGCGGGTTTCGACGGAGGGGGCCTTCGCGATGCCCGGCAGTTGGACGACGACCTTCTGCTTGCTGTCGCCGCTCACGATCTCAGGCCTCCGCGGTGGCGAGCTCAGAGGTCGCCCACTCGCGCAGACCGTTGTAGTCGGCCTTGCCGTTCGCCGCTCGTCCGACGCTGTCGCGCACGAGGACGCGTTTGGGAGCCTTGTAGGACGCCAGCTCCCGCTTGACCCATCCGATCACGTCCGGTTCGCTGAAGCGGTCGGGATCGTCGAGTTCGACGACCGCCGTCACCGCCTGCCCGAAGCGCTCGTGCGGCACCCCGACGCACACGGCGTCGCGAACCGAGGGATGGGTCTTCAGCACTTCCTCGACTTCCTCCGGGAAGATCTTCTCGCCGCCGCTGTTGATGCACACCGAACCGCGGCCGTAGAGCTTGAGCGAGCCGTCCTCCTCGACCGTCGCGTAGTCGCCGGCCATCGAGTAGCGCACGCCGTCGACTTCGGCGAATATGGCCGCCGTCTTCTCAGGGTCCTTGTAGTACCCGACCGGAATATGACCGGTGACGGCGATCCGCCCAAGCACCCCCGAGCCCGGGTCGACCTTGTTGCCATCGTCGTCGATCACGCAAGCGTTGTCGCCGAGCACGAAGGAGGCCGTTTCGGTCGCCTCGCCGGCGGTCGAGTCGGACCGTCCCATGCCGATCGACTCAGATGATCCCAGGCTGTCGGTCAGGATCGTCTCCGGCGAGCAGTGGCGCAGGAAGGCGCGCTTGACCTCGGCGCTCCACATGGCGCCCGAGGAAACCACGGCTTCGAGGCTCGAGAGATCGAAGCGTTCAGGAGCCTCGTCGAGCGCCCCGACCATGGGCCGGGCAAACGCGTCGCCAACGATCGCGATCCCGTTGATCCTCTCGCTGGTGATCGCTTCGAGGGTGGCCACCGCGTCGAAACGGCGGTTGGCGAGGGTGATCACACAGCCACCGTTCAGCAAGCCGCCGAGTGCGGTCAGAAACCCCGTGCCGTGCATCAACGGGCACGCGGGAAGCGAAACGCGCCGCATCAGGAGTTCGTCGAACTGGGGCACAAGACCCTCGACGCCGCCCGAGAGGTCGAACGGCTCCGGCCGGTTCTCGTTGCCGAGCAGCCAGAGGTCGTCGAGCCGCCACATGACGCCCTTCGGCATACCCGTCGTGCCGCCGGTGTACAGCAGCCACAGATCGTCGCCGCTGCGCGCCCAGGGCGCCTCGAAAGACAGTGAGTCGCCCGGCGGCGCGGCCGCTGCCTGCTCGTAGGGAATCGCCCAATCGGGACAGGGGCCCGAGCCGTCGTCGACCCAGAGCCAAGTGTGGATCTGCGGAATCTTCGCCTTCAACGCCTCGAGCCGCGACGCGAAGCAACCGTGGAAAACCACCGCAACGACATCCGCGTTGTCCCACAGGTAGAGCAGCTCGCCCTCGACGTAGCGATAGTTCGTGTTCACCGGCACCAGGGACGCCTTGAAGCAGGCGAGCACCGACTCCAGGTACTCCGGAACGTTGTACAGGTACTGCGCCACCTTGTCCTGGCGCTTCGCGCCGCGCTCGATCAGCGTTGCCGCGATGCCGTTCGCGCGGCGGTGCATTTCGGCCCAGGTGTAGCGGCGGGCCGGAGCGCCGCCCAAGGGATCGATGAAGGCCTGCGCCGGCGCCTCCGGTTGATGTTCCGCGATTGCTTCCAGGATGTCCGCGTGATGCCAGTCGCTCATGGGCGCAGGAATCTAGCAGTCCGCGCCGCGGATGCGCTCCCACCTTCTTTACCGGCTCCCACACCTACAAGACGAGAGATGCGAAGCCCTACCCACTCGTGGTCACATGTGTTCCCAGCTCCTCAGTTCACTGGTGGTGCTTGACAATGAACGCGGACAGGCCGTCACATTCCCGTCGCCGGTACACAATGAGACAACGCAGCAAGGGGACGACTTGACGATCGTGACCAGGAACACGCGCCGGACAATTCACAGGACACGCCTTCGCGTCCAGACGATCACAGTAATCGTCGCGCTGCTGTCCGCTCTGCCGGCTGCAGCCATCGTCTATGTCATGCCGACGGACGAGAGCATGGTAGACCGGTCGCCGATCATCGTCTTCGGCGAGGTCCTCAGCGCACAGCCCGGGTCCTCCGGTAGGTCTCCGGCAACCGACTACCTGTTCGCGGTCGAGGAGGTGCTGAAAGGCTTCGTACCAGGCAGCGGCATCATCGTCCGGCAGCCGGGCGGCATCGGTCCGGGGGGCGTGGCGATGAGAGTCCTCGGTCTGCCGATGCTCGCCGAGGGCGACCGCGCGCTCCTCTTCCTTGATCCGTCGGACGGTGTCTACCGGCCCGTCGAGTTCGCCCTGGGCCTGTTCTTCGAGGTCCGGGCCGGGGACCGCGTGGTGCTGGCACGCGAGCCGTCACTCCGAGGCGAGGTGCCTGCGCCGGACGAGCCGTCCGCCGCCGAGCGGGCCCGAAGCCGGCAGCCGCGCGACGCGGACCGCTTTCGCCGCTGGATCGCCGACCGGGCGGCGGGCGTGGAGCGGCCGGCCGACTACTTCGACGCCGACTGGCCCGCAATTCCCCAGACGATTGCCGAACCGTTCCGGCTCACACGGACCCCCGCGACGTGCTTCCACGAGGGTTTCCCCCTGCGATGGCGGGAGTTCGACCGTGGCGAACGGATCGGCGTCACCGTCCAGGCAACCGGTCAACCCGGCGTGCCTGGCGGCGGCCTGTCGGAGGTGCGCGCCGCCATCCGCGCCTGGAACGACGATCCCGGGAGCCGGGTGAACCTTGCTGTTGGCGGCACGTCGAACCGGGACTTCCTGATCGACGAGGTCGACGGGGTCAACTCCATCTCGTACGAGGATCCGTTCGACGAGATCCCGGGGTCGTTCCGGCGGGGCAGGGGCGGGACGCTCGCCATCGCCCACACGTTCTTCTATTGCGGCGCCTCCACGACGCCGCACACGGTTCCGGGCAACAACCCGGTCGAGGCCCTCGAGATCATCGAGTCCAACATCACGACGCAGGACGGATACGGCGAGTGGGTGAGCGCGACCTCGAATCCGCGCAAGTCCCACGAGGAGATCATGGGCCACGAGTTGGGCCACCTGCTCGGAATCTCCCACCCCTGCGGCGACGACGCTAGCGGGCCCTGCGACAGAGTGACGGTCGAGGCGCTGATGCGAGCCTACGCTCACGCCGACGCCCGCGGCGCGGCGCTGAACAGTGACGACCGTGCCGCCGTGCGCAGGCTCTACCCGGACGAAAGCCACTCCCCCGCTCCCGACCTCGTGGTCGAGGCCCCGGCTTCGACCGAGAGTTCCGTGGTGCCGGGCGGCGCCTTCAGGTTCGCCGCGACGGTGCGCAACCGCGGCAACGACCAGTCGAGTGCCACGACCCTCCGCTACTACCGGTCATCGAACAGCCGGATCACCATGTCCGACACGCCCGTGGGCGCCGACCCGATTGGGGCCCTCTCTGCGTCGGCCACCGACAGGCAATCGATCGGGCAGCGGGCACCTTCGACGCCCGGCACCTACTACTACGGCGCCTGCGTCGACTCGGTGGCCGGCGAATCGAACACGGTGAACAACTGCTCCAGCGGTGTGCAGGTCACGGTTGCAAGTCCGGGACCCGACCTGGTCGTCGAGTCCCCGCGTTCGACCGAAAGCTCCGTGGCGCCGCGCGGCACCTTGAGGTTCGGCGCGACGGTGCGCAACCAGGGCCTGGGCCAGTCGCTAGCCACGACCCTGCGCTACTACCGGTCTTCGGACAGCACGATCACGACCTCCGACACGGCGGTCGGCACGGACCCGATTGGCGCTCTGGCCGGATCGGCGACGGACAGACAGTCGATCGGCCAGCGGGCGCCGGAAGCGCCCGGCACGTACTACTACGGTGCCTGCGTCGACCCGGTGGCCGGGGAAGCGGACACGACGAACAACTGCTCCAGCGGTGTGCAAGTCACGGTCAGCGACGGAGCAGGCACCGCAGGATTCGACCTGGCCTCGGACAACAACGATGCCAGGGGGATCGCCTACGCCCAGGACCGCTTCCAACTGGTCGACTGGCTGGACGAAGAGGTTTACGCATACCACGCGCCGGACGGACGCCGTGACGCGGCCGCGGACTTCGAACTGGCTTCCGGCAGCACCTGGCCCGAGGGCATCACCTACGCCCAAGGCCGCTTCTACGTGGTCGACTGGCTGAGCGAGGAGGTCTACGCGTATCGCGCCTCGGACGGGCGTCGCGACGAGACAGCCGACTTCGACCTGGCTTCCGACAACACCTGGCCCGAGGGCATCACCTACGTTCAGGGCCGTTTCTACGTGGTGGACCAGTCAGACTACAAGGTGTACGCCTACCGTGCCTCGGACGGCCAGTACGACGAGACAGCCGACTTCGAACTGGCTTCCGACAACACCCGGCCCGTGGGCATCACCTACGCCCAGGGCCGCTTCTACGTCGTGGACTGGTTGGACGACAAGGTGTACGCCTATCGCGCTTCGGACGGGCGTCGCGACGAGACGGCGGACTTCGACCTGGAAGGAGGCAACAGCAATCCCTCCGGCATCACGCACGCCGGCGACAACCTCTTCGTCGTCGACAGATCTGACGACAGGGTGTACGCCTACCCGGTCGCGAGCGGTTCTCCAGGCGGGGACCTGGTGGTCGAGTCCCCCCGTTCGACCGAGCGCGCCGTGGCGCCCGGCGGCACCCTGAGGTTCGGCGCGACGGTGCGCAACCAGGGCAGCAGCCCGTCGGAAACCACGACTCTGCGCTACTACCGGTCGACGGACAGCACGATCACGACCTCCGACACGCCGGTCGGCACGGACCCGATTGGCGCTCTCTCCCCGTCGGACACGAACCGCCAGTCCATCGGGCAGCGCGTGCCTTCGAGTGACGGCACGTACTACTACGGCGCGTGTGTCGACCCGGTGTCGGGCGAATCGGACACGTCGAACAACTGCTCGAGCGGGGTGCGCGTCACGGTCGGCGACGGCGGGCCTTCGGGGTCGGACCTGATCGTCGAATCTCCGCGTTCGACTGCGCGTTCCGTGGCCCCCGGCGGCACCCTGAGGTTCGGCGCGACGGTGCGCAACCAGGGCAGCGGCCCGTCGCAAGACACGACCCTGCGCTACTACCGGTCGACGGACAGCACGATCACGACGTCCGACACCCCGATCGGCACGGATCCGATTGGCGCTCTCTCCCCGTCGGGCACCGACCGCCAGTCGATCGGTCAGCGCGTGCCCTCGAGTGACGGCACGCACTACTACGGCGCGTGTGTCGACCCGGTGCCGGGCGAATCGGACACGTCGAACAACTGCTCCAGCGGAGCGCGCGTCACGGTCGGGGACGGAGGACTCTCCCGACCGGACCTGATCGTCGAACCTCCGCGTTCGACTGAGAGTTCCGTCGCGACGGGTGACGCATTCAGGGTCGGCACGACCGTGCGCAACCAGGGCATCGGCCCGTCGGAAGACACAACCCTGCGCTACTACCGGTCGGCGGATAGCACGATCACGACCTCCGACACGCCGGTCGGTACGGACCCGGTGAGCGCTCTCTCCCCGTCGGCCACGGACCGCCGGTCGATCGACCTGCAAGCGCCGGAGACGCCCGGCACGTACTACTACGGCGCCTGCGTCGACTCGGTGTTCGGTGAGTCAGACGCGGGCAACAACTGTTCCGGCGGCGTCGAGATCACGGTGAGCAGCGGCGTCATCGAGTATAGGTACGACGACGGCACAACCGATTTCTATGCGCCAGCCAGCGACCGGATTCACCTCGTGGAGTACGCACAACGCTTCCGACTGCCCCGAAACGGGACGGCAGAGTACGTCACCCTCTGTGTCGCAAGGCGCCATGCCGGTAGCAGCGACGAGCTGGAGTTCAATGTGAACTTCTACACCAACTTCGGCAGACGCCCCAACCGGGAGTTGATCGGCTACAGGGTTAGTGGGCCGCTGGCAAGAGGTACTGCCCGCTGCTCCCGGCTGAACGTTCCGGAGGGCGGCCTCCCTCTGGATAGCGGCTACACCTGGGTCGGCGTCTCGTGGCGGGTTTCCAACGGCATGGTCATCGCGGTGGACACCCGAGCTACAGGAAGCACACAAGTCCGCGTCAGGCTGCAAGAGACACCGGGTTCCCGGCTGACATCCTGGTTCGCCGTGGACGGATTAGCCGTGCTGTTCCTCCGTCTGGGCGTGAACCACGGAGGAAGCACCGCCGCCACCGCCCCAGCTTCCGCAGGCGTCTTCGAGCTGGAGGAGATCCTCCCTACCGCAGCCAGTCATCACGAAGGAGGGTTTGAGCAATGAAGAGTCGTTTCGCACCGGTCCAACACGGGCGCAGGAGTCTCGAGACGTCGATGAGCGTCCTCGCGACGATTGCCTTTCTGCTGGCCGCCGCACCACCCACCTCGGCGCAGAGGAACAGCGTCATCCTGTTCGTCGGCGACGGTATGGGGGTGTCGACCGTCACGTCCACCCGCATTGCGACGGTCGGTGTCGACGGGCAACTGACGATGGACCGCATGCCGTACACCGCCATTTCGCGCACGGCGTCGGCCGACTACATCACGCCTGACAGCGCCGCCACGATGTCGGCGATGATGACCGGCGTCAACACGAACACGGGCGTGATCGGCTACGGCCCGACCACCGAGTTCAGCGACTTCAACGGCAACGGCGACGGCCCGCGGTTGACGAACATCGGCGAACTGGCCATCTCGATGGGCTACGCGGTCGGCATCGTGACGACGACGCGCGTCACTCACGCGACGCCTGCGGCCGTCTTTGCGCACGTCAACGACCGCAACCTGGAAAACGAGATCGCGGCGCAGATGGTGCCGGGCGGAGGGGGCTTCAACACCAGACTCGGGGACGGGCTCCACGTCATCTTCGGGGGCGGCAGGCGGCACTTCCTGCCCACTTCGGGGAGCGACGACGAGGGTCTTCCGGGACGACGCACGGACGGCCGCGACCTAAGGAACGAGCTACAGCAAAGGGACTATCGCTACGTCTGGAACCGGCAGGGGCTCAACTCGCTGGGCGGTTCCGGCCGGGCGATCGGTCTGTTCGCGTCGAGTCATCTGGAGTACGAAGCGGACCGGGACAGCGGCCAGCCGAGTCTGGAGGAGATGACCAGGAAGGCGATCCAGATTCTGAACGCGACAGGGAAGCCGTACTTCCTGATGGTCGAAGCGGGCCGAATAGACCATGCGCACCACGAGGGGAACGCTTATCGCGCCTTCACCGACACCCGGATGTTCGATCGAGCGATCAACGCCGCACAGCGGAGCGTGAATCTCAACAGGACCCTGATCCTCGCGACCGCGGACCACAGCCACGTCTTCACGATCGCCGGTTACCCGATGCGGCCGCTCGGCGACCTGCGCTACACCCCCCGCTCGGTGCCCGCATCGTTCCGCAACCAGCCGCACCACGGCATCCTCGGGACGGTCCACGACATCGACAGCGGAGGCACGATCTCGGAGAGCGGGGACTCGGGGGGCATTCCCTACACCATCCTGGGCTACGCCAACGGGCCGGGACACCGGAGCGGTTCGCGCGTCAATCCGAACAGCGACAGGACGGCAGGCTACGGCGGCGCCGTTCCTTCGAGCACCGCCCACTCGGCGTACCGGCAGGAGGCAACGGTCCCGCTATTCCTGGAGACGCACGCCGGGGAGGACGTGATGATCTACGCGGTCGGCCGCACGTCGGAGAACGTGCGCGGCACGGTAGCCAACACCAAGGTCTTCGACTGGATCAAGGACGGCTTCGCCGACCGAGGCTCGCGCCCGACTCGTCCCGACCCGGACCCGGACCCGGATCCCGACCCGGAACCCGAACCGCCTCATGTCGCGAGCTGCACACCGACCACGCCCGTACTCGAGTTCGACGGCGGCTACGAGGTCAGCATGTGCTACGTCACGCCCAACGGGGAGGAGGGTGAAGCCAAGGGCGGCGCCTGGTCCAGCGAGTCCGGCATCCTCTGGTTCTTCAACCGCGGAAACGCCGAAGTCCTCGTCAAGGTGCTGAACGGCTGCGGGCACAACGGCTACCGCTGGGTGTTCGTCGCGCCCGTGACTACGCTCGAGTTCGCGCTTCGGGTGACGGGACCCGGCGGCAGCCGCTGGGAACACACGAACCGGCCGGGAGCGACCGCCGCCACGAGAAGCGACATCAAGGCTTTTCCCTGCCAATAGGAGCGGACGGCCGAAGGGCCGGCGCACCCGGCCCTACATGCTGCGCCGGTACTCGCCGCCGACGCGGTAGAGCGCGTCCGAGATCTGACCGAGCGAACAGTGCTTGACCGTCTCCATCAGTTCTTCGAACACGTTGCCACGGCGCCGCGCCACGTCCTGGAGCCGCTCGAGACACGCCCCTGAGTGGTCGCCGTGACGCCGGTGGAAGGCGGCAAGGCTGTCGATCTGCTGCTGCTTCTCGTCGTCCGTCGAGCGGATGAGCTCCGCCTCGACCGTCTCCGCGAACTCCTGGCCCTCGGCGAGGAACGTGTTCACACCGACCACCGGCAGGCTGCCGTCGTGCTTCTTCGCCTCGTACTCCATGCTCTCGTCCTGGATCTTCGAGCGCTGGTAC
>WTGL01000200.1 GCA_011523565.1 Acidobacteriota bacterium
CCTCGACCTCGGGATGATCGACGAGGTGCGCTCGGTGTGGCAGTTCTACCGCGATAGAAGGCCCGAAGCCTACGACGGGCTCGTTGAGCCCTAGCCCACCCGATCCCTTCCGAAGTCCGGAACCAGGTTCCGCGCCTCGATTCCGTCTAAGTCAGCAAGGACGGACCGAGTACGTTACGCTCATCAAGGAAGCGAGAGCCGGGATCACGATGAAAGAAGCCGACGTCACGATCGACAACATCGGGCGCATCGTCGCCGACCTGAACACCGAGATCCGCGAACTGCGGGAATGGCGCATCCGCGTCGACGAGCAGACGAAGCATGTCGCCATGAAGGAGGACCTGGCCAACCTTCGCGTCTGGATGATGGGTACGACCCTCACGGTCGGCGGCCTGATTGTCGCCGCGATCAAGCTCATTCCTTGACTGAGAAGCGACGCCTGGGGAGCGTCGCGCGCCGATGAACGCCGCGGACTTCGAGTCGCGCGTCTTCGCCTGACCCTGGAGCCGTGCGCGGGCTCGGGGGAGTAGACTGGCTGTTCCGTGCAGGACCGATCCTCGCAGTTATCGAGGCCGATCCCCGCCAGGCCGGCCAGTGGCCGGTGGCGGCGATTCTGGCGACCGTCAACCGTCTCCGGCGACCGCCAGACCCCGGTCGGGAACCTGCCCTGGCGTGACCTGCTCAACCGCCGCGATGCCCTGATTCTCGACATCGGACCGGCACGGGCGGCCGGCCACTCCGACGTGCTCCAGATCGCACTGATCGACACGACCGGTGCGGCGCGGTTTGCGGCCAGGTTTGCAGCCAAAGGGACGTCAGCCGATGTCGTGCCCTGGTCCGAGGTCCACGACCCCCTCGTCCGTGCACTTGAGGGCGCCGGCGTCGTTCTGGTCTGGGATGCCCCGTGGAAGGTGCGGCTTCTCGCCCGGATCGTGCGGAGACACGGTCTGCCGCCGCCGACGGTTCCGTGGCGCGACCTTCGTGCCGAGTACCGCAAACTGGGCTACGTGAACGACAGCCTGACCAGCGCAGCGAGGTTGCACGCAGCCGGCGGTGTGATTCCGGGACCGCTGGTCTCGTGCTATCGGGCACTCGCGGTCATGGACACGTGCGGCAACTGAGCCCGGCGGCCGGCTGGCCCTAGCTCGCGCGGCTCTCGACCCGGACCTGGAGGCGCTTCATCATCTCGTGAAGCGTCGTCGGCTTGACCTTCAGGCGCTCCGCTGCTCGTTTCTGGACGCCGCCGCAGGCTTGCAGCGCCTTGACGATCAACTGCCGTTCGTACGCGCTGACGGCCTCCTTGAAGGAGACGCCGCGCGCGGGCAGCGTGTCCGGGGGCGGCAGCGCCGTGTCCGGGTTGCGGATGTTGCCCGGCAGCAGGTCGACGCCGATCTCTTCGACGGTCGAGAGGACGACGGCCCGTTCGATCACGTTCTCGAGTTCGCGGACGTTGCCGGGCCAGTGGTGGGCCATCAGCAGGTCCATCGCCTCGGGGGTCAGCCGTCGCGGCTGCTTCTCGTTCTCGCTCGAGTAGGTGCGCAGAAAGTGCTGGGAGATCAGCGGGATGTCCTCGACCCGGCGGGACAGCGGCGGTAGCTGGATCGTGATCACGTTGAGCCGGTAGTAGAGGTCCTCGCGGAACTCGCTGTTCGCCACCCGCTCCTCGAGATCCGCGTTCGTCGCCGCGACCAGCCGCACGTCGGCGCGCAGGGTCTCGAGCCCGCCGAGGCGCATGAACTCCTTCTCCTGGATCACCCGCAGCAGCTTGGACTGGGTGTCCGGCGGGATGTTCCCGATCTCGTCGAAGAAGATCGTGCCGCCGTGGGCGACCTCGAACAGGCCCTTCTTGTGCGAGACGGCGCCGGTGAAGGCCCCCTTGACGTGGCCGAACAGCGTGCTCTCGAGAAGTTCGCTGGGCATCGAGCCCGAGTTCACGGTGACGAAGGGACCATCCCTGCGCTTCGAGTTGTTGTGGATCGACTTGGCGACGAGTTCCTTGCCGGTGCCGCTCTCGCCGCGGATGAGGATGTTGCTCTTCGACGGGGCCGCCCTGCGGATCAGGTCGAAGACCTGACGGATCGACCGGCTCTTGCCGATGATCTTGTCGAAGCCCTGCCGCTCGCGCAGTTGCTCCTTCAGGTCGCGGTTTTCGGCGGTCAAACGGCGGCGTTCGAGACCCTGGCGGATGGTCAACCGGACCTCTTCGTTCTTGAACGGCTTGGGCAGGTAGTGGAAGGCGCCCTCGCGCATCGCCTCGATCGCCCCCTCGATCGAGGAGTAGGCGGTGATGATGACGACGACCTGGTCCGGCTCGCTCTGCCGGATCCGGCGCATGACCTCCTTGCCGTTCATGTCCGGCAGCATCAGATCGAGCAGCACCAGGTCGATCTCCTCCTGGGCAAGCACGGCCAGTGCTTCCTGGCCCGTGGCGCAGCAGATCGGGTGGTGCCCCTCCTGCCGGATCAGGGCGGTGAGAACGTCCTGCAGGACGTCTTCGTCGTCGACGACGAGAATGTTCATGGTCCTTGCTCCTGAGACGGAGCGGGGCGTGCTGCATCCGGGCGCGCCGGCCGCGCCGCGCCGCCGCCCACTAGCGGCGACGCGACCATCTGCGGCAGCCGGACGGTGAATCGGCACCCGGCGGGCTCGAGGTTGGCGGCGGTGAGGTCGCCGCCGTGCCGGCGAACGATCTCCTGGCTGATGGAGAGACCGAGGCCGGTGCCGCCGCTGGCCTTGCGAGTGGAGAAGAAGGGCTCGAATACACGTTCCAGGTGCTGCTTGCAAATGCCGGGGCCCGTGTCGTCGATGAATACGTTGATCTCGCCGTCGGTGTTTCGGACCGCGAGCGCGATTCTCCGCGGTTCGGAGTTCGCCTCCGTCATCGCGTCGATGGCGTTCGCCATCAGGTTGGCGAGCACCTGGCCCAGCTCGGTGTCGTTGCCGAGCGCCCAGACCGTCTCGCTGGAGTCGAGGTCGACATGGACTTCGACGCCCGTCTCGGCGAAACGCTCGGCGAGCATGTCGCAGCTCTCCTGGATGACCGCCCCCATGTCGACGGCCGCGGGCTCGTGGCGGCCGCGGCGCGCGAAGTCGAGCAACGTGTTCACGATGCGGGCGGCGCGGAAGGTCTGGCGCTCGACCTTGCGCAGCAGGCGCCGGCGCGGGTCGCGGTCGGGAGTCTCGGCCAGGAGCATCTGGGCATAGCTCGAGATACCCGTCAGCGGCGTGTTCACCTCGTGCGCGACCCCGGCGGCCATCGCGCCGATTGCCGCGAGGCGCTCGTTCTCGGCCAGCTTCCGCTTCATCGCCTCGCGTTCGGTGATGTCGTGCGCGACGACGACGCGATGTCCGTGGGGGGCGCCCAGGAACTCGGCCACCGACAGTTGCAGGTGCTGTTCGCGCTCCTTGGAGTCCTCGAACCGGACCTCGACCGGTGGATCGCCCTGCTTCGGGAAGAGATCGAGCGGGATCAGGTCGCCGAGGGTCCGGCCTGCCAGGCCGTTCCGGTCCTGCTCGACGAGGGCCGCGAAGGCGCCGTTCGCGGTCACGATCCGGTTGGCGTCGTCGACGACGGCGATGCCGGCGGGAGAGGACTCGATGATCTCGTCGCTGAACTGCTTGAGTTCGGAGACCCGGTCGAGCTGCAGCCGTCTCTGTTCGAGCAGTTGAGCGTTCTCGATCGCCAGCGCCGCCTGGTTCAGCAGTTGACGAACGAGCGCGAGGTCGTCGCTGGACAGCGGCGCTCCCCCGGTGTGGTGGCCGGCATACAGGAGGCCGACACGGCGATCCCGCACGGTGAGCGGGAAGGCGTAGTGATAGCCGAGGACCGACAGCCGCATCGGGCTTCGCTTCGCCGTGTCGGCGAGCGGCGCCGGCGCGAGCAGGAAGTGGGGCTCGCTCCAGATCGAGGTGTCCACGTCGCCGAGTTCCAGGGAGGGCGCCTCCGGTTCCTCCCTGACCGCGACGAGTCGCTCTCCTTCGACCAGGAACAGGTTGCTCTGCTCCAGGTCCAGACCCTCTTCGAGTTCCTTCAGGAGGCTCGAGGCCAGCCGGCCGAGGTCCCGTTCGTAGAGGAGTTCTTCACCCAGTCGCTCCAGCGCGCGACGGCTCTGCTGGGCCCGGTACTGGAGCCGCTGGAGGCTCGCGCCGATGCCCTGCCGGACGGGAACCGAAAGGGTGCCGATGACCAGGAGAGCGCTGGCGTTGAGAAACCCACGGGCGACGACCATGTCCTGAGGTACGGCGCGGCCGATGAGCAGGCTGAGCAGGGAGAACCCGAGCACGGCCAGCAGCACGGTGAGCGCGTAGGTCGCGACGTCGCGGGCGATCACGGCCACGTCCCAGAGCCGGTAGCGCAGCAGGGCGTAGGCGAAGCTCAGCGGGACCAGGGCCAGGGGCGCGGTGGCGACGACACTCAGCCAGCCGGGCGCCGGGAACTCCAGCGAGAAGGGGACGACGTAGAGCAGCAGGAACGGCAGGTAGCCGCCGGCGACGCCGAAGGCGATCCACTGGGTTTGCCGGCCCTGTTCCCAGCCGTGACGGGACAGCAGGCCGCGACCGAGGACCGCGGCCGCCGTCAGAGCGAACAGGGTCAGCAGGACGAGTTCGATGCGGTCCTGCTGCTCCAGCGTGGCCGCGCTCAGTCCGCCGGTCAGCCTGCCGCTGCCGAAGATCTGGTCGAGCTGCACGACCAGGAGCGCGACCGCCGGCAGGTAGAGCCAGGGGACCGCGTGACGCAGCCAGCGAGCGCGCGGCCGCGTCGGGAACACGAGGAAGAAGTGCAGGGTGAGGGGAGGCAGCAGGAGGCGGCAGACGCTGTCGACCAGGTAGAAGACGCGGTCGATGCCGTCGAAGGGAGCGACCGGCGTCAGCAGGTAGACGGCGGCCGACGCCAACGTCCAGAGGTGGAAGAGCAGGATGGGCCGGGTGCGCTGCCGGCTCAGCGTGTAGAGGCCGATCAGCAGGTAGGCGATGCCGGTCAGGGCGAGGACGATGTAGGCCCAGTCCAGGGTCACTCCCGGCAGGCGGTGGCTGGCCGAGACCAGTTCGTCGTCCCGGAGCACCTCCAGGTCGCTCTCGCTGCAGCAGCGCAGCAGGCGGTCCAGCTCGTCGGCCGACAGCGCCCGCTCGCCGTTGACCAGGACGATGATGTCTCCGGCCTCGAGGTCGGACGCCTCGTTCGCCGACACCACGCTCAGGCCGCTCTCGGTCGCCTCGGCCACGAGGCCCGTCGTCTGGAAGGAGGCCACCTTGCGGCCGACGGAGAATCCGCCCAGGCCCACGACCAGAATGGTCAGCAGGAGCAACGCCGCGGTCAGTCCGAGTCGGGCCGGTCGGGACTCGATGCGCATCGGGAATCTGTTGTCCGTAGGGTGTGGCTTCTGCGTCTCAGAATGGGCCCGAAACGTCCGTTCCGCGGGCCGATTCAGTATGTCGGAAGCACGTGTTGTGCCACCTTGTATCGGCGCTTGGCCCTTGATTCTAGGACAGTTTGGACGCGCTGGGGCCGGAGCTGGTTCAATCTGTTGGTTCGGCGTCGGATTCTTGAACTGCGTCGTCCGTGGGACGACGCAGTTCAGCGCGCCGGATCCTGTGCGCTAGAAGCGGACCTAGAAGCGAACCGCGATGCCGGCGAGGACGCGGCGGCGGAGCTGGTCCGGATCCTGGGCGGCATCGATCGGGACGTGGCCGCGGCTGAGCTGCATCTCCAGTTGCAGGGCCCAGTTCTGCAGGCCGGCGAGCCAGGGCAGGTCCTGGGTCAGCGCGATCCGGATGCGCTCCAGGGAGAGCACGGTGTCGACGCCGGCGGGCCGGAAGTCGGCCGGGTCGTGGGTCAGCGGCGTGAGTTCCTGTTCGACCCAGCGATAGGCGATCAGGACACCGGTGGAACTGCGCTCGAACTGCGTGTCGGCGCTGGCGACCAGGTAACGAACTTCATTGCGGAGGCTGCCGTCGCCGTCCGCCGCGCGCAGCAGACCGCCGCCGCCGGCCGCCGCCGAGGAACTGACGCGGGTCAGGATCTTCTCCCCGAGACGCTGCTGCAGACCGAACTGGAGTTCCTCGACCTGGTCGCCCTCGACCAGCAGCAGGCTCTCCAGGCGGTCGAAGACGTCGCGGCTGAAGTAGAGGCGGGCGTTGTCGGCGAACTGCCGCCGATTGACGCCGAAGTCGACGCGGTGGTCCTCGTCCGACGCGCCGAGCCGCCGGCTGAGCTTGACCCGGTAGCAGTGCTCGTAGGTCGTGCTGCAGTTCTCGTCGTCCTGGTACTGCACGGGCAGGAAGTCGCGGAACAGAAGCGGTTCGGAGTCGACCCGCTGGCTCGCGGCGATCTCGGCCAGCCAGCGGGATCCCAGCTCGACCACGAAGCCGGCCTGCGGCGTGAAGGAGAGGCTGCCGTCGGAGAGGGTGCTGAACATCCCGTACTCGAGGATGACGGTGGGCTGGATCTCCCAGTCGCCCTGGCCGAAGACGTCGAACCGCTGGTAGGAATCGTCCCCCCAACTGGAGAGCCTGCCGTTGCCATAGGCCTGCCGCTCGCGGTAGCTGATGCCGGTCTCGAGTGACGTCGTGGCGGTGAGCTGGCGTTCGTAGGCGCCGCGGAACTCCAGCGTGGTCGATGACATGGGCGAATCGATCGCCGCCAGGGCCTGGCTGTGGACTCCGCTGGGTCCGGCGTAGAGGTCGCCGAAGCCGTGGTGGAAGTTGTTGTCCGCGGTGTAGCGGGCCTCGAAGTGGGTGTCGCCGGCGCCGGCGGCCTGCTCGACGCGCACGCCGTAGCTCTCGAGGCCGGCGATCCCCGTGGGACCAAGGTCGTCCCAGGATTCGAACTGGGTGCCCTGGAACCGGTGGCGCTGCGACGTGAACTGGATGTTGGAGCCGCGGTGGTTCACGTCGAGGGCGAAGGCCTTGCTGTCGCCGAGGGGCTGCCCCGCCGTGCTGCTGCTGCGGATTGCCTGGCGCTTGAACTCGCGCAGGTTGGAGCGGAGGGCCAGCTGGGTTTCGCCGAACCGGCTGCGGAGGTCGAGCTGGCTGCCCAGTACGAGCGCGCCGCCGTCGCCCGCGTCCTCGATGCCGGAGAGTGTCCGGAGCTCCGCTTCGAATCGCTCCCGCTGGATCGCCGTCTCGAGCCCCCAGTCCCGGTCGTCCGCGATCGCCTCCGCGATCTGGATCTGGCGCAGCACGTCGCTGGGGATCCGGGCGCGAATCGACCAGAAGTCCTCTTCGTCGTCCTTCTTGCCGGCCTTGATGGAGCGGCGCCCGAGTTCGAAGTCCAGCGACTGGACCGATTCGCTCGTCGTCCTGGTCAGCTCCGCCACGGCGGGCACGTAGCCCGGCCGGTGCGCGATGACCCGGTAGATGCCGGCCGGCAACGGCTGGAAGGCGTAGCGCCCGAAGCGGTCGGTCGTCGTCTGCTGCTTGCTGCTGTCGGCGACGTCGTAGACGTAGACATGGGCGGCGGGAAGCGCCGCCTTGCCGGTCTGGACGCGGCCGACCAGTCGCCCGGCCGTCGGGTCGCCGAGGCTGGGCACGTCGAGGCCGGCCCGGACAGGCGCGGCGGCGAACATCGCGACCGCGGCGACCGGCACCAGGACCCCAGCCGAAAGCAGGCGCGGGAGCGCCACAGTCGACCGGGAGTCGCCGGGATGATTCCGGCAATTCATGTCAGCCATTCACTATAGCGGAAGAGTCGGCGGCCGGGTCAGGCGTGCGCGCCGGGACGAAGACGATGACCTCCGCGGCGCCGGCGGCCCGCAGGCAGCGGGCGGCACGACCGGCGGTGGCGCCGGTGGTTACGACATCGTCGACCAGAAGCACGACGCGGTCGTGAACGTGTTCGGGTCGGTGACAGTGGAACAGGACGTCGGGGTTGGCGAGCCGCTGGCGGCGGCTCCGTCCGACCTGGGGGTGCCCCAGGGTCCGCCGCCGCAGGACGGAGCGGAGGGGGCGTCCGAGTTGCGCGGCCAGCGGACGGGCGATCGACTCTGCGTGGTTTCGGCCGCGAACGAGCCGGCGGCGCCAGTGCATCGGCATCGGGACGATCAACTCCGCGCGGCGCAACTCCATTCCCAGGGCGGCGACCGCCTCGGCCGCGATGTGGCGCCCGAGGTAGTCGAGGCGACGGTGCTTCAGGCCCAGGATGACCTGGTCGATCGGCGGCCGGTACGCCCAGAGCCAGAAGAAGGCGTCGCAGCCCTCCAGCCGGCCGCCGGCCGCGGCGCCGCCGGGAGGAGGCTCCAGCAGGCGGTGGCAGTCCGGGCACAGGCTGAGTTCCCGCCGGGCCGGGGCAGGGCAGGCGAGACAGACCCGCGGCAGGAGCAGGTCGACGGCGAACCCGAAGACGCTTCTCATGCCGCGAACGGCCTGCCGGCCGAAACTCCATGCCGCGGCGGACAGTACGTTTCGCCGCCGGGATCCGTAGAAGGAAGTAGGCCGTCTTCCGGTGGGTGGGCCGTTTTCGGTCATTCCTGCCGACAAGGACGGATTTCGCCCGCCCTTCCCGGGCACTTGGGTGTCGACGGGCGCCGGTTGCTAGAGTGCCCGCCGCGAAGAACGAGGAGATTGACTTGACCGCATCGGATTCTCAGTCCCGGCCCCGACACGCTCGGCCGATGGCGGCGCGCCCCGTCGTCCCGCTGCTCCTGACCGTGCTCCTGCTGCTGGTCGGCGCGAGCACGGCTGCGGCCCAGGAGCGGTACAGCTACACCGTCGCGCTCAGCCCGACGATCGGCGGCAGCTTCAGCGAGGGAACCGACAACGAGGGCGTCCAGGCGTCGTTCACCTGGCGCACGCAGCCGCGCACCGCGGTGGGCGTTCGTCTGGGCAGCATCGATCTCAGCGGCGATCAGGTGGGTTCCCTGGCAAGCCCGACTTTCGAGTACGCGACGATCGCGGGCGAGTACCGCTTCCAGGAACTCTACTACCAGTCGGGGGTGTTCTTCGGCCTCGGCCTCTACCGGCTCGGCAACGGGGTGGAGTCCGAAGAGGGACCCGGTTTGACGGTGGGCGTCACCGGCGACTTTCCGATCAACAAGCGGCTCTCGGTGGTGCTGGAACTCTCCGGCCACTACGCGGACATCGACGCCGCCAGCATGTACGCCTCCGCCCACGTAGGCGTCGCGTACCAGTTCTAGGAGTCGGCGCCGGTCGAGGCGCCGGCTGCTACACTCACGCGCCGCCGACGCGTGGGGCCGTAGCTCAGTTGGGAGAGCGCTTGAATGGCATTCAAGAGGTCGTGGGTTCGACTCCCATCGGCTCCACCACCTTGGCGCCCTGGAGCCCCCTAGCCTTCCGGACGCGCGCTGTCGAGCATGGCCAGGAAGGCCTGCCGCTGTTCCCGCATCGTCGCTCCCGGACCCACGGCGCGCAGGTACCAGGGGCCGCCCGGGGCCTCGATGATCGCTCCGTAGAGCGCTGAGTCGGGAAGGTCGGTGGTGGGGAAGCTGCCGATCGTGCTCGCCTTGACCGTCCCCTCCAGTTCGATCCAGGTGCGGCGCACGCCATCGCTCTCGCGGCTCTGCGTGATCGGCGCCGGCGCCCCCGGCTCGGGAACGACCTGGCTCTTCCAGCGTTCGATGTTCGCGGCCGGCCCCCCGCCTCCGCCGGGCCCGAAGTAGTACGCGGAGATCTCACCGGGGCCGCCCGAACCGGGAATCTCGGCCTCCAGCATGCGCATCCGCGACCTGGGCTCGAGGCGGTTCCAGGCGGCGGGAAGCGCGATGACGAGCCCGCTGGCGCTGATCGGCTCCCCGAGGTCCACCGCCGCCGCGGCCTCCTGGGTGGCGGCGCCTCCTTCGGCCGGAGCGTCGGCCCCGCACGCCAGGAGCAGGAGCGTGAGGCCGAGAGCCAGTGCGCGGCCGGTTGGCAGGGCAGTCCGAGTGTTCATCGTTGCGCTCCCCGAGTGGTCTGAGGTTGAAGCGCCGAGGATATGCTGACTAGCGGAAGCGCTCGGGGGCTGGTGCCTCCTGCGGTCTTCAAAACCGTTGTCCGGG
>WTGL01000032.1:0-5147 GCA_011523565.1 Acidobacteriota bacterium
GCCGCGATGCTGCACGGCGACCGAGATGCCGGGCGTCTGCGTGGCCTCCATCGAGTCGGAGACGAGGCCGTCGATTCGTTCGAGCAGGGCGCCGCGGTCGTCGGCGCCGGCCGCCGCCGGCGCGAGCATGGATGCGACCGCGGCCAGGAGGGCCAGGGCGGGCGTGGTTCTCATGTGCATGAAGACGATCCTATGGCGCGCTACTCTGTGGAGATGCCCATCTCGAAGTTCGCAGCCGCGACCGTGATCCTGGGTCTTGTCGCCTTCGGCTGCTCCGACGCCAGTACGTCGATCAACGACCATGCGCTTGCGCCCGCCCCGGCAGCGCCCACCGAGGGCTACAGCGAACAGAAGAACGTCTACTTCGGCGACGTCCATGTCCACACCCGCTACTCGCTCGACGCCTACCTGCTCGGCACCGAGGTCTCGCCGGACGACAGCTACCGCTTCGCGAAGGGGGAGACGATCACGAGTTCGTTCGGTGACGAGATGAAGCTGCGCGAGCCGCTGGACTTCCTGGCGGTTGCGGATCACGGCTTCTTCCTCGGCGTCGTACCGCAATGGACCGACCCGTCGACCCGCGTGGCCCGGGTTCCCGGCGTCGAGGTCTACCACGGCCTGAACGACCCGGAGAACCTGAACCACTACTCCCAGGAACTGCGGAGTTACGTGTTTCGGGGGCGCTTCTTTCCCCTGACCCGGGCGCAGGCCGGCCCGCTAGCGCGGCTGCGGGCTCGGGCGACGAACCACCCGGCGCTGGCCTCGGCGACGTTCGACGACCGCGCCCATCGCAGTGCCTGGGAGGACTCGATTCTCGCCGCCGAGCGCCACAACGCTCCCGGTAGCTTCACCGCCTTCATCGCCTACGAATGGACGGCGTCGACGCCCGCGCCCGAATCCGCGGCGTATCACCGGAACGTGATCTTCGCCTCGTCGAAGGCGCCGGCCCGGCCGTTCACGATGCACGACTCGAGCGAGCCGGAGGACCTCTGGAACTGGATGGACGGGCTGCGGGAACAGGGACTGGACAGCCTTGCCATACCGCACAACTCGAACCAGTCGAACGGCCAGGTGTTCCGGCTCAAGTACTCGGACGGCCGGGCGGTCGACACCGCCTTCGCCGAGCAGCGGATGCGAAACGAGCCACTCGTCGAGTTGACCCAGGTCAAGGGAACGTCGGAGACCCATCCCCGTTTGTCGCCCGACGACGAGTGGGCCGGTTTCGAGATCCTCAACACCCGGAAGGGCAAGCTCTCCGCTCACAGCGAGCCGCGGGGGGGCTATGCACGCGAGGCTCTGGTCAACGGTCTCGCGCTGGAGCAGGAGCAGCGCGGCAACCCGTTCAAGATCGGCTTCATCGGCTCGAGCGACACCCACAATGGCGCTCCGTCCTTCGACGAGTCGAACCACTTCGGTTCAGTGCCCCCCAGGGCGACGGCCGAGAACCGCGCCTCGGTGCCGGTGTCCCAGGAGCGGCTCGACTACCTCGCCGCCCAGCCGCCCGCCGTTCAGGAACGGGCCGGCCTGGTCGATGACGAGCTGGGCCCCTACTTCGGCATGCGCACCGCACAGTTGTCGGCCTCCGGGCTCGCTGCGGTCTGGGCCGAGGAAAACACCCGGGCCTCCATCTTCCAGGCGCTCCGCCGCAAGGAAACCTACGCCACTTCCGGTACCCGCATCCGGCTGCGCTTCTTCGGGGGCTTCGACTACGACGGTCTCGATCCGGCCAGCCCGGACCTGATCGAGCATGCCTACGCCGGCGGCGTGCCGATGGGAGGCGACCTGATCGCCGAGACGGACCGAGCGCCCCGCTTCCTGGTCTGGGCCCAGCAGGACCGGTACAGCGCGCCGCTGCAGAGGCTCCAGGTCGTCAAGGGCTGGTACGACAGCAGCTACCGCAGGGAGACCCGCGAGCAGGTCTACGACGTGGCCTGCTCGGACGGCGGGGCCGTCGATGCGTCAACCCATCGCTGCCCGGACAACGGCGCGACGGTCGATCTCACCGACTGCTCCTTCAGCGAAGACCTGGGCGCCGGCGAACTCGCCGTCGTCTGGGAAGACCCGGACTTCGACCCGGGAACCGACGCCGTCTACTACGTGCGGGTGCTCGAGAACCCGACCTGCCGCTGGACCACCTGGGACGCGCTACGGGCCGGCGTCGAACCGCGTCGCGGTCTTCCGCTGACGATCCAGGAACGCGCCTGGTCGTCGCCGATCTGGTACTACGCACCGCGGTAGGGATCGGCCCTGGTGGGCCGTGAGGGGATCGAACCCCCGACCCTTGGATTAAAAGTCCACTGCTCTACCAACTGAGCTAACGGCCCGGCGCAGTATACGCGTGGGACCCGCGGGGCCGCATGGACTCGATCCCATGGCGCGCTACCCTGTGGAGATGCACATGTCGAAGCCTCGAACGACCTCCCCGAAGTTCCCTGACCGCGGCCGACTCCGGGCCGTGCCGGTCCTGGCGGCAGGCCTGAGCCTCAGCGTCCTGGCCTGTACGGACACGTCTCTGTCGATCGACGACTACGCCGAGACACCCGCGCCCGCGTCGCCGACGGAGGGCTACAACGAGCAGCGCAACGTCTACTTCGGCGACGTCCACGTCCACACTCGCTACTCCTTCGACGCCTACCTCCTCGGCACCGAGGTGACGCCCGACGAGAGCTACCGGTTCGCCAGGGGCGAAGCGATCGAGAGCTCCTTCGGCAACGAGATGAAGCTCCGCGAGCCGCTCGACTTCTTCGCCGTCTCGGACCACGGGTTCTTCCTCGGCATGGTGCCGCAGTGGGCCGACCCTTCGACCAGGGTTGGCCAGCTTCCCGGCGCGGAGGCGTTCCACGGCGTCAACGAAGGCGACAACCTGAACCCCTACTCGGTGCAGATGCGGTCCGTCCTGTTCCGCGAGCGCTTTGGCCGCCAGATGCGCATCGACGGCGGCTTCCTGCGCGGGCAGCGGGCGCGAATGGCGAACCACCCGCAGATGCAGTACGCGTCCTTCGACGACGACGCCCACCGCTCGGCCTGGGAGGACTCGATCCTTGCCGCCGAGCGCCACAACGACCCGGGCAACTTCACCACCTTCATCGCCTACGAGTGGACCTCCTCGACGCCGGCGCCGGAGTCGGCGGCGTACCACCGCAACGTCATCTTCGCCGGGTCCAGGGCGCCGGCCCGGCCGTTCACCCGCATCGATTCGCACGAGCCGGAACAGCTCTGGAGCTGGATGGACCGGCTGCGGGAGCAGGGCGTCGACAGCCTGGCGACGAGTGGGCCGACTTCGAGATCCTGAACACCCGCAAGGGCAGGATCACCGCCCACAGCGATCCGAGCCGCAGCTACGCGCGGCAGGCCCTGGCCAGCGGCCTGGCCCTCGAGCAGGAGGGTCGCGGCAATCCGTTCAAGATCGGTTTCGTCGGTTCGAGCGACACCCACAACGGCGCGCCGTCCTTCGACGAGTCGAACTACTTCGGTTCGGCACCGACCTCGGTGAGTCCGGAAAACCGGGGCGCGGTGCCGGTTTCCCAGGAACGGCTGGACTACATCGCCGGCCTGCCGCCCGCCGCGCGAGCCCGCGGCACCGTCGTCGACGACGAACTCGGTCCCTACTTCGGCATGCGGAGCGCGCAGTTCTCGGCCTCCGGGCTGGCCGCCGTGTGGGCGGAGGAGAACACTCGCGACTCCATCTTCCAGGGGATGCGCCGCAAGGAGACCTACGCCACCTCCGGCACCCGCATCCGGCTCCGCTTCTTCGGCGGCTTCGACTACGACGGTCTCGATCCGGCGAGCCCGGACCTGATCGGGCAGGCCTACGCCGGCGGTGTGCCGATGGGCGGCGACCTGGTCGCCGACAGCGACACGGCGCCCCGCTTCCTGGTCTGGGCCCAGCGGGACAAGCACAGCGCTCCGCTGCAGCGCCTTCAGGTCGTCAAGGGCTGGTACGACAGCGGTTACCGCAAGGAGACCCGGGAGCAGGTCTACGACGTCGCCTGCTCGAACGGCGGAACGGTCGATCCGGAAGCCCACCGCTGTCCCGACAACGGGGCGACCGTCGATCTCACGGATTGTTCCTACAACGAGGACCTGGGCGCTGGTGAACTGGCCGCGGTCTGGCGGGACCCGGACTTCGACCCGGGCACCGACGCGGTGTACTACGTGCGCGTGCTCGAGAACCCGACCTGCCGGTGGACCACCTGGGACGCGCTGCGGGCTGGCGTCGAACCGCGCCGCGGCGTTCCGCTGATGATCCAGGAGCGGGCCTGGTCATCGCCGATCTGGTACTACGCGCCCCGCTAGCGTGGCAGAAGGTCCAGAGGCCGCCGCAGGCGGAATCCGGATTACTCGCCGACGGCCGCCTGCACCGCTGCGAGACGTTCCCCCAGCCACTTCTCGAGCGGCCCGCCGCCGCTGACGACGGTTTCCTCGCGCCTCGGGCCCGACGAGATGAGGTCCGCGCTGGCCTCGAGTTCCTGCTCCAGGAAGTCGATGTAGTCGAGGGCGGCCCGCGGCAGGTCGCTCCGGTCGAGCACCCCGCGCGTGTCCTGCTTCCAGCCGGGGAAGCTGCGGTAGATCGGCTCGGCGGCTCGGTCGGCATTGGTCCTTCGCCGACCCGGGTCGTGTAGGCCTTGACCACACCGATCGCGCCGTCGATCGCCGTCGGCGGCACGCCGCTGCCGGTGGCGGCGCCGCCGGTGGTCGAGTTCGAGCTCGTCACGTAGGGGTAGGTCCCGTGGTCGACATCGAGCAGCGCGCCCTGCGCGCCCTCGAAGAGCACCGTGCCACCGCTCCGCAGCAGACCGTCCAGTTCGACCGACAGGTCGCACAGGTAGGGAGAGAGGCGTTCGGCCCAGCGCGTGAAGTCGGCCGCGGCGGCTTCGGGGTTCAGTTCAGCGCCCTGGGCGGCCGGGCGCTCGAAGTCCGCCACCCGCACGATCTGCCGGTTCATCATCGCCTCGCCGCCGGCGACGAGTTCGCCCAGGCGGATGCCGGTGCGGCCGATCTTGCTCTCGTACGCCGGGCCGATGCCCTTGGCGGTGGTGCCGATCCGGTCCGCTCCCCGCGCCTCCTCGCGGACGATGTCGAGCGACACGTGCACCGGCGTCAGGGCATGCGCCCGGTCGGAAAGCCGCAGCCGGCCGGCCGTTTCG
>WTGL01000032.1:5157-6585 GCA_011523565.1 Acidobacteriota bacterium
AGGAGATCGATGATCTTCCCCTTGCCCTCGTCGCCCCACTGCATGCCGACGACGACTACGTTCGCCATGTCCAGTTCCTTCAGGCAACTCGCGGTTTCGGCCCGCATCGCGCCGACACGGGGAGCGCGACCCTAGCAGCGCCGCCGTCCCTTATCATTCGGGCCGTGCACGAACGTGCGGACGCGGCGTCGTTCCTGGTCGCCTGCGGCCGCGACCTGAGGGCAGGTCTGCTGTTCGGCGCGCTGCTCTTCGGCGGCCCGATCTCGCTTGCCCACCTGGTGCACAACCGGACGGACAGCGCCGTCGCCGGAATCGCCGCGCTCCTGCTCTTCGCGTTGCTCTACGGGATCTGGGCGGGCGCCGCCTTCGGCGGCCTGGGGCTGCTGTGGCGGATGCTGGCCCGACTGCGCCGCAGGCCCGCGGGCAGTCCGGTCGTCCTCGCCGCGTGCGTGTTCAACGTCGTCTTCCTGGAGCTCGTCCTCTTCTACGGCTTGACCTACGGGCAGGTCCCCTGGTTCACGCCCGCCGGCTTCTGGAGCATGGCGTCGTTCCTTGCGGTGGCCGGCGTCCTGGCGGGCGCCGTCATCTGGATCGCCACCCGGGTGCTGGCGGCTCGGGTCGCCCGTCTCGCCGGCGGTCGACTGCCGCGTCTGGCGGGCGGACTCGCGCTGGCCCTGGTCGCGGCCCACGTCGTGCTGCCGATCGCGTTCCGGCTCGCTCCGGAGGAAGCGGCGGCGTCCTTCGACCCCACGGCGCTGGTCGCCGGCGCAGGGCCGCCGGTGGCCCTGCTGGGCTTCGACGGCGTGGACCCCGACATGCTCCAGGACCTGATCGACGACGGCGAGTTGCCGAACCTGGCCGAGTTCGTCCGTGAGGGCACGTCGAGCCGGCTCGGGACGATCAGCAACGCCAACTCCGCGGTGATCTGGGCGTCGATCTACACCGGCGAGACGCCCCGGCGGCACGGCGTCCACGACTTCTACCGGATCCGCTTTCCCGGTTCGGGAGCCGGTCTGTTTCCGGTTCACCGCACCAGCTTCAAGGAGCTGATCGACCTGGTGGCCCGGGCGCCGGGGATCTCGCGGCGCTTCGTCAACCGGCTCGACCTGGCGTCGCCGCCGATCTGGGAGATCGCGGATCGCGCCGGCCTGCCGACGGTCGTCGTCGACGGCTACTTCTACTCGTTCCCGGCCCAGCGGATGCTAGAGCCGTCGAGCCGGCTCCTCGGCTACGGCCTGAACGACACACTGGCGGCTGCCGGGGCCGCGGGCACGACGCTCGAGTGGTTCGCCCAGCCGCCGGAGTTACCGCAGAAGGTCCTGGACGCGGTCGCCGGCCGGCCGGACCTCGACTGGCAGCACCGGGCGGTGATCTCCCTGCTGGAGCACCGCTCCCGGCAGGGCGAGCCGCCGCCGCGCTTCCTCAACC
>WTGL01000032.1:6595-29430 GCA_011523565.1 Acidobacteriota bacterium
CTGTTCCCGTTCGTCTCCCGGGCCGGCATCGAGGAGCACGGGGAGGCGGTGGCCGACGTCTACCGGCGGATCGACGGCCTGGTCGGCGAACTGCGCCGGCTCCTGGGTCCGGAGACCGTCTTCGTCATCGCCTCCGACCACGGCCAGTCGCCGACCTTCGTCCATCGGCTGTACACCCAGCACCGGCACGGCCCGGACGGGGTGCTGCTGCTGTACGGCCCCGGCATCCGCCGCGGCCACCGCCTGGAGAGCAGCCACGTGCTCGATGTGTTTCCGACGGTGCTCGCGCTGCTGGGTCTGCCCTTGCCGGAGGATGCCGAGGGCAGGGTGCTGGAGGATGCCTTCGAAACGACGCTGGACGCGGGCCCGGCTCGCCGCGTGGCGACCTACCGGGACGCCTGGCAGCCCGTCGACACGGTGGGCGGCACGGACGTGGAGCGGACGCGGCAGGAGATCGAGCGCTTGAAAGCGATGGGCTACCTGTAGCGGCGAGCGATACGCCTTCGCGCAGAATAGGCCCAATGTCCACCGTCCGGCAGGCCCTGGCCACCCTCGACCGCGAAGCGGCCGGCCGGTCGATGATGGACCTCGCCGCCGAGCTCTACCCGATCCGCCGCAGTCTCACCGGCGACGGTGTCCGCGCCACGCTCGATCGGATCGGCCGCCGGATCCCGCTCGACGTCCACGAACTCCCGACCGGCACGCCGGTCCTCGACTGGACCGTGCCGCGGGAGTGGAATCCCCGGGAGGCCTGGATTCGCGATCCCTCGGGCCGCCGCGTCGTCGATTTCGCCGACCACAACCTCCACCTCGTCGGCTACAGCGCCCCTGTGCATCGGCGGCTTCCCCTGAACGAACTCCGGCCGCATCTGCACAGCCTGCCCGAGCAGCCGGACCTGATCCCGTACCGCACGTCCTACTACGTGGAAACGTGGGGCTTCTGCCTGCCCCACCGACTCCTCGAATCGCTCCCGGACGGCGAGTACGAGGTGTTCATCGACGGGTCGCTCGAAGACGGTTCGATGACTTGGGGAGACTGCCTGTTGCCCGGGTCGACCACCGAGGAGGTCGTCATCTCGAGCCACGTCTGCCATCCCCAGCTCGCCAACGACAACCTGTCGGGGATCGCCGTCGCTGTTCATCTGGCCGAAGCGCTGGCCGCCGTGCCGGAGCGCCGCTACAGCTACCGCTTCCTGTTCGCACCGGGCACGATCGGCGCGATCGCCTGGCTGGCGCGGAACCGGGAGCGTCTCGACACCTTCCGCCACGGGCTGATCGCGGCAAACCTCGGTGACGGGGGTTCCTTCCACTATAAGAAAAGCCGTCGCGGGAACACCGAGATCGACCGCGCCGTGGCCGTGGCCCTGGCCGGCCTGGGAGAAGAACTCGTCACCGAGGACTTCTTCCCCTTCGGTTACGACGAACGCCAGTACGGCTCCCCCGGCTTCGACCTTCCCGTCGGCGTACTGACCCGTACTCCCTGGGGCAGGTATCCCGAGTACCACACCTCGGCCGACGACCTCTCCTTCATCCGTGCCGGCGCGCTGGCCGGTTCGCTCGCGGCCTACCTGGCGACGGCCGCAGTGCTCGAGGAAGGCTCCGTCCAGAGCGCCGGCGCTGCCCCTGCCGAGACCGCCAGGCGCCGGCGTTCCACTACCGGACGCTCCGCCAACGACCGCCGCTACCGCAACCTGGAGCCCTTCGGCGAACCCCAGCTCGGCCGCCGGGGACTCTACGGCGGCCTCGGCGGCGCCGGCCGCAAGGAACGGGAGATGGCCGTGCTGTGGGTGCTCAATCAGAGCGACGGCCAACACTCCCTGGGGGACATCGCGGATCGCTCCGGCCTCCCCGCGGGTGTGATCCGGAAGGCTGCGGACGCCCTTTCCGAGGCAGGGCTGCTGGAGGTGATCTAGCGCTGGGGTTCGCCGACCCGAATCGGTAGCCGCAGCGGCACGACGCCGCGGCTCGCGAACCACGCGACCCGTTCGTACACGAGGTCGATCTCAAGCGTGTAGTCGCCCGGTTCGTGCGGGGCCTGGACGGGCAGCATGATCGTCTCGAAGGCGCCAGGGCTCATGTCCGGCAGCAGGCTCCGGCGCCCCTCCGGGCCGACCTGGGGGCCGGGTTTCCCGTCCTCGTCTTCGGGCCCCGCGATTCCCCGAAGCCAGCGGGAGCCCAGGTTGACTCCCACGGCTCCCTGCCGCTGCCACGTCACGTTCGACTCGTTCGTCACTCCGACGGGGAGCTGGACTTGGGCGTCCGCGTCGAGGGTCGCCGGCATCAGGCCCACGGTGCCGATCCGGGCCGCGAAGACATCGGCGTCGAGGTGCTCCTCGCTGCCCAGGATGCGCAGTTCGGCGCCGAGGTAGAACGTCTCCTCCGTCTCCCGGTTCCAGGCGTAAACGGCGCAGGGGGCGGCTGGCCGGATCCTGGTCCACTTCGTCGGCGCCCCGCCCGACGTGTCGACCCTCAGGCGGTGGACGTAGCTCCGGTGGCCGTCGCGCCGCCGCACCTTGTGCGGCTTCCCGGAGCGGACCGTGACCCGCTGCGGCCGGCCGGCCTCGGAAACCTGCAGATCGACCCTGGAGCCGCCGTCCAGACGCAGTCGCAGGGTGTTCGGAGCGACCGGCGAGGAGACGAGGAGCACGAGGCTGTCGAACCGGTGCCGGGACTCGATGAAGAGCTCGCTCGGGCCGCGGGCGGCGATCCACCAGGAGCCGCCGCGTTCCAGCACCCGGTCGGCTCTGCCCAGAACCGTCATGCCGGCGACTCCCCTCCGTTCGTAGCCGGGCACGTTGCGCAGCGAGAACTCGAACGGCAGGTAGCGGAGCGGCCGCCGCCCTGCCAGTTCCAGCCGATGAAGAGCAGGAAGTAGCCGGCCACCGCGACGAACGCCGCGAGCAGCAGCCAGCGGTCGCGGTCGCGGCGGCCGCCGACCAGGAACAGCGCCAGGGCGATGCCGGCGAAGGGGTGGTACGGCAGCAGGCCCGCGTGCCGGCCGATCAGGAAGTACTTGACGTTCTCGACCACCTCGCCGACCGACTGGCGCGGCACGCGGAACAGCCACGTGAAGGCGTTGCCGGTCGGAGACTCGGGAATGGCCAGCGCCTCGGCGGCTTCCCCGGTCGCGGGTTCCTCGCCGGCGGCGACCCGCCGCGCCTCGACGATCTCGGCCGGCCAGCCTCCGGGTTCACACACCCGCACGGCGGCTCGCACGTCGGACCCGAGGTAGGGCAGGAGCTGGCCCGTCATGCGTTGGGACATCCCCGCCAGCAGGGTCAGGGTCACCGCGAAGCCGGCCGTCCAGACCGCGGCCGTCCGCCACTGCCGGCGCAGCAGGTACGCGCCGGCGAGCGGCAGGGCGATCGCGGCGAACATCGGCTTGTTGTAGGTGGGCAGCGCCAGCAGCACGCCGGACAGGGCGCTCAGCCACCAGGCGCGGTGGCGGTTCCGGAAGCCCCAGTACAGCGCACCGAAGACGCCGAACATGTTGAACACCTCGGGCTGCAGCCAGAACACGTAGCGGGAGCAGGCCGAGAGCAGCAGCAGGCCGCAGGCGAACGCGGCGGCGGTTGCCGGCGCGGTGCGGCGGGCCAGGAAGACGGCGGCCAGCCACACCATGGCGACGAACAACGCCATGTTGAGGAACACCATCCCGTTGGCCCCGAAGAGCGCCGCGAAGGGCGCGGCGAACAGCGGGTAGGGAAGCGGCTTCCCATAGTGCGCCGTGCGCCAGCCATCGGAGGTCATCAGGATGAGGTTGTGGGTGGAGGCGAAGGGGAACTCCTCCAGCAACCGGTCGCCGTCCGCCGGCTGGTAGCGCAGGTCGAAATCGCGGGCGAGGCTCAGCGCCATCAGGTAGTAGGCCGGCTCGTCGGCCTTGAGCGTCGGCGGCTGACCGGGTTTGCCGATCGTCAGGGGGACGGTGAGCAGGAAGCAGCTCAGAGCGGCCAGGGTCACGACGGCGGGTCGGCTGGCGAACAGTCCCTCGCGGCTCTGGAGCAGGGCCCGGAACCGCCGGATCCACGCTCCGACCGCCCCGATCACGGTCGGACCCCGGGCGGCGTCCCGGACGCCGTTCGCCAACCGCCGGCCTCGGGCCAGTGCGCGCGCAGGAGGCCGGACGAGGGATCGATGTCAAGAACGGGCGGGGTTTCGGTTGGCACGGCGAACTCCAGGGACGGCCCGGGCCCGCTCGCCGTCCACGTCCGCGTCGCGCCCCGGAGGAAGAGGAGCGTGTCGCCGTTCCCCACCCAATCGGGGTAGAGGGAATCCGGCCCCGCCGCCCAGTTCTCGTTCCGCCACTCTCCCTGTGCGAAGCGCGCCGTCCGCACCCGGTAGACGCTGCCGTCGAAACGGCTCCAGGCGAGCGCGGCGCCGTCGGCCGTCGCCAGAACCCGGGGCGTGATGTCGGGCACCCGGTTGTCCGCCGAGACGCGGCCTCCTGTCCAGCTTCCGTCTTGGAGCCGCTGCCGCCAGACCAGGTCGTCGTCGCCGCCGTCGAAAGCGGCCCAGACGAGCAGCCAGGAGCGGTCGGCTAGCACGGCGGCGTCCAGGGCGGTTTGCGAGCCGGGCCCGGCGCCGATCAGGCGGGTCGCCGGCTGGAACGCTCCGTCCCGGTATGGAGCCAGCCACACTTCCTGACGCCGGGGCCGGGTCGCTTCGAGCCAGACAAGTCCCTGCATGCCCCCGGCGCCGGTGGCCGCCAGCCAGCGCGGGGAGGCGATCTGGATCGCGCCGCGCGGGCGCTCGGGTGGAGAAAGGGCGCGGAACTCGGCGCCGCGCCCGCCGTGAAGCCTCAAGCGGGGTCCGTTCCTGTCCTCGGCGACACCGGCCAGCGCCCACTCCGGGTCGCCCTCCGCGTCGCGGCCGAGCAGCACCAGATCCTCGTAGCGGACCGAAGCCCCGGGTGCGGTGCTCGCCGGCAGTTCCACCGCCCGGTCGGGGCCCAGCCACAGGGTCGCTTGCCCGGCCGCCGTTTGCAGGTGCGCCCAGTCCTGTCCCCGATAGGCGGTCAGCCCGTCGGCGGCCAGAGCCGGTGGGAACCCCGTGCTCCAGGCAAGGAACGCGAGCGTCAGGCGGAGCGGCCTTCGCATCGTTCTCAGCTTACCGGGCGGGAGGTCGGTAAGCTGCGCGCGTGCCCGGCGGTACAAGCAGGTTTGCCAAGCGGATCGCGGTCGTGGCCGGAGCCACGGGGGCGATCGGCGGCGCCGTGTCCCGCCTGCTGGCGGCTGAGGGCGCCTCCCTGGTGCTCCTGGGCCGGGACGATGCGCGTCTTCGGGCAACGGCCGCCCAACTCGCGGGTCGCGCGGGTGAGATCCGCACAGTCGCCGGCGACCTGACGGAAACCGCGGCGATCGACGCGGCCGGGGCGGAGGCGGAGTCACTCGGCGGCAGTGTCGACCTGCTCGTCCATGCCGCCGGAGCCTTCCGGGCGGGTCCCTTCGAAACGGCGCCGGTGAACGACCTGCGCTACCAGCTCGCGGTCAACGTACAGGCGCCGTACCTCCTGACCCGGCGGTTGCTGCCCGGTCTCCGGCGCAGCCGGGGGCTGGTCGTCTTCGTCAACTCCACGGCGGGACTCTCGGCCGGCGCGGGAAGCACCGCATACGCGGCCAGCAAGCACGCATTGAGGGCTCTGGCGGATGCTCTCCGCGCTGAGGTGAACGCGGACGGCGTCAGGGTGCTGAGCGTCTATCCGGGCCGCACCCGGAGCCGCATGCAGGAGGAGGTCTGCCGCAGCCTGGGGCAGCGCTACGACGCGGAGCGCTTCCTCGATCCGGGCGACGTGGCGTCGGCGATCGTCGAGGCGGCCGCTCTGCCGCCGGCGGCCGAGATGATCGACCTCCGGCTCCGGCCCGCCGCCAAACCGCGGCTCTAGGAGTCGCGGCGTCCGCGCCGCGCTGACGCACAGGAAACCGGCTTGTTCGCTAAGGGGCTCGCTCGCGCGGCGACGTCACGACGTAGCCCAGCGCCTTCAGGCGCTCCAGTTCTTCCGGTGCGATCTCCGGTTCGCCGCGCTCGGCGAGCAGGGCGGGCCGGTCCAGGCCGTTCGCCGCCTGCCAGCGACTCTGCAGGCGGCGCGCGAAGTCGTCCCCGGCGGGGACCGGCCGCACGGTGCCGCCGGCGGACCACTCGAACGCCTCGAGCCGCGGCCGGGTACCGGGAGCGCCGATCAGCGGCGGGGCCGCCTCGAACCGCCGCTCGAGGCGGGCCACAAGCTCTTCCGGCTCCTCTGCCAGCGGCGCCGACGGTTCGCCGTCCGCGAGCGCCAGCATCGCGTCGTAGTAACGCTCCTCGGTCGGCGCGAACCGGCTCTCCCACACCAGTTGGCGCCCGTCCTCGACCAGGGACACCAGGTTGACGCCGTTGCCCAGATAGAGCTCGGACAGCGCGCCGGCGTCGCTCGGCGCAAACAGGCTCGGCGGACTGCCCGGCGGCGGCGCCCCTCCCGCGGCCTCGATCAGGGTCGAGAAGAGGCGATAGTTGGCGACCACCGGGCCGGGGTCGAGCGGCCGCGTCCAGCCGGCCGGTAGCTTGACGATCAGCGGCACCTCGATCAGGACCCGGTGCAGGCTGTTGCCGTGCAGGACCTGCCCGTTCTCGCCGAATTCCTCGCCGTGGTCCGAGGTCACGGCGATCAGGGCGTCGTCGAAGGTGCCGCTCTCGCGCAGGGCCTCCAGCATTGCGCCGACCTCGGCGTCGGCATGGGCCGCGTTGAGCTGGTAGAGCTGCCAGGCGCGCTCCCCCTGGTCCGGATCGAGCGGGATGGCCGGATCGGCGAACCGCCTCATCTCCAGGGGCGTGATCCGCGTGGGCAGGTCGTCGCGCGGCGTGGCCAGGCGGTCGAGGTAGGGAGTGTGCAGCCGGTAAGGCGCGTGCGGGGGCAGCACATGCATCCAGACGAACTGGGGTCCCCCGTCCAGGGTCCGGAGGACCTCGGTCACGCGCTCCATCCGGGAAACCGGGCCGAACCGTTCGAAACCGCGAACGTAGCCGTAGTCCCTGGTCAGCCAGGGGTTCGACCGGAAGGCGGCGTTCCGGAAGCCGAGATCACGCAGGATCTCCGGCAGGGTGGGCAGGTCGTCCCGCAGAGCCGCCCGCGCGCCGTGCCAGCCGCCGTGGCGCCAGGGTTGCCGTCCCACGAAGAGCGACGCCATGGACGGCACCGTCCAGCTCGAACTGGTGATCGCGACGCCGGCCCAGTCCGCGTCTTCAGCCAGACGGTCGAGGTGGGGCATCAGGCCGGTGCCGACGAGATCGGCGCGCAGCGCGTCGATCGTGATCAGGACGATCGGCCCGCGGTGGACCGGCGGCGCCTCGGAGCAGCCTGCGATGAGCGCTCCGACCGCCAGGGCGCAGCCGGCGATGCGCGTCTTTCCGGCCGGCCGTTGCCTCATGCCGGCGACTCTATGGTCTTACTGGGGCAGGAGCTCGATATGGAGGTCCGACCAGACCCAGCCGGGCTGGGCCGGTTCGGTCTCATACTCGCCGCGGAAACCGAAGCCGACCGCGATCCGTTGCCCCGGCGCGAAGGGGATGCGGGAGATGTTCGGGCGACCCACCGACCGCATGACCTCGACGCCGCTCGAGTTGGTCAACGTCAGGACGATCCGGCCGCCGGCGGCGTCGAAGTCGAACATCACGTCATAGGTCTCGCCGGGCTGCATCAGGTGGTGTTTCACGACCCGCTGCTTGTTGACGTGGGTGACTCCCCAGTCCGTGCGGTAGAACACCTGGGCCGGTCCGCCGGGCCCCTTGGCGATGCCGAACCCGAACAGGTCGACGTGCTTCTCGCGAGCCAGCCAGAACAGGTTCTGGTTCCGCGACGACACCCGGTTCCAGCCGCCGTGATGGACCTTGAAATGGAAGACCACCCGCCGGTACGTGCCCGGTGGCGTGTTCAGCCTCGTCTCGAAGCTGGGACGAGCGTTCGTCGCGCGGTGGAACGCGCCCTCGAGGTCGACGCACACCCAGCCGGAGGTGCAGCCGTCGGGTGGCGGTTCCGGCTCCGGCGGCGGTTCGTCGTACCCGGGCCGTCGCAGAGCCGAGCCGTCGCTCCGGGCTGGTTGCAGCACGGTAAGACGGTCCGCCTCGTCGTCGGCGACCAGTCCGGCGACATAGAAGTTGTCGGCGCAGTTGGTGGAGATCGTGTAGTGGTCGCCCAGTTTGATGCCGACGGCATTCAGGACGTCGGCGACATAGGTCAGGGACAGCGGCAGGTGCTCCAGGATCCGGGAATTGAGCACCCAGTGGCCGTCGTGGCTGCGCACCCTGTGTTCGCAGGTGTTGGTCTTGTGCGACAGGTTGAGGATCGCGTAGTCCGAGCGGTCGCGGCTGTCCCGCCGTATCCCGCCCACGAAGGCCCAGGTTCCGCCGGGGATCATGTTCGTCGAGTCGACGATGGGAACCTGTTCCCGCAGACCGACCCGCTTGCCGTTCGCGTCGGTGGACATCGTGTAGGCCTGGAAGGTGAGTTCGCCGTTGGTGACGAGCTCGACCATCGAGTGCTCGTCACCCGCCAGGTCGGCGTACTGCTTCGTGCGACCGGGTAGCACCGACGTGGTGATCGCCGGCTCGGGCCGCTCGGTGCCGTCGGCTCCGGCGGCGATCGCCAGGATCTCGAAGCTCTGACTCTCGTCGGTCGGATTGTGGACGCTGAGCAGGACTTCCTTGGCGTCGTCGTCGTGCGCGATCAGGACGTAGGACGTGTCCTGTGCGGACAGGGCAACCGGCAGGGCGACCGCCAGGGCGGCAAGGGCGGTTGCGCGTGCTGCTGAACGGACGAGCGACTTCATCGTCGGATTTCTCCTTTGCCGTGGAGATCGCAATGATACGTAGAAACATGCAGAATAGCAGATAATAGAGTCGAAAGGAACCCGCCGGAGGGTCGCGTTTGCGCCTGTAACATTCCCGCGGTTGACTGATAACTGCTTCTCCGGGCGCTTCGGAAACGTCCCGCGGGCCGGCGTACTCGGCGCCGCGCTGCTTGCTCTGGGCGGGGTGGCGGCCGCACAGACGCCGAGCCACTGCAAGGCATTCGGCGACAGCATCACGGCCGGTGTCGGTGACGATCCGGAGCGCGCGGAAGCGGGCTATCCGCCCCGTCTCGAAGCTCTGGCGCCCGGACTGGTGGTCGACAACCGCGGTGTCGGCGCGGAAGGGACGGCGGAAGGTCTGGCACGCATCGACGGCGTGCTCGAAGAGCCGGGTGACTGCCTGCTGCTGATGGAGGGCACCAACGACGTCAGTCGCGGGATCTCGCCGGAGACGACCCTGTTCAACCTGGATCAGATGGCCGCCCGAGCGTCGGCCGCCGGTTGGACGACGTACCACGCCACCCTGATTCCCCGCTTGCCGAATGCCCGTTTCGATCCGAACAACCTGCAGAACCAGGATCTGGTGCAGTCCATCCGGCGGCTGGCGGCGATTCGAGGCCGCGGCCTGGTCGATCCGTTCGAGATCTTCAGTACCACCAGGCGGTTGTTCCACGCGTACTACTACGCCGGTACGGAGGATCCCGTCGGACACCCGAACGGCGCCGGCTACGATCTTCTCGCCTCGGTCTTCCGCGACGTGCTCCAGTCCACGGACGAGGTTCCGCCGGTTCCGACGCGGTTGATCCCCGCGCACGGCGCGGAAGGCGTTTCACCGGCGAGTGCCCTGGAGGTCGACGTGAGGGACTTCGGGAGCGCGATCGACACCGGTTCGGCCTTGCTCATGGTCGACGGCTCGCCGGCGCCGGCGCCCGGTGTCGGCGACGACGGACGCTGGCTGAGCTGGCGCGTCTCGGCGACGGAGCCGCTTGACGGCGTCGTCACGCTGTCCCTGCGCGCCGGCGATGCCGAAGGCAACGTGTACGACCGCTTGCTGGGCCGGTTCCTGGTCGAAGGCGCCGTCCGTCCGCCGGGAGATGTCGATCGGGACGGTCGCGTGGACGGCCGGGACCTGGTGTTCCTGGGCCTCGCCTTCGGTGCCGGCTCGACGTCGCGTCGGTTCGACGCCGATGCCGATCTCGACGGCAGCGGGCAGGTGGACGGCGAGGACCTGGCCATTCTCGCGGCGAACTTCGGCGCCAGCCTCTGAGCGAGGGGCGCGAACGTGCAGCTCGGCATCCTGGGCCTGCCGAAGGCGGGCAAGACGGCGCTGTTCAATGCTCTCACCGCCTCCCGCCAGGCGACGGGGAAGTTCCGGGCCTCGAAGACCACGAACGTGGGAGTCGCGGTGGTGCGGGACCGGCGCCTGGAGGGGCTCAGCGATCTCTACCAGCTCCGGCGCGTCGTCCCGGCCCAGGTGCGCTTCGTCGACGTACCCGGTATCGACCGGGGCCGCGGAGAGACGCTGGACCTGGCGGAGCTGCGGTTGATGGACGGCCTGGTCCACGTGGTGCGCGCCTTCGAGGACCCGGAACTCCTGCACCCGTCGGGTGGCGTCGACCCCCGGCGCGACATCGCGGCCATCGGCCTGGAGCTGATTCTCGCGGACTACGAAGTCGTGGAGCGGCGCCTGGAGCGGCTCGCTCAGGCCCGGAAGAGAGGCCTCACCGACCTGGAGAAGCGGGAGCGCGCCCTGCTGTCGGACCGCATTCTGCCGGCGCTCGAGGCGGAAACGTCGTTGCGACGCCTGGACCTGGAGGCGGAGGATGAGAAACGGCTGCGCGGCTACGGCCTGCTCTCCCGGAAGCCGATGCTGGTCGTCCTGAACGTCGACGAGGACGCCGCGGGCGACCCGGCGGCGGTCGCCGGGATCGACGCGCCGCCGGGCACCCGAATCCTTGCCGTCAGCGCTAGCCTGGAGGAGGAGATCTCCCGCCTCGCCCCAGCCGATCAGGGCGATTTTCTGGCCGAGGCGGGCCTTGGCCAGCCAAGCGCGGTCCGGGTGGTGCGGGCGGGCTACGAGCTGCTGGGGCTGATCTCCTTCTTCACCGTCGGCGACGACGAAATCCGTGCGTGGACGATCCGCCGGGGCAGCACGGCGCTCAAGGCAGCGGGCACCGTCCATTCCGACATCGAACGCGGTTTCATTCGCGCCGAGGTAACCGAGTGGCATGAGCTGATCGACGCCGGATCGCTCCCGGCCTGCCGCGAACGCGGGACCCTGCGCCTGGAGGGCAAGGGGTACCAGGTGCAGGACGGCGAGGTGGTCCACTTCCGCTTCAACGTGTAGGCGCCGGCCGCGCTGGCGGTAGTCTGCCTGGGCGATGAACCGGAGGGGACCCTTCCCGCTCGACGATTCCCGTATCGCCTTCCCTTCGCCGCAACTGGCGGATCCGAGCGGTCTGCTCGCGGTGGGGGGAAACCTCGAGCCGGAACGGCTGCTGGCGGCCTACCGGTCCGGCATCTTCCCCTGGCCGCTCCTGGGATCCCGTGGGCCCATGCTGTGGTTCTCACCCGATCCGCGACTGGTGCTCTACCCGGAACGGTTCAGAACGTCCCGCAGTCTCCGGCGCGAACTGCGGCGCGAACCGTTCGAGGTCGCGATCGACACGCGCTTCAGGGAGGTCATGGTGGCCTGCGCCGAGAACCCGCGTCCCGGGCAGCGGGGCACATGGATCACGGGGCCACTGGTCGACGCCTTCGAACGCCTGCATCGGCTGGGGCACGCCCACTCGGTCGAGTGTCTGCAGGGAGACGAGCTGGTGGGCGGCCTCTACGGAGTCTCGATCGGCGGAGCGTTCTTCGGCGAATCGATGTTCACGCGGCGCTCGAATTCGTCCAAGATCGCACTGGTTCGCCTGGTTCGCTGCCTCGAGAGGTGGGGCTACGCGTTCGTGGACTGCCAGCAGGTCACCGGGCACATGCTCCGGTTCGGCGCGGTGGAGATTCCGCGCAGCCGCTTCCTGGAGGAACTCGAAGCGGCTCTCAGGCTGCCCGGCCGTCCGGGTTCGTGGCGCTCCGGCTGCTAGCTGCCCCAGCCCCGTCGCGGCTCCTCGCCGCGGGTCACAGGTACGGTTCGATCCGTGTCAGTTGCGTGAGGACCGCGTCGACGATCTGCGCGGCCGCCTCGGCCCCGAAGACGAGGACATCGCTCTCGGCGCCGTCGTAGGACTCGCTCCAGAGAACGGTCCCGTCCTCTGCGAGGAGGAGCCGGGCCCAGACCCGGAGGCGATCCTGCTGCCGCTGCACGCGGCCGTCCAGCAGATAGTCGGCGCGGATCCGCCTTGCTCGGCCGCCGGCCCCCGTGAACGGACGCAGGTCCCGCGCAACGACCGCCAGCCGATCGGACGCCTGCCGGCCGAGCGACGTGATCAGTTCCTGCTCCAGACCCTCGCGGAACGGGTCGGCGCCGGACCAGGTCTCCACCGGAGTGAAGGGCAGCACCACGAGCACCGGCCGTGGCGGCTCGTTCGCGTCGGACGGTTCGGAGTCGAGGGCGCGCCAGACGAAGACCGTTGCGACGATTCCCAGCACCGCGCCGAGAGCGGCGAGCGCGACGGCTGCGAGAGGCCACGAGCGCCGGCCGGCACCGCCCCGCGAGAGGGTCGGTTCGTCGTCATCCTCGATCTCGCTCACGGGCTTGAGGAAGCGGTACCCGAGGCGCGGCAGCGTCTCGATGTACTCGGGCGTGTCGGCGCTGTCGCCTAGTGCCACCCGAATCCGCTTCACGCAGGAATTCATGCTCTGGTCGTACTCGACGTGAACCTGGTCGGGCCAGAGGTGGCGTCGAACGGCCTCGCGCGAGACAACGGCGCCGCGGTGCGCGATCAACAGCTCGAGGAGCCTGGCGGGCTGCGGTTGAAGCCGTACCGTGCGGCCGCGCCCCGAGAGTTCCAGGGACTCCGGATCGAAGCGGAACTCTCCGAACCTGAGCCGGCGAGGGCGTGCCGGGAACGTGCCGTCGTCGTTCCTGGCGAGGCCTTCCTCGTGCGATGTGCCGCTATCGCGCTGCATGACGTAGCCCCTGGATAGCTACGGTTGAGCCCCTGTCTGGCGTTTCCAAGACCCGAAATCGTCGTTCTGATTCTAGGGCCCTGCCTTTAGAGCGCACAAAACAAGACTACGCACAGAGCATTCCAGGCGGTGCGTGACAGTTGTGTGACCAGTTGGTGACTCCGTGACCCGGAGTGCCGCGTAACTTATTGGGGCGCTTGCACTTACGGTGCCGGTGTGCTAGCTTTCGCGGGCCACGAAAAAGAGGATAGGGACCGCTCCGGGGTTCTCACCCGAATCGACCTGAGTTTCCCATCCCTCGCTCGCGTTTCCTCGACTCTCAGCTTGGCGGGCATCCAGTCGGGGAGCGCTTCGCGCGCCACCGATCCTCCGTTCGGGCCTGGGCGCCTTCGTCTTGCGACTCCGGCGGTGGAACCTTGCGGCCCCTCCAGCCCCTCCCGGGGTTCGCCGGGACTCCCCCTCGTCCTCCCTTCCCTTCGGGTCTCCCGCTCCGGCTTGCGCCTTCCTGGTCAACCCTCCGGCTCGAGTGGCCGAAAGGTCCACGCCGCCGTTCCGCTTGTGTCCAGCCCCCCGGCTTGCGCCTTGGAACCGATCACGTTGCGGCCCGCCGTCGCGGGGACTCCCTGGCGTCTCTCTCCTTCGACCTGCGCCCCTGGGGTACTTCGTCGCTCGACTGGTCGGGTCTCACGACGAAGCCCCCGAAGCGTCTGCCGATGAAGCGCTTCAGTTGCCGATCGGCCTTCCGTTGCTGCCGGGCAACTTCCGACCGGTCGCTTCCCTGAAGCCGCCTCCCTGGCTTTGGCGCCGTGAGGCTTGCGCCTCTCTTTGCCGCCCCCCGGGAAGCCTTCGGCTACGGGAGCCACTCGCCGGCTGAAGCTTCCTGGCGTCAGGATCTCCTCGGCTTGCGCCTCGGTGTCTCCCGGCTCCAAGCGGCTTCCGCCACCGAGCCCGGCTCTCGAGTCGTGACCTTCCGACCCTCACTCTTGAAGCGCGCCCACCACGCGAACGTGACTTTCGCCCTTCTCAAGCTCCGATCCGAGGGTCGCGTCTCTTGGACCGGTGGATTGGGTTGCGATCCTTGGTCACAGTCCCTATCCGCGAAACAACGTATAGGGCAGATGAAGGTCGTGTCAAGACGTCGGCTGCAGAGTTTCGCGGCCCGGTGCTCCCGGAGGAGACCTAACTGTCTGAGCCTCTGGAACTTGATCCAGGCGACATGGAATCTCCCGGGTTGCCGCCATCTGCGGATTTCCTGCGGATTGGGGCAGCGGCGGCAGAGGTCGAGTGGTGCCCAGGGGCGGATTCGAACCACCGACACCCTGATTTTCAGTCAGGTGCTCTACCAACTGAGCTACCTGGGCAAGTCGCACGCCGGGTCAGGCAGAGCAGGGTGTTCTAACAGGCATGGAGCGAGGCAGTCAATCGAAGCTAGGATGGCCGGCCATGAACGGAACCAGAATGGCCAGTTGGCGAGTCGCGGTCGCGTCGATCGGCCTGCTGACTTTCGGAACGGGGACCGCACAAGGACAACGCCTGCTGAGCTTGGGCTCGGGACCGGGGACTCCCGCGGTCGCCGCGGCCGCGCAGTTCGACTTGGGCGTCGGGCCGGTGACCGTGCAGGTCGATCTCGACCTGGTCAGGTCGGCTCCGCCGCGGCTTGAACTTCCGACGCCCGACGGCAGGGTGCTTGTCGCGGTGCAGAGCGTCTTCGAGGATCGCGGCGACGGCAACGTGATGTGGGCGGGGAGCCTTCCGGGAGCGGACTACGAGAGCGTCGTGCTGACGGTGGAGGACGGCAGCTTCGTGGGCCGGTTCGGGGAACCGGGTGGCGCGAAGTTCCGGATCAGCGCCGGCCCCGGCGGTGGCGGCCGGATGGTGGATACAGGTGGAGTGCCGGGCGACGAGCCGGAGACCGTCTGTCCCGTCGGTCTGGAGCCCGTGGATCTTGAGGAGAACTTCCTGGCCGAGGCCCCCGGACGCGTTGGCCAGCCTCAGCGTGTGGCGCAGCAGCAGAACGGGAACGAGCTCGACATTCTGGTGCTGTACACGGCGCAGGCGGCACGTAACTGGGCGAACCGGGGCGGCGCCCTGGCCTCGATCCGGAATGCGGGTGACTACCTGAACCTGGTGCTCCGCAACGGTCAACTGCCGGTCACCGGGAACATCGTGCACATCGCCAGGGCGCCCGCGGTGCTGGACACGGTGGGCAGGGAGGGTGTCGGCACGTACCAGAACGACCTCACCCTGCGAACGCTCTGGAACGGCGAGGTCCTGCAGTTGCGAACCCGCCACGGCGCCGATCTGGTCCACGTGTTCACCGGCGAGAGCACCTCCCTGCTCGGGGCTTGCGGCCGCGCCTACCTGCTGACTCAGGGCGAGACGGCCGAGGACTTCTCTTTCCGTGCGTTCGGCTGGACCGCGAACAGTTGCGGCAGTTTCGACGACGCCGAGATCTTCGCCCACGAGATCGGCCACAACCTGGGCGCCAACCACGACCCCGAGAATGTCACCACGATCACTCCCGATCAGGCGGTGGCGCCGTACGCCTTCGGCCATTACAACCACGATCACATTCCGAACGTCGGCACGATCATGAGCTATCGCGGCCAGACGGAGCCCTACTTCTCGTCGGTGCGGATCAGGCCCAGGCGGCGGACGATCGGGATCGGCGGCGAGGAGGAGAATGAGCGGGCGCTCCGCCGCACCTCGCGCATGGGCGTCCAGTACAGCGACGCCTTGACCGTGCCGCCGGAGGGCGCGCCGGCGCCGCCGAGCAACGTCCGCGCCGAGGTAGCCGGCGCCGGGACCGTGCGCGTCAGTTGGGTCGACAACTCGGACGACGAGGGCGGATTCGAGGTCTACGTCCAGCGGCAGGGGCAGTCCGTGGCGGAGCGAACCCTGGTCGACGCCGATGAGCAATCGGTCGAGATCGAGGACCTTGAGTCCGGCTATCACTTCTTCTGGGTCTATTCCTACATCGGCAACAACCGTTCGTTCAGGAGCACCTACCTGGATGTCGTCGTGCCCGGGGCGGAGCCGGCCGCGCCCAGTGACCTGGACGTCATCGCGATCGGGAGCTTCGCGGTCGTTACGTGGAGCGACAACTCGGAGGACGAGACCGGCTTCGAAGTCCAGTCCCTGCGCGGCGGCGAACTCTGGTACCGGGACGAGGTCGCGGCGAATCGCCGGTTCGCCATCGTCCTGGGCCTCGAACCGGGCGTCCGCCACGTCTTCCGGGTGTCCGCATACGGCGGTGGCGGCCTGTCCTGGAGCGAGGACGTGGTCGTGGTGCCCGAGGAACTCGAGGGTCCCGCGCCGCCCAGCAACCTCCGAGCGACCGTGACCGGCGACACGTCGGTTCGCCTGACCTGGACCGACAACTCGGACGACGAGGTCGGGTTCGACGTGCAGGCCGCCGTCTGGGGCTGGTCGGAACTCTTCGCGGTCGACGCGGACACCGAGTCCATCGAGATTCCGGCCCTGGCGCGGGGCGGCCGTTACTTCTTCAACGTGATCGCCGTGGACACCGAGGGACAGACGGCCTGGAGCGACACGCTGGTCGTCACGCTCGGGGTTTCCGGGCGGGGGCCGCGAGGGCCGAGACGGCTTCGAGCGATGCCGGTCGACCCGACCTCGGTGCGGCTGACCTGGGAGGACGACTCGACGGACGAACTGGGTTTCGAGATCCAGGTTCGTGAGTTCGGCGAACGCTGGAGCCGGGTGACCCTGGTCGGCGCCAACGAGGAGTCCGTACTGCTGACGGGGCTGACGCCCGGGAGCGTCGACGACTACCGCGTCTTCGCCTACAACGACACCGGCTTCTCCGGCAGCAGCAACACGGTGACCGTGAAGCTGCCCGGCGGCGTACCACCCACGGAGCTCACGGCGGCGCCCGCGGGCGACTCCGCAATCGAGCTGAAGTGGTCAGGCAGGTGGGCCGACAGGTCGCTGGGTCTGATCGTCGTCGAGGGGCGCAACCCGGAATCCGAATGGGTTGAACTGACGACGACCCGGGCCGCCACCGGTTCGGTTCGAATCAACGGTCTGATGACCGACACCCCGTACACGTTCCGCCTCGTCTCGGCGGTGGGCGCCACGCGAGCGTTCTCCGGAGAGGTCAGCGCGACCACCGGCGACTTCCGCGACGCGTGCCGGACCGGAGCGCAGTACCTGTGCCTGCGGGATGGCCGCTTCGAGGTGCAGGTGCATTGGTCGAACCGGGACGTGGCGGGCGACCACGGCTTCGGTACCGGCGTCCCCATCGACTTCTCGGACGAATCCGGTCTGTTCTGGTTCTTCGAGCCGGCCAACGTGGAACTCGTGCTCAAGGTGCTCGACGGCCAGGCGATCAACGGCAACTTCTGGGTGTTCTTCGGTGCCCTTACGGACGTGGAGTACTGGGTCACGGTGGAGGACACGCAGGCTGAACAGCGGCGCACCTACCACAATCCACCCAAGGAAGTCTGCGGACAGAGCGACATCGCGGCCTTCCCCTCGGGCGATACGGCGGTCGGGCTCGCGTCGTCGGCCAGGGTGCGGGGCGCGCCCGGCATCGACCTCGTGAAGATGGACGTGGCGCGGTGGCCCGCGATCGGCATCGAGCGATCCGAAGAGACGGCCGGGGAGTGCGAGGCGGGCGACGAGTTGCTGTGCCTGCTCGACAACCGTTTCTCGGTCGAGGTCGGCTTCGTCGATCCCAACCTCGAGCCTCCGGACGATGAGAAGACGGCCAGGGTCGCACCCTCCCTGACCACGGCCAACACGGGGTTCTTCTGGTTCTTCAACAAGGAGAACATCGAGCTGGCCGTGAAGGTGCTCGACGGCAGGGCGATCAACGGCAGCTTCTGGGTCCTGTACGGCGGTCTCTCGGATGTGCAGTACGAGATGACGGTGGAAGACACCGTCACGGGCGAACACGCCTCATACGAGAACGAGAAAGGCAGTCTCTGCGGGGGGGTCGATATCGAGCCGTTCCGGTCCTTCTGATCGCGGCGGCGACCGGCAGGCGCGTGCTACGCTGCGCCGACTCCGATGCTCCCCGTTCGCCGCGCACTGGTCTCGGTCTTCGACAAGGCGGGCCTTGAGGATCTGGGTTCGGGGCTGGCGAAGCTGGGTGTCGAGATCATCTCGACCGGCGGTACCGCGCGGCAGCTCGCGGAGCACGGCGTACCGGTCACCGCGGTGTCCGACGTGACCGGACACCCCGAGATCCTCCACGGCCGCGTCAAGAGTCTGCACCCCCGGATCTTCGGCGGCATCCTGGCCGATCAGCGCCAGCCGGAACACCGGGCGGAACTGGAGCAACACGAGATCCCGCCGATCGACCTGGTGGCCGTGAACCTGTACGCGTTCGCCGCCGCCGCCGCGGCCCCGGATGCGACCGTGGACAGCACCGTGGAGATGATCGATATCGGCGGCCCGAGCATGGTCCGCGCCGCGGCGAAGAACTTCGCCAACGTGGCGGTCGTGGTGGACCCGGCGGACTATCCGCGGATCCTCGATGCGCTCCAGGCCGAGGGCGGTCTGTCCGAGGAGCTGCGCCGCGAATTGGCGCTCAAGGCGTTCCGGCACACGGGGAGCTACGACGCCGCGATCGCCGACTGGCTGGCGAACGGCACAGGGGCACCCGCCGGAGACGAGCCTTCACCCCTGCCGGAGTCCGTCCGGCTGGAACTCGAGCAGGTGCTGGCGCCGCGCTACGGCGAGAATCCGCACCAGGGCGCGGCGGTCTACCGGGAGGCGGGCGGCAACGGTGTCCTGGGCGGCTTCCGGCAACTCCAGGGGCGGGAACTCTCGTGGAACAACATGCTCGACGCGGACGCGGCGAGGAAGCTGTCGGCGCTGTTCGGCGGCGCCGAGGACGATCCGGCGGTCGTCATCGTCAAGCACAACAATCCCTGCGGCGTCGGACGGGGCGCTTCTCTCGTCGAGGCCTACGAACGGGCGCTGGCCTGCGACCCGGTTTCCGCGTTCGGCTCGATCATCGCGGTCAACCGGCCCTTCCCGGAGCCCCTGGCCGGGGCGATGGCGAAGCTGTTCGTCGAGGTCATCGTGGCGCCCTCCTTCGACGCGGACGCGCTCGAGCGGCTTGGCCGCAAGAAGAACCTGCGTCTGCTCGAGTGCCCGCCCTTCTCCGCCGCGGACGGCGCCTACGAACTGCGAGCCGTCGACGGCGGGTTCATTGCCCAGCACCTCGACAGCGCTCCGGAGGACCCGCGGGAGTGGACCTGTCCCACGCGGGCGCGGCCGGACGGGGCGCAGTTGCGCGCGCTCGATTTCGCCTGGCGCGTGTGCAGGGCGACGAAGTCGAACGCGATCGTGGTCACCAACGAGCACCAGACCGTCGGCATCGGCGCCGGCCAGATGAGTCGCGTCGATTCCTGCCGGATCGCGCTCGACAAGGCGCAGCTCCCGCTTGCCGGCACGGTGGCCGCTTCGGACGCCTTCTTCCCCTTTCGGGACGGAGTCGACACCCTCGCCGAAGCCGGAGTCGGGGCGATCGTCCAGCCCGGCGGCTCGGTCCGGGACGACGACGTGATCGCGGCCGCCGACGAGCACGGCGTCGCCATGCTCCTGACCGGGCGCCGCCACTTCAAGCACTGATGCGGCCCGCGCGTACGGCGGCGCCCGTCCTCGCGGTCCTCTGCCTGGTGGCCGCCGGGCCGTCGTCCGCCGACGATCCCTGGGGCGTTCTCGAGGAGTTCCGGCGTTCGCTCGAGGCGCAGTCGCCGCTCTCCGCGGGCTTCGTCCAGACCTACGTCCCCTACGGCTTCGATCCGGAGGACGGGGAGACGGAACGCGGCAATCTGGCCGTCGACCTGCCGGGTTGCCTGCGCTGGGACTACTCGCCGCCGTTCGAGAAGGCCTTCCTGCTGTGCGACCGCACGGTGCATCACTGGAATCCGGGCGAGTCGGTCGGCCAGCGCCACGACCTGTCCGAGCAGCCCGCCCCGGGGCTGGACTTCTTCCTGCTGACGACCGACGATCTCCGGGAACGCTACGAGGCGGAAACCGGCCCCGCGCCCGACGATCGGGTGCTCGTGGTCCTGCGCCCGCTCGAACCAAGCGAAGACGTCGCCCTCGTGCAGGTGGTGATCGATCGCCGGCAGCAACGGTTGCGTGAACTGACCTACTACGACGCCCAGCGCAACGAGAACCGCTTCATCCTCGGCGACTACCGCAGCGGCGCGGCCCCGGGCCGCTTCGAACCGCCGCCTGGCATCGAGTGGGAGGAGCCCTAGCTCCGCGCCCTGACCGCCCGAAGCTCCTTCAACCCATACACCTCCACGGTGTCAAACGTGCGAGAAGCCGAGTCCCTCCAGGCCGGTCTCCCAGGGGTCCGAACCAGCGTTCGCCACTCGCAGTCACCGCCGCGGCAGAACTTGAGCCGGCCGGCACCGACGGCGCTTCCTGGTCGGAACTCCAGCTCCAGCACCCCGGTGACCTCGCGGCCGAAGTCCACCCGAAACGCCGCCCGCTCGCCGGGCAGGACGTCGAGACCGGGAGCGGTCGACACGCGGACGATGCGGCGCGGACCGACCGAGCGCCAGATCGGCTCGGGTCGGGCCAGCTCGCCGCGGACCACTCGGCCCCAGCGGCCGACGGGCGGCCGCCCCCAGGAGCGAACGATCCCCGGCTTGTGGCCGTCCCCGACCGGTGCGGCTCCCTTCACCGCCAGCGGCTCCCAGGTTTCCAGGAAACGCCAGGTGGAGTCCGTCGTGACCGGCATCGATCCATCGGCGAGTTCGATGCCGGCGAGCGCGCCGCCGTCGCCGTGGGGCGTACGCACCTCGATCGTCAGACGGTTGGCCCCGGCGCGGAGCAGGTGGGCGACCTGGACCTCGGCGATGGGTTCGCCGCGCCGGAAACCGCCGCGCGCGATCTGATGGCCGTTCAGATGCACCGCGTACTCGCGGTCGGCGGTCACGAACAGGCGCGCCTCCTCCTCCGGTGCTTGGTCCAGCCCGAAGTCGGCCAGCAGCAGGTAGGCCGCCGGCTGCCCGGCGTCCGAGGCCGCGGCCCCGGGCCAGATCCACTCCGCGTCGCCGGTCGGCGGCGAAGCGTCCCGGCACCCCGGCAGCAGGCAGGCCGCGAGCATGCCTAGAACGGGCAGGGTCCGGTGCATCCCGGGAGCGTATCGGCCCGACGGGCGGCGACCGGCCCGGCGGTTTGACCGGCGGCGCGCCGCGCGGGTAGGGTCGCCCGTGTCGAGTGCTCGGCCCGTATCGGACGCCGTCGGTATCGTCTGTGCGATTCCTGCCCGGTATGGCTCGATTCGACTGCCCGGGAAGGCCTTGCTGCCGATCTGCGGCCGGCCAATGATTGAGCATGTCTACCGGCGGGCGAGCGAAGCGTCGGGGCTCGACGCCATAGTCGTGCTGACGGACCATGAGGAGATTCGCCGGACGGTCGAGGGTTTCGGCGGAACCTGCCAGATGACGCCCGCCGACTGCCGTAGCGGCACGGACCGGATCGCCTGGGCGGCGCGGGGTTGGCGCGCCGACGCGGTGATCAACGTGCAGGGCGACGAGCCCCTGCTCGATCCCTCGGCGATCACGCACCTCGCCGAGCACCTGCGCGCGCAGGACGGCGAGGAGATGGTCACCCTGGCCGCCGAGGTCGACGAGGAGGCCCTGGGGGATCCCAACCAGGTCAAGGTCGTGTGCGGAGGAGACGGCTACGCCCTCTACTTCAGCCGCGCCGGGATCCCCTACCGCCGGCTGGCCGTGGACGACGCCCGGGCGGCGCCGGTCCTCCTGCATGTCGGCGTCTACGGTTACCGCCGGAAGGTGCTGCTGCGGATCGCCGAACTCGAGGCCTCGCCGCTCGAGCGCTCCGAGAAGCTGGAGCAGCTCCGCGCGCTGGAGAACGGCGTCCGTATCCGGGTTCTGCCGATCGACGAGGCGCCGCTGGGGGTCGACACGTCGATGGACCTGGCGCTCGCCGAGCGGCGGATGCGGGCGATGCAAATGAACGAGAATCCTTGAGAAGACGGGAGCACACGCCATGGCAACCAAGTACATCTTCATCACCGGCGGCGTCGTGTCCTCGCTTGGCAAGGGCGTGGCGGCATCCTCGGTGGGAGCGATTCTCGAGGCCCGCGGTTTCACCGTCGAGATGATGAAACTCGACCCCTACGTGAACGTCGATCCGGGGACGATGTCCCCCTACCAGCATGGCGAGGTGTTCGTCACCGACGACGGCGCCGAGGCGGATCTCGACCTGGGGCACTACGAGCGGTTCACCACCTGCAAGACGAGCAAGAAACACAACTACACGACCGGCAAGATCTACGAGGCGGTGATCAACAAGGAGCGCAGGGGCGACTACCTCGGCAACACGGTCCAGGTCATTCCCCACGTGACGGACGAGATCAAAGCGGGGATGCGACGGCTGGCGGGCAGCGCGGATGTCGTGCTGGTCGAGATTGGCGGCACCGTCGGCGACATCGAGTCGCTCCCCTTCCTGGAGGCGATCCGGCAGTTCCGCCAGGAGCTGGGTCGGAGCAACGCCGTCAACCTCCACCTCACCCTGGTGCCGTACATCGCCGCCTCCGACGAGCAGAAGACGAAGCCCACCCAGCACTCGGTGCGCGAGTTGCGGGCCATCGGCATCTCCCCGGACATCCTGCTCTGCCGGGTAGACCGCGACCTGCCGGACGAGATGAAGGCGAAGATCGCCCTCTTCTGCAACGTGGACACCCACAACGTGATCGCCGCCCGCGACGTCGACACGATCTACGAAGTGCCCCTGATGTTCTGCCGCGAGGGCCTCGACGAGTCCCTCATGGAGCTGCTCAGCCTGCCGGGCTCGCCGCGCAACCTGGCCGGTTGGGAACGCATGGTCCACCGCATCCGCCACCCGCAGGGGCAGGTGCGGATCGGCATCGTCGGCAAGTACGTCGAACTGCCCGACGCCTACAAGAGCCTGAACGAGGCCCTGATG
>WTGL01000032.1:29440-41086 GCA_011523565.1 Acidobacteriota bacterium
ATCGCCAACGACGTCGAGGTCCAGTTGGTCTACATCAACGCGGAGGACCTGGAGACCGAGACTTGGCCCCAGGAGATGTTCGAGGTCGACGGCCTGCTGGTGCCGATCGGCTTCGGCCCGCGCGGAGTCGAGGGGAAGATCCGGGCGATCCGGTACGCGCGCGAGCAGCGGGTGCCGATGTTCGGCATCTGCCTCGGCATGCAGTGCATGGTGATCGAGATCTCGCGCAACGCCTGCGGCATGGAGGGCGCGCAGTCGACGGAGTTCGACGAGGTGGCGGCCGATCCGGTGATCTACAAGTTGCGCGACCTGCTCGGAGTCGAGGAGATGGGCGGCACGATGCGGCTGGGCGCCTATCCCTGTGTGGTCGAGGAGGACACACTCGCGGCGGCGGTCTACGGCGGGGCGTCCGAAGCCGAGGACGGCCGGCTGCTGATCAGCGAGCGCCACCGGCACCGCTACGAAGTGAACCAGAAGTACCTCGGGGCGCTCCAGGACGCCGGAGTCGTCGTCTCCGGCCGGAGCCCCGACGGCAAGTTCGTCGAGATCGTGGAGCTTCCGGACCACCCCTGGTTCCTCGGCTGCCAGTTCCACCCCGAGTACAGGTCGCGTCCGGCCGCTCCGCACCCTCTCTTCATCTCCTACATCCGCGCGGCGGTCGAGCAGAAGCGGCGGACCGCGGCGGCGTCGGCGAGCGCCGGGGACGAGCTTCCCTCCGGCGGCGCCGAAGCAAACTGAGGCTGTCCGGGGAACCGTGACCGCGGAAGGCTTCGAGCTCGCGCCGGGAATCGTCCTCGGTCGCGGCGGCTTGCCCGTGATCGCCGGTCCCTGCGTGATCGAGGGCCGCGACTGGCTCGTGGGCGTGGGCCAGCAACTCCAGGCGATGAGCCATCGCCTCGGGCTGCCGATCGTCTTCAAGTCCTCCTTCGACAAGGCGAACCGCAGCTCTGGCGACAGCTTCCGGGGCCCGGGGCTCGTCGAAGGGCTGGCGGCGCTGGCGGAGGTCAGGGAGGCGACCGGACTGCCGGTGCTGACCGATGTCCACGAACCGGGCCAGTGCGCCGAAGCCGCCCGGGTCTGCGACGTGCTCCAGATCCCCGCCTTCCTCTGCCGCCAGACGGACCTGGTCGTCGAGGCGGCCGCCACCGGTCGGCCGGTCCTGATCAAGAAGGGCCAGTTCATGGCGCCGGCCGACATGGTGCGGGTGGTCGACAAGGCGCGCGCCACCGGCAACGCGCGGATCGCGGTGACCGAGCGCGGCAGCTCCTTCGGGTACCACAACCTGGTCGTCGACATGCGCAGTTTCGAGCTCCTCGCCGAGCACCGGATCGCCGTCCTCTACGACGTGACGCACTCGCTGCAGTTGCCCGGCGCCCGCGAGAAGGAAAGCGGCGGCGACCGCCGGTTCGCGGAGCCGTTGGCCCGCGCCGCGATCGCCGCCGGGGCCGCCGGCCTCTATCTCGAGGTACACCCGGACCCGGACAGCGCGCGGTGCGACCGGGAGACCCAGTTGCCGCTGGAACGCGCCGAGAAGCTGCTCCTGTCGGCGCTCGAGATTCACCGCTCTCGCGTCGCCGAGGGCCCCTGGGTCTGAACTGAAGTGGCCGGACGACCGAGCAGGGCAGCCGCCGAATCGGAGCGAAGCCTGGAGACCGCCCGAGCCGTCCTCGAGCTCGAGGCGGCGGCGATCCGCGGCCTGATCGGGCAACTCGATGACTCCTTCGTCGAGGCGGTGCGGCGCATGCGCGACTGCCGGGGGCGGGTGATCTGCACCGGCATGGGCAAGAGCGGCCACGTGATGAAGAAGGTGGCGGCCACCCTGGCCTCGACCGGCACCCCCGCCCTTTTCATCCATCCGGCCGAGGCGATCCACGGCGACCTGGGCATGATCGTGCCCGGCGACGTGGTTCTGGCCGCCTCGACCTCCGGCGGCACCGAAGAACTGCTTCGGATGATCGACGTGCTACATCGCCGGGGCGTGCCCCTGATCGCCGTCACCGGGGCCGCGAAGAGTCCGATCGCCGAGCGCGCCGACATCCACCTGACGGCGGCGATCGACCAGGAGGCGTGCCCCCTGAACCTGGCGCCGACGGCATCGACGACCGCCACCCTCGCGCTGGGCGACGCGCTCGCCATGGCCCTGCTCGAGGCGCGCGGGTTCACCCTCGAGGACTTCGCCACCCTTCATCCCGGCGGCGAACTCGGCCGCCGGCTGATGACGGTGGATCAGGTCATGCACAGAGGCGCCGCCGTGCCCCGGGTCGGGCTCCAGGCCTCGATGCGCGAGGCCCTGTTCGAGATGACCGAGAAGTCGTTCGGCATCACCGCGATCGTCGACGACGCGGGCGGTCTCTGCGGCGTGGTCTCGGACGGGGATCTGCGACGCCTGCTGAACACGGACCCGGCCGCCGGCGGTTCGGCCGGGGGCGCCTTCCTGGACCGCGCCGTCTGCCACTACATGACGCCCGAACCGAAGACGATCCAGCCCGACGCCCTGGTCACCGTCGCCCTGGCGGCGATGGAGCGGCACCGCATCACGTCCCTGTTCATCTGCCACGGCGATGGCCGCCTGCGCGGCCTCGTCCACATCCACGATCTCTGGGGCCTGCGCCGGAAGTAGCCGCCAATGTCCACGATGCTCTCCTCCGTTGTCCTGCGCCTGCGCTTCCTCCTCTTCGACGTCGACGGCGTGCTCACCGACGGCCGGCTCTACTACATCGGCGACGAGATCGCCGTGGCGTTCGACACGCGAGACGGCGTCGCCGTCAAGCGTGCGCGCGACGCGGGCCTCGGCGTCGGTCTCCTGAGCTCCAGAAGAGACTCCCCCGCCGTCGCGCGCCGCGCCGCCGACCTGGGCTTCGACGAGGTGCTCCTCGGCCGCCGCGACAAGGCCGCGGCCTTCGCCGACCTCCTGGAGCGCCGCGGGCTCGAAGCGTCCGAGGTCGCCTGCGTCGGCGACGACCTGGTCGACCTGCCCGTGCTGCGCGCCGTGGGCCTGTCCGTGGCCCCGGCCGACGCGGTGCAGGAAGTCCGCGACAACGTCGACCTCGTCCTCGACGCCCCCGGCGGCCGCGGCGCCGCCCGCGAACTCGTCGACCTCATCGTCGACGCGTTGGGGCCGGTCTCGTAGCCGGCGGCGAGCCGCGCTCCGCGGCGCAGAGTGCCAGAAACTCGCTCTCGCTGGCGCAGTGCAAGGCGGCCCGCACCATCGCGGTCGCCGGCAGTACACCCAGTGACGCGAGACGCGCCGGTAGTGACGGCGCCGCCGTGATGCCGCGCTCTTCGAGGATGGCGAGCACCGACTCGTACCGCGCCTCGTTGCGACTCTCGTTGCGGTAGTGCCGCAGCCAGGGGTCGTTGTCCGGTCCCGTGCCTTCGGCGGCGCTCAGGGCGGCGCCTACGCGATGCAGGGCCTCGCGCGTGATGTCCGACATCCGGTGTTCGTTCAACGCCCGGTGAATCTCCTCGGCAGTCCAGCCGGGAAACGCCGGACTGCTCTCGGTCCGGACGAAGCGGCCGCCCTCCAGAACGTGAATCGCAAGACCGGGCACCCGGGACTTGGGACGGCTCGGCGAGCCCACATCCGGCACGTCGACCCAGACCTCGGGGAAACCCCAGGCCTCGTACAGTCGAAGCTTGCGAACGCGAACGTCCGTCGAGTAGTCGACCTCCAGGACGACGTCGGGCAGAGCCCCGCCGTCCACGTCCACCTTCGGCGCCAGCTCTTCAGCGGACGGCGGATGCAGATACAGGATCTGGTCCGCCTGCATCAACACCCTGGGCTTGCCCCGGGCGTCGAAGCGCACCAGGTCCGACGTGCCGAAAGCCGCGATCGCCGAGCCCCTCGACGCCGCGATGAGCGCCGCCAGGCCGGCCAGTCTCTGCCCGGGCCGCTCGTGATAGGTGGTCGTCGGCTCGCACACGACCATCGCTGTCGCGGTCCGCCTCTCCCAGTATTCGACCCGGCCCTCGTACTCGTCGATCTGCTCCGGCGTGATGCGAACCGCCCTGCAGCCCGGAAAGTCCGCCGCGTCAAGCGGTGCTCGTTCGGCGTCGGACGGCGCCGTTCGTGCTGCGTGGGCGGGCTCGGCCATGCGCGGGATTCTATCTCCGGGATCCCGCGACGCTGCGCCGATAGCCGCTGGCGCCTGATGGTCGTTGGCGTATCATGCCGTCCCATGTTCGGCCCGATCGGCATGCAGGAGATGCTGTTCATCATGGCGGCCGCTCTCCTCATCTTCGGCCCCAGGAAGCTGCCTGAACTGGGCCGCACGCTGGGCCGCGGCATGGCCGAGTTTCGGCGTGCCACGAGCGACCTGAAGCGCTCGATCGACGTCGAGCTCGACGAAGAGAAGCGACCGCCGCCGCCACGCCGGATCGACAAGAGCAAGAAGACCGCGATCCCGGACGGTTCCGGGAAGACCGCGGGCGCCGACGACTCGAAGAAGGCGGGCGAATCGGGGGCCCGGACGCCCAGTGACCCCGCCGCCTGAAGAGCCCGAACAGGGACAGCCGACCGAAGAGTCGGAACCGGAGCGGCTGCCCCCGACGCAGCCCGCGCGCAGGAAACCGGAGGAGGACGAAGAAGAACTCCCGCGGATGACGCTGCTCGAGCACCTCGACGAGCTGCGCCGCCGCATCCTCCGCACGCTGATCGTCGTCGTCGTCGCGTTCTTCGGCTGCTTCGCCTTCGCCGAAGAGATCTACAACGTGCTGGCGAGACCGATCGAGCCGCACGTCGATCAACTCGTGTTCGACGGCGTCACGGATCCGTTCATCGTCTTCGTGAAGGTGGCGCTCCTGGCCTCCATCTTCGTCACCTCCCCCTATCTCGTCAGCCAGCTCTGGGGCTTCGTCTCGCCGGGGCTCTACCGGCGCGAGAAGCGCTACGCGATCCCCTTCATCTTCTTCGGCTCCTTCTTCTTCCTCGGCGGCGGCGCCTTCGGCTACTTCGTCGCCCTGCCCTTCGCGACCGAGTTCCTGGTCAACATGGGTCTCAACAGCGACTGGGGCGCCGACATCCGGATCGAGCGGTACCTGAGCTTCGCGGTCAACGTCCTCCTCGGTCTGGCGGTCATGTTCCTGCTCCCGATCGTCATCTTCATGCTGTCGCAGCTCGGCATCGTGACGCCGCGGTTCCTGATGCGCCACTTCCGCTGGGCCGTGCTCATCATCGTCATCCTCTCCGCCGCGATCACGCCGACCCCGGACGCCATCAACATGACGATCGTGGCGGGGCCGACGATTCTCCTCTACCTGCTCGGCGTCGGCGCCTCGGCCCTGGTCCAGCGCCGCCGCAAGCGACTTGAAAAGGAAGCCGAAGAGGAGTGGGCGGGCTAGGGCTCCCAGTCGCTCGGCACCGACATCCTGCCCCAAGACGGGCGGGTGCGTCCGTCACCCGTCCCGGCTCGCTGTTACAATCCGCGCTTCGCCCCGCCGGAGCGGCTGACTGACCGGCGCGGCTCGAAGCGGAACATCGACGCGGAACCATCGTGAAGAAACCTTGGCGCAACCTCGCACTCGTCCTGTTCATCACGGCCGTTCTCGTCGGCGGGCTGGCCGGTGGCCACCTGCTGGCGGTGGGCAGCGGCGAGCTCGCGCCGGTTCGCGAGTACACCGACCTGATCGAGGCGGCGCACGCGCACTACGCCGTGTCGGACGTCGCCTACCGCGACCTGATCTACGCCTCGATCGGGGGCATGCTGCGCAGCCTCGATCCGCACACCAGCTTCCTGCCGCCGGTGGCCTACGACTCGATGCGGGAACGCCAGCAGAGTTCGTTCTACGGCCTCGGCATCTACGTGGGAACGCGCAACGGCCGGCTGACGGTCATCTCGCCGATCGAAGGCACGCCCGGCTACGAGAAGGGCATCCGCGCCGGCGACATCATTCATCTCATCGACGGCGAGCCGACCGAGGAGATGAGTCCGAACGAGGCGATCCGCAACCTCAAGGGTCCCAAGGGGACCGACGTCACCGTCACCCTGCTCCGTCCCGGTCTCGACGAGCCCCTCGTGGTCACCGTGACCCGGGCCGAGATCCCGCAGGAGACCGTTCGCCACGTCCACATGGTGAAGCCGGGCGTCGGCTACGTCCTGGTCAACGACTTCTCGCGCTCGACCGGCGGCGAACTCGAACGGGCCCTGGCGAATCTCAGGGACCAGGGCATGGAGCGTCTGGTTCTCGATCTGCGGGGCAACGGCGGCGGCCTCCTCGAACAGGCGATCGGGGTCTCCGATCAGTTCGTGCCCCACGGCAGCACGATCGTCGAAACCCGCGGCCGCATCGACAGCTCCCATCAGACCTACCGCTCCACCGGCCGCCACGAGCCGCTCGGCCTGCCCCTCGTGGTGCTCGTCGACGGCGGCTCCGCTTCCGCCTCCGAGATCGTCTCGGGCGCCGTCCAGGATCACGACGTCGGGCTGGTGGTCGGCGCTTCGACCTGGGGCAAGGGTCTGGTGCAGACGGTCTACGAACTCTCCTACGGCGCCGGGCTGGCACTGACCACGGCCCGCTACTACACGCCCTCGGGGAGGTTGATCCAGCGCGACTACTCCTCGTACTGGGACTACTACACGGAGTACGACGCGAACGGCAGCAACGGAGAGGACGCGACGGAGGAGGACCTTCTGCTCGACGGCCTGCTCGACGGCGATGTGCCGGATGGCCTGCTGGAGGCGCCCCCGGCTCCGTCAGGGGAGGAGCGTCCCGTCTTCTACACCGACCTGGGCCGCGAGGTGTTCGGCGGTGGCGGAGTGACCCCGGACTACGTGATCGAGCAGGACGAGCCGCCCGCCCTCATCTGGCGTCTGCAGTCGCGGAGCGGCTTCCACCGCTTCCCGTTCGAGGTGGGCAACCAGGAGGGCGTCGAATCGACCGACTGGCAGGTGCCGGACGAGTACCTGGAGCGGTTCTGGGAATGGGCCGTCGAAGAGGAGTTCGTCGAGGCCGGGGAACTCGAAGAGGCCCGGGAGGATCCGGAGGTGGACCGCCACGCCCGGGTCCGCCTTCGCTACGAGATCTTCAACACCGCGTTCGGCCTGACCGAGGGCTACAAGGCCCAGACGGAACTGGATGCCCAGCTCGCCCGCGCGCTCGAACTGCTCGACGAGGCGGACGAACTCCTCGACCGGCGTCTCGACCTGGACCGGCCGGGCGGCAGCCGCCCGTCCGGACTGGTCGCGCAGCAGTAGGAGCTGCCGCCCTAGCGCATCTTCTCTTCGACGAACTCGACGTGCCGCCGGATCTTCGGGTCGTACTTCTTGAGCTTCAGCTTCTCCCGGCTGAGCTTCTTGTTCTTCGTCGTGGTGTAGAAGTACCCGGTACCGGCGCTTGATACGAGCTTGATCTTGTCTCTCACGTGGTGGTCACCTCTGGTGAAGCCCGGTGGCCAGGGGAATGGCGGAGCGGAATGGCGGGGCCGACGGGACTCGAACCCGCGACCTCCGGCGTGACAGGCAGGTGCTCTACCCCTGAGCTAACCTCCCCGGCGCCGGCGTTCCGGCCGCCCGGCGGACATCGCAGGCCGCGCGATCTTAGGGCAGGCGCGGGACATCGTCAACGAAGAGCACGGCCGCGTCGCTCCGTGGCACAATCGCCTGCCCACCCACTTCCTCACAGGAGTACCGATCATGCACGAAGTTCCGGATCTGACATATCCCTTCGACGCCCTCGAGCCGCACATCGACGCGATGACGATGGAGATACACCACGACAGGCACCACGCCGTCTACGTCGCGAACCTCAACGCGGCCCTGGAAGGGCATCCGGATCTTGCCGCGATGAGCGTCGAGAACCTGCTCAGGAACATTGACGAGGTGCCCGACTCGATCCGCGGCGCGGTCCGCAACCACGGCGGCGGCCACGCCAACCACTCGCTCTTCTGGTCGGTCATGGGTCCGAACGGCGGCGGCGCGCCCAGCGGCGACCTGGCGACCGCGATCGATATCCGCTTCGGCAGCTTCGACCAGTTCCGGGAGCGCTTCAAGGGCGCCGCGATGGGCCAGTTCGGCAGCGGCTGGGGTTGGCTGGTGAGCGGCGACGACGGCCTTGCGGTGATCGCTCGACCCAACCAGGACTCGCCGTTGATGGAGGGGTTGACTCCGCTGCTCGGCGTCGACGTGTGGGAGCACGCGTACTACCTGAGGTACCAGAACCGGCGGCCGGACTACCTGGACGCATTCTGGAACGTCGTCGATTGGGACGCCGTGTCGGAGCGCTTCAGAGGCTAGCTGCAGACCAGGCTTCCGCACCGGGGAATTCCGCTCTCCGGCCCTCCCATTGGGCGCCGGAGAGTGCTACGCTGCGCGGTCCTTGCCAACTCGCGGGTAGGGCCGTGCCGGCTGGATCGCCCCGGTTTCCCCCGACCGTCCCCTGGGCGTCTCCGCTCCTCTTTCCTGGAGCGGAAGATGAACCCAAAGACCAATGAACACCAGTGCGAGGAGTCGCAGGAGTTCCCTGCGCTCTGGCGCGGGTGCGCTGCCCGCGACGGCGACTGGGCGCCCCTTGTCCAGCGAGTCGAACCGGCGCTGCGCTGCGCGCTCGCCGGGTTGGGGCGAAGCTACGGACTGCGCCTGACCCGGGATCTCCTGGACGAAGTCGTTCAGGAAACCTACGTCCGGCTGCTACAGAACAACCGCCGGGTACTGCGCGGATGCAAGGGGCAGACGGAGTCGACGATCATGTCGTACCTGCGCAGCGTTGCGCGCAGCGCCCTGGTCGACTGGCTGCGCGCCCGGCGGGCGCTCAAGCGCGACCCCTCCGCCGAGCTGAGCATCGATGTCCGGGAGGGACCGGCCGACGGAACCGACCGCCTGGAGTTGCCGGCGGCGGCGGCGGCGAGTCCCTTCAACGACATCTACGTCCGCGAACTCCGCTCCCACTTCCGGCGCGAATGCTGGTGCGTCGCGAGCGGACGGGCCACGGGCCTCCGCGACACCTGGATCACGGAGCGCATGGTGGTGGACGGCTGGAGTTCGCACGAGGCCGCGAGAGCGGTCGAACTGGCGCCGGCGACGGTCGCGACCGTGATCGGCCGCATGCGGCGGGACCTGCAGCGCCGGGGTCTCAAGGTGCCCGGAAGGCTCAACTCGCGGGCCTGAACCGGAGCCCGATCTGCGCATCGGACCCGTTTGGGCGAGACGTGGCGGCCAACTTATGGCATAATGGGCAACTGTTCATTAGCAGTAGAGTCGCGGCGTTTGCGCCGCGCTGACGCACAGGAAGGGCAGTTCCAAGCAAGCTTTCTGGAGATCTGAGACCGTGGACAACAGCACAGAACCTCGACCCGTCCGCCTTGGCGGTTCGCTGAGCGGATTCGAACCCCGGCATCGTCGCTCCCGGAGAATGACGAAGGTCTTCAAGGCGCTCTCGGACTCGACGCGGCAGGACATCCTCCGCCTTCTCGAAGACGAGCAGCGCTGCGTCGGCGACATCGTGGGTGAGTTCGAACTTTCCCAGCCCACCATTTCCAGGCACCTCTCGGTGCTCAAGGAAGCCGACCTGGTGATCGATCAGCGTCGCGGCCAGAACGTGATCTACCGGTTGAACGACGAGGCGCTCTCCGAGTCGATGCGCAGCTTCTTCGGCCAGTTTCGGAGCTGCCAGAACTCGCTGCGCAAGCGGTCCCCCTGAACGGGCGGCGCTCACCGGTCGCGGGCGCTGAGGCGCCGGGCCGGAATGCCGAAGGGAGGCCGGATTCCGGTAGGGTTCCCGGTCGATTGGGCGGTGTAGCTCAGCCGGTTAGAGCAAGCGGCTCATATCCGCTGTGTCGGGGGTTCGAGTCCCTCCACCGCCACCACCTGACCCCGCGACAGGATGGTTCCCACCCCGTCGAGCGGGAGGTTGCCGCCTTCTTCGACCGGCGCGGCGAACTGGCCGGCGCCGTTCGCGGATCGACGGTCGTCGCCGCTTTCTCCGGGGGTCCCGATTCGTCCGCGCTGCTGCTCGCGCTCCGAGCCTGCGCCTCCCGGCTCGGCTTCGGTCTCCGCGCGGTCCACGTCGACCACCGGCTGGACGAAGGGTCCGCCGGGCGAGCCCGGGCGGCGCGCCGGATCGCCCGGCGTCTCGGGGTTGCCTTCGAACTCCGCGTCGCGCGGCCGATGCCGCCGGGTGTGGGGGGCGAGGAGTGGGCCAGAGCGGAGCGGTACCGGCTCCTCGCTGCCGCCGCCCGGTCGGCGGGCGCTAAGGCGATCGTCACCGCGCATCACCGCCTGGACCAGGCCGAAACCGTCCTGCTGCGCATTCTCTTCGGCAGCGGCCCCGCCGGTCTCGGGGCCATGCTCCCGGTGTCGCACCGCCTGGGCGTGCCGCTGCTCCGTCCCCTGCTCGACCTCGAGCCGGGACGCCTTCTCCGCTACGTGACGGAACGGGCGATCCGCCCGGTCGACGACCCGACGAACCGCGCTCCCGGACCGCGCCGCAACTTCGTGCGCGGCCGCCTGCTGCCGTTCCTGGTCGCCGGGACGCCGGATCTGGGCGCCCGGCTGCACCGTCTGGCGGGGGCCGCTCAGGGCGCGGAACGGACCGTGCGACGGCTGCTCGACGAGGCGCTCGAGCCGCGGCCGGGTCGCCGGTGCTGCGAGATCGACACCAGCGCCCTGACGCGGCTGCCGGCGACGCTCTGGCCGGCCGCGCTCGCCCGGCTTCACCGTCTGGCCGGTGCGCCCTATCCGCCGACGCGAGCCGCCCGGCGGGAGCTGCGGCGGCAGTTCGAACGGCGGCGCGGCAGCGGCGCGTCGGTCGGCTGCGACTGCGGCGACGGCTGGCGCTGGGAGGAGTCCGGCGACCGGCTGCGGGTGCTCCTGCGGCCTTCGTTCGCCCGGGATCAAAGAACTGAATTACTTGAAGAACCGCGGACGGAGTGACAGTCTTGTTGCAGTCCGGCAGCCTGCGGGACAGGAATCTCGCTGGCCGGAGCATGGTTGTTCCTCCGCGATGAGGACGATCGACCACCGATGAACGCGACACTCAAGAACCTCCTGCTCTGGGCCGCCATCTTCGTGATGGTGATCCTGCTCTACAACCTGTTCAGCCAGGGCGCCGCCAAGCGGGGGGAGATCACCTACAGCGAGTTCCTCGAGGATGTCGAGAAGGGCCGGATCGATGAGGTCACGATCACCGGCGACGAGACGGCCAGCACCTACAGGGTGGAAGGCACCTACAAGAACGCGCCCCGCGACAGTCTCGCCGACGGCACCTTCAGCACCGAGATCCTGAACACTCCGGACCTGTGGCCCTTGCTGCAGGAGCACGTGGAGCGCATCGAGGTCCAGCGCGAGAGGAAGAACACCCTCGCCGCGGTGCTGATGACCTACGGCCCGCTGCTCCTGATCATCGGCCTGTGGATCTTCTTCATGCGCCAGATGCAGAGCGGCGGCAACCGGGCGCTCTCCTTCGGCAAGAGCAAGGCGAAGCTGCTCAACGCCACCGGCAAGAAGGTCACCTTCAAGGACGTCGCCGGGGTCGAGGAGGCGAAGGAGGAGCTCTCGGAGATCGTCGAGTTCCTGAAGGAGCCGCAGAAGTTCCAGAAACTCGGCGGGCGCATTCCCAAGGGCGTGCTGCTGATGGGCCCGCCCGGCACCGGCAAGACCCTGCTGGCGCGGGCGATCGCGGGCGAAGCGAGCGTGCCGTTCTTCTCCATTTCCG
>WTGL01000032.1:41096-41550 GCA_011523565.1 Acidobacteriota bacterium
CAAGAAGAACGCCCCCTGCATCATCTTCATCGACGAGATCGACGCCGTCGGCCGTCATCGAGGCGCGGGCCTCGGCGGCGGGCACGACGAACGCGAGCAGACCCTGAACCAGTTGCTGGTCGAGATGGACGGATTCGAGACGAACGAGGGCGTCATCCTGATCGCCGCCACGAACCGTCCCGACGTCCTCGACCCGGCGCTGCTGCGGCCGGGCCGCTTCGACCGTCGCGTCGTCGTCGACCGGCCCGACATCGCCGGCCGGCTCGGCATCCTCCAGGTCCACAGTCGCAACATCCCGCTCGATCCCGACGTCGACCTCCAGGTGCTGGCGCGCGGCACGCCCGGTTTCTCCGGCGCCGACCTGGCGAACCTCGTCAACGAGGCGGCCCTGATCGCGGCCCGGCGCAACCACAAGAAGGTCGACATGGCCTCCTTCGAGTTCGCCAAGGACAAG
>WTGL01000032.1:41560-46627 GCA_011523565.1 Acidobacteriota bacterium
GTGGGGCATGTCGGACCTGGGGCCGCTCAACTTCGGCGAGAAGAGCGAGCCGGTCTTCCTCGGGCGTGACTTCAGCCAGCGCTCCGACTACTCCGACAGCACCGCGCAGTCGATCGACAGCCAGATCCGCGCCATCGTCCAGCGGGGCTACGAGAAGGCCCGGGACATTCTCTCCGAGCACCGGAACCTGCTCGAGCAGTTGGCGAGGGAGTTGCTGGAGCTCGAGTCGCTCGAAGGCGACCGGGTGTACGAGATGATCCTCGAAGCGACCGGCCTGGACATGACGCCGGTGCGCAAGCCGGCGCCGATCCTGGACGTCGAGCCGCCCGACGAGGGCGCGGCGGCGCCCACGAAGGAAGACGGCCCGGTTCCCGACGTGACCGGTACGCCCGAACCGGCGACGATCGCCGAGCGGCAGGAACCCGACGGCGTTCCGATTCCGCTGCCCAAGCCGGAGCGGTAGCGACAGGCTCCTAGACTGTCCACGGCGATCTGAACGCGATGGACCTGGCGCAACCGTTCGGACTCCTGGGCTGGAGGGATCTGGTCGACCTGCTGGTCGTCGCCCTCGTCGTCTACAACCTGCTGCTGCTGATCCGCGGCACCGGGGGCATGCGCATCGTGCTCGGCATCCTGGTGCTGCTGGGTGTCGCATGGATCGCGACCGCGCTCCGGCTGCGCACCCTGGAGGCTTCGCTGGCCTACCTGCTGCCGGCGTTGCCGGTGGTCATCGTGGTGCTGTTCCAGAACCAGATCCGGAGAGCCCTCGCCCGGGTCGTGCGCAACCCGCTGCTGCGCCTGATGGCGGATCAGACCCAGGAGACGGGAATCCACGAGATCGTCATCGCGGCGCAGGCGCTGTCCCTGCGGCGACTGGGCGCCCTGATCGTGGTCGAGCGGCTGGATGGTCTGCGGGACTACGTGGAGAACGGCATCCTGCTCGATGCCGAGATCTCCTACGACCTGCTGTTGACGCTCTTCGGCCACGGCACACCGCTTCACGACGGCGCGGTGATCGTGCAGAAGGACCGGGTGGCGGCCGCGGCCTGTTTCCTGCCCCTGACCACCAGCGCAGGCGTCTCGATCGAGCACGGAACGCGTCATCGCGCCGCGATCGGCATCACCGAGGAAACCGACGCGGTGGTGGTCGTCGTCTCGGAGGAGTCGGGCAGGATCTCGGTGGCGCACGAGGGTCGCCTGACCAGCGACCTGACGATGCGGGAACTGCGCAACCGACTCTTTGAGCTGGTGCTGGCTCAGGGGGCCGCCAAATGAGCGAGAGCCGGAACCTGTGGGCCTTTCGGGCCCTTGCCGTCCTGATCGCGATCGGCATCTGGCTGCCGGCCTCGTACTGTCCCCGCGTGCGGGACATGACCGAGCGGCCGATCGAGGAGAGCGTCGAGGTGGCGCGCGTCAACTACGAGGATCACGACCAGATGGTGGTCCTCGGCTCGCCGATTCTCGGTTCCCCCGAGGATCCCAAGGACGCGCTCTTCGTTGAGATCCGGGGCAGCGAGGATGCGATGGCTTCCCTCAACCGGGACCAGATCCGGGTCCAGGTGCCGCTGGGCGAGAACCTCTTCGGAGGCGCGACGTACAGCGGCCCGCGCCAGGTCGCCGTCATCCTGAGTACCGAGCACGTCGTGCTCCCCGCGGACGCGGAGGGCATCGAGGTGCTGTCGGTCACGCCCGAGCAGTTGACGCTGACCCTCGACGAGGAAGTCTCGGTTCAGGTGCCGGTTCAGGTCGACTGGAGAGGCGAACCGATCGGAGGCTTCAACGTCGACTACGACAACGTCCGGATCGAGCCGCGCCTGGCGACGGTCCAGGGAGCGCGCTCGGAGATCAACCGATTGGGCTTCGCATTGGCGGGCCCGATCGATGTCGATGGCCGAGGCGTCGACTTCGTCGAGGAACAGGCCAGAGTGCGCTTCGAGAGCGATGACGTGGTCGTCGAGTTCCCGACCTTCGTCAGCGTCGAAGTGCCGATGATCCAGGGCCCCCAGCCGCAGGCCGGCGAAGGTCCTTGAGCCTCTTCGGGACCGACGGCATGCGTGCCGTCTTCGGCACGCCGCCGCTCGACCGCGCGACCGTCCAGGCGGTCGGGTACTGGTTCGCCCGCCTCAGCCGGCCGGCGGACCCTCCGGCCGGCTCGCGGCCGCTCCTGATCCTCGGCGGCGACACCCGAGACAGCCGGGAGGAGATCAGCGGTTGGCTCGCCGCCGCCGTTCGCGCTGCGGGGGCCGACGTCCGCTCGGCCGGCATCGTGCCGACGCCGGCCGTCGCCTTCCTGGTCGGCGAACTCGCTGCCGTGGGTGGCATCGTCGTTTCCGCCAGCCACAATCCCTACACGGACAACGGCCTCAAGCTGATCGGGGCCGACGGCTTCAAGGTCGACCCGGCGCTCGAGCGGGAGATCGAAGGCCGGATCGCCGCCGCCGAAGGTACGGACGGCGCCCCGGACCGCGCGGGCGGCTCGGCCGCGCTCCGGGAAGAGCCCCGGCTTGCCGGGCGCTACCTGGACCGCCTGCGGGCCTCGCTGCCGGGAGGCCGTCCCCTGGAGGGCCTTCGCCTGGCCATCGACGCCGCGAATGGCGCCGCGGCGCCGCACGCCGAGCGACTGTTCGGGGCTCTGGGAGCCGACTGCCACGTCACCGGCGACTCTCCCGACGGCCGCAACATCAACCGGGAGTGCGGTTCGACCTGCACGGACCGCATCGTCGCCCTGACGCTCGAGACCGGCAGCGACCTCGGCGCATCCTTCGACGGCGACGCCGACCGGGCCATCCTCTGCGACCACCTGGGCCGCGTCTGCGACGGCGACGCCCTGCTGTACGTCTGGGCCTCCTGCCTGGCGGAACGCGACGAGCTTCCCGGACGCCGGATCGTCGCCACGACGATGTCCAACATGGGCCTGGAGCGCGCGCTGGAGCGCCGAGGCATCCAGGTTCTTCGCTGCGGTGTCGGCGACCGCGAGGTGGCCGAGGCGATGCGCCGCGAAGGGGTCCGGCTCGGCGGCGAGCAGTCCGGCCACCTCCTCGATCTGAACCTCGCGACCACGGGCGACGGCCTGCTCACCGCGGCGTCCGTAGCCGCGATCGTGGCCTCCTCGGGCCGCCCCCTCGCCGACCTGGCGGCCGGCTTCCAGCGCTTTCCGCAGGTGCTGCGAAACGTCACCGTGCGGGAGAAGCTGCCGCTTACGAACGTGCCCGGCCTGTCCGGCGCGGTCGCTTCCGTGGAACGGGACCTGGGAGCCTCCGGCAGGGTCCTGCTCCGCTACAGCGGCACCGAACCGCTCGCCCGCGTGATGATCGAGGGCCCCGACCAGGAGCGGATCGAGGGCCTTTGCGATCGCATCGCCCGGGTGCTGGAGGCCGAGCTCGGCTAGCCGCCCTCCATCGCCGCCAGCATCTCCTTGACCGCCGCGGTCATCCCGATCAGCACCGCCCGCGACACGATCGAGTGGCCGATGTTCAGCTCGGTCACCCCGGGCAGCGCCGACACCGGTCCGACATTGGCCACCGTCAGGCCGTGTCCGGCGTATGCCTCCCGGCCCGCCGCCAGACCGCGCTCGGCGGCGGCCTTGATCTTCGCGAACTCCGCCGTCGCCTCGGCGCCCGAGGCGCGGGTGTAGGCGTCGGTGTTCAGTTCGAAGCCGGTGACGTCTTCCTGCGCGTCCAGCGCCGCCATCTGGTCGAGGTCGGGATCGACGAAGACGGACACCTGGATGCCGGCGGCGACGAGACGCCTCGCCGCGCGGCGCACCTGGTCGCCGCGGCCGATCAGGTCGAGTCCGCCCTCGGTGGTGACTTCGTCCGGCCGTTCCGGAACCAGCGTGACCTGATCGGGGCGGACGCGCTCGGCGAAGTCGAGCATCGGTTCGTCGGTCGCGATCTCGAGGTTGAGCCGGCCGCTGACGGTCCGCCGGAGTTCCACGACGTCCCGGTCCTGAATGTGGCGGCGGTCCTGGCGGAGATGCACCGTGATGCCGAACGCTCCCGCCTCCTCGGCGAGCCGCGCCGCCTCGACCGGGTCGGGATAGCCCGCGAGCCGCGCTTGCCGCACGGTGGCGACGTGGTCGACGTTCACCGACAGGGCGGTCACGCCTCGCCCTCCCCGAGTAGCCCCTGCTCCCGGTAGTCCTTCAGCTTCCGCTGCAGGGTGCGCACGCCGATGCCGAGCACCCGCGCGGCATGGGCGCGCTTGCCGCCGGTCCGGCCCAGGGTCTCGAGGATCGCCTGGCGCTCGATCTCGGCCATCGTCCGGGGTTCGCCGAACGGGCTCTGGACCGGGTTCTCCGCGGGCGTCGCGGCGGCGCTTCGCACCTCCTCCGGCAGATCGCCGACCTCGATCATGCCGCCGTCGTGGAAGACCGCGACCGTTTCGAGCACGTTGCGCAGTTCCCGCACGTTGCCCTGCCAGCGATGCTCGGACAGGCACTTCAGCGCCCTGCCGGAGAGCCGCATCTCCGATTTACCCTCGCGGGCGGCGAACTCGCGCAGGAAGTGGTTCGCGAGCAGCGGCAGGTCGTCGAGCCGTTCCCGGAGCGGCGGAATGCTCAGGGTCACGACCTTGAGCCGGTAGTAGAGGTCCTCCCGGAAGGCGCCGTCCGCCACCGCCTGCTCCAGGTTGCGGTTGGTCGCCGCCAGCAGCCGGAAGTCGACGTCGATCATGCGGCTGCCGCCGACCCGCATGACCTGGCGCTCCTCGAGCACGCGCAGCAGCTTCACCTGGAGTTCAGGCACCAGTTCGCTGATCTCGTCCAGGAACAGGGTGCCCTGGGCGGCAAGTTCCAGCTTGCCGATCTTGCGCCCGACCGCTCCCGTGAAGGACCCCTTCTCGTGGCCGAAGAGCTCGCTCTCCAGGATCTCGTTCGGAATCGCGCCGCAGTTGAGAGCCAGGAAACGCTCCTGCCGGCGGGGGCTGGCCTGGTGCAGCGCCTTGGCGACGAGTTCCTTGCCGGTGCCGCTCTCGCCCAGGATCAGCACCGAGGCACGGCTCGGCGCAACCTGTCGCATCTGCTGGAACAACTGCTCCATCGCCGCCGACTGGCCGACGATGGCGTCG
>WTGL01000032.1:46637-47455 GCA_011523565.1 Acidobacteriota bacterium
GCGGCTCCGCAACTCGTAGAGGTCGACCGGCTTGGTCAGGTAGTCGTCGGCGCCCACGCGCATCGCCTCGACCGCCGACTCGATCGTGCCGAAGCCGGTCACCAGGATCACCGCCAGGTCGAGTTCCTGGGCCCGCACCCGGTTCAGGAACGCCAGCCCGTCCATTCCCGGCATCCGCAGATCGCACACCGCCAGACGCACCCGGGGTTCCCGTTCGACGAACGCCAGCGCCGGCTCCGCATCGTCGAACACGCGCACGCCGAGCCCTGCCCGCTCGAGCGCGATCGCCATCGACTGGCGGGATCCGGCCTCGTCGTCGATGACGATGACCCAGGGAGGGGCGGACATGGCGGGCATCCTAGCGTTGCTGTTGTGGAGCGGTGCGGTCGCCGGCAAGCAACTCCTCGAGCCCGGCCTGGTCCAGGACTTCGACCTCCAACTGCTCCGCCTTGCGCAGCTTCGAGCCGGCGTTCTCGCCGGCGACGAGGAAGTCCGTTCGGCCGCTCACCGAACCGGTGACCTTGCCGCCGAGGGCCTTGATCCGGGCGCCGGCTTCGTTGCGGGTCATGCCTTCGAGGGAGCCGGTCAGGACGAAGACCTTGCCTTCGAGCGGCTGGTCGGCGCCGTCGTTGGCATCCGCCTCCTCCTCGAACTCGAGACCCGCTTCCTTCAGACGGCGGAGCAGGTCCTGATTCCGCTCGGAGTCGAAGAACGCCCGCACCGATTCCGCGATCCGCGCGCCGATCTCGTCGACCTCCTCGAGCTCCTCGGCCGACGCTTCGGCCAGGCCGTCGACGGTCCGGAAGCGACGGGCGAGG
>WTGL01000042.1:0-2357 GCA_011523565.1 Acidobacteriota bacterium
CGAGCGCCTCGGCGCGAAGCTCCGGCGTGAAGTCGATCAGGTCGTCCTCGGTGAAGCCGAGCCGCTCGAAGGGCACCGGCTTCGTCGGCATCGGCTGGGTCGGCGAAGTCCATTCGCCGGGCACCGCCGTCTGGGGCACCGGAATCTCCTCGATCGGCCACACGGGTTCGCCCGTCTCGCGGTCGAAGACGTAGGTGATGCCCTGCTTGCTGACCTGGGCCACCGCCTTGATCTCGCGGCCGTCGACGGTGACGTCGACCAGGTTCGGGGCCGAGGCCAGATCGTAGTCCCACAGGCCGTGGCGGACCGCCTGGAAGTGCCACTTCCGCTCGCCGGTGCGGGCATCGAGGGCGACCAGACTCTCGGCGAACAGGTTGTCTCCGCGCCGGTGGCCGCCGTACCAGTCGTTCGTCGGTGTCGACACAGGCAGGTACACGAACCCGAGCTCGTCGTCGCAGCTCATCATCGTCCACACGTTCGTGTTGCCGGAGTACTCCCAGGACCCGTCGAGCCAGGTCTCGTTGCCGAACTCGCCGGGCCGCGGAATCGTGTGGAAGATCCAGCGCTGCTCGCCGGTGCGCACGTCGTAGCCGCGCACGTGGCCGGGCGGCATCTTCGGGCCGCGGGGACCGTCCGAGATGATCGAGCCGAGCACGATGACGTCGGCGCAGACGATCGGCGGCGCCGAGTGGGTGTACTGGCCCTCGTTGATCTCGCGGCCCAAGCCCAGGGCCGTGTTCACCATGCCGCCGTCGCCGAACGCGATGTCCGGCTCGCCGGTCAGACGGTCCAGCGAGATCAGGCGGCGATGGTGGGCGGCGTAGAGCAGGCGCTCGACGGGTTCGCCGTCGATCTCCCCGCTCCAGTACTCGAGTCCACGGTGCTGGAAACCCGCGTTCGCCGGGCGGCCGGCCTCGTAGCTCTTCGGGTCATAGACCCAGAGCGTCTCGCCCGTGCCCGGGTCGATGGCCGCCACCTGGCTGAGCGAGGTCGTGATGTAGAGCGTGCCGTCGATGTAGAGCGGCGTGCTCTTGTACTGGCCGCCGCGGTACTCCGTGTCGGCCTCCGTCTCGACCGACGTCCAGCGCCAGACCTCGCCCAGCCGGTCGACGTTGGACGGATTGATCTGGTCGAGCGGCGAGTACTTCGTCGAGGCGCGGTCGGCGGCGTAGTGACGCCACTCGCCCGTCGCGTCGTTGCCAGCGCCGGGATCGGAGTTACCGCCGCATCTGGACGCCAGGATCAACAGGACGAAGGAAGACGCGACGCCGACGGCAGCCTTGTTCAGGAACATCCGGCGAGTCTATGCACCGTTCCTGTACGCTAGGCGGCCTTCCAGAACAAGGCGCCAGAGGAGAAGAACGATGGCATGGGACTTCGAAACAGACCCTGAATTCCAGGACAAGCTGGACTGGATGGACGAGTTCGTCACCAACGAGATCGAGCCTCTCCGGTTCGTCCTCGGCAGCCCCTACGATCTCTCCTGCCCGAAGCGGCAGAAGCTGATCCCGCCGCTCCAGGAAGAGGTCAGGAAGCGCAAGCTCTGGGCCTGCCACCTGGGTCCGGAACTCGGCGGCCAGGGCTACGGCCAGGTCAAGCTGGCGCTGATGAACGAGATTCTCGGCCGCTCGCCGCACGCGCCGATCGTGTTCGGCTGCCAGGCGCCGGACTCGGGCAACGCGGAGATCATCGCCCACTACGGCACGGACGAGCAGAAGGCGCGCTACCTGCAACCCCTGCTCGACAACAGGATGGTCTCCGCCTACTCGATGACGGAGCCGCACGGCGGCTCGGATCCGAAGGTGTTCACGACGCGCGCCGTCCTCGACGGAGACGAGTGGGTGATCAACGGCGAGAAGTGGTTCTCCTCGAACGCGCGATACGCCTCCCTGCTGGTCGTCATGGTGGTCACCGACCCGGACGCGCCGCCCTACAACAAGATGTCGATGTTCCTGGTGCCCAAGGACACGCCGGGCGTCAAGATCATCCGCAACGTCGCCGTCGGCACCGGCAACGCGGACGGCGCACACGGCTACGTCCGCTACACGGACGTGCGCGTGCCCAAGGATCACCTGCTGGGTCAGCGCGGTCAGGGCTTCGTGGTCGCCCAGACCCGCCTCGGCGGCGGCCGCATCCACCACGCAATGCGGACGATCGCCAAGGTCCGCACCGCCTTCGACCAGATGTGCGAGCGGGTGCTGTCCCGGGAAACGCAGGGTGAACTGCTGGCGCAGAAACAGCTCGTCCAGGAGAAGATTGCCGACTCCTGGGCGCAGATCGAACAGTTCCGGCTGTTCGTGCTGCAGACCGCCTGGAAGATCGACAAGTACAAGGACTACCGGATGGTCCGCAAGGAC
>WTGL01000042.1:2367-3365 GCA_011523565.1 Acidobacteriota bacterium
GATGCCGTACTCCGCCGGCGTGATCGACTCGTTCCACATGGCCCTGGCCGACGGGCCGACCGAAGTCCACAAGATCACGGTGGCGCGGCAGATCCTCCGCGAGTACGCGGGCACGGACGATCTCTTCCCGACCACCCACCTGCCCAAGCTGCGGCAGGCGGCACTCGAGAAGTACGCCGAGGCGCTTGAACTCGAAGTGGCGGCGCTGTAGCAGCCTGCACCGGGCGGGCTCGCGTCAAGCGTGCGCGGCGTTGGTGGCGGCGCTGTAGAGCGGGCCGAGCCGGTTCGCCGCTACGCGTGGGCGGCGGCCGTCGCGCGCACGCCGAGCCCGGCGACGAGCGCAAACAGCAGCGCGAACACGAGGTTCGCGATGCCGCTGGTCTCGTCCATCAGGCCCATGACGGCGATCACCAGGAGAGCGACCGCCACGAGGATCGAGAAGATGTTGCCCATCTTCTGGGCATCCTCCTCGCTGCCGCCCATGCAGCCGATGCGGACCAGGAAGAAGGTCAGCACGGCGAAGAAGGCAATGAGGCTCCACCAGGAACCCGCCGCGGCGTCGACCATCGCCTGAGAGGCCCACCAGCCGGCGCCGAGAAGGTACGCGATCGCAAACAGGAAGTTCTTCATCATGGCGAGCCGGAATCTAGCTGACAGGTGCTGTATCGGCAAGCCTAACCTGCCAATCCGGCTCGCACGCCGGCATCGCCTCCCGTACCGGGCGTGCTAGGGTTTCGATCCCGCTGAACGGCACCCACCCGGGCACCGCCCGGCCATCTGACGGAGAACCCGAAATGCTCCTCGACTTCGCCAAGAACCGCCCGTTTCCCGTCTTGGCGGCAGCCGCGCTGCTGCTGCTCTTCGCCGGCTGCGCCGCCGAATCCGGCGAAGACCACGCGGACCACGACCACGCGGAAGGTGACATGGACCACGCCGAAGAAGCGGCCGACGACGGCGCGCCGCGCGTCTACTTCGTGGGGCTGGAGAACCACGACACG
>WTGL01000042.1:3375-7264 GCA_011523565.1 Acidobacteriota bacterium
GTGCCTGGAGCCGGGCATCGTGATCCCCACGGCGGACCCGTGGATCCACTTCGGTGACGGTTCGGACTCGATTGAACTCGAACTCCCGCTCGGTGAGCACTACCTATGCCTGCAGATCGGCGACGGCGAGCACCGGACGCTCGACGAACCGGGGCTGTCGCAGTACATCATGGTGCACGTCGAGGACGAGGCCGAGGAGGCAGCGGAGTAGGCAGCGTCCGCCTATTCAAAGAAGAACGGGCTCGTCCAGGCCGCGCCGCCGTCCGTCTGGACTACGCGGACATAGAGATAGCCGCCCGACCGGAACTCCGGCAAGACGACGGTCAGGCTGCACTCGCGCTCGCCTTCAGGGCACAGAGCCTCGCCGACCACGGCACCGACGCCGCCCGCCTCTTGGCGGCTGATCACGTCGATGCGGGCGATCTCCGTCGGCGCCACCGCCCGCACCACCAGAGTACGCTCCGGTACGCCGGCGATGGGACCCACTTCGCCGCCGGCGGCCGCCGGCGCATCGATCACCGCGCCGATCGGCCAACCGGCGTAGCTCGCACGTACAACGATTCGCGGGCCGTTCGTCGCGTACGTACGACGGGCCAGGAGGGCCTCGTAGATCCCCTCTCGGGTCGCCTCGTCGCTCAGGATTGCCGCGACGCCGCCACTAGGCGATGCAAGATGCGCCAAACCGGGATGGCCGTCGTGGCCGTCGCTCGAGCCGATGAACCCCAGCCGGTAGCCGCGGTCGAGGACGTCGCGCGCGTAGTTGCCCTCGAGGGCGCCCCGAACCGTCAGGCCGGGCGAGTCCGCGGCCTCGCTCGATCCGTGGACCGAGACGATCTCGGTGACCGGTTCCAGTTCGGGCGGAGGCTCCTGCGACCAGTCGGTGGCGATCGGGTCGCCGGCCGAATGGTGAGCGAAGGTGAGGGCCCGCACGTCCTTGAGGCCGGCCCATAGCTCCTGCGGCTCGTCGTATCGCTCGTCGATCGAGGTGAGAAGCAGGCCCGCCGCGGCCTCGGCCGTGGGCTCGAAGAAGACGACGTGGCGGTGGCCCTCGACCCAGTTCGTCCACTCGTAGCCAGCCAGCGCGACGAACCGTCCCGGTTCGTTGCGGGTGTCGGCCGCATCCAGCGTCCGCCGCCAGACCTCGGGTTCGCGGTCCATGAACCGCATGCCCCAGTGGTCGTGGTCGGTTACCGCCGCCGCGTCGAGGGCGGCCACCTCCCGCGCGTAGAGCAGCAGATCGTCCGGCGTCGCCGAACCGTCGGAGAGACCGGAGTGGTTCTGGAGGTCCGCCCACAGGATGCGCCGGCCTGCCGGCGAGACCAGGAGAGGGTTGCTTTCCGCTTCGAATCCAGGCTCGATTTCGGCGCCCACTAGCCAGCCCCGCACCCTGATCACACCGCTGGCCTCGGCGGAAAGCCGAAGCGGAACGACGAGCCGGCCTCGATCCTCCACGGCGAGAGCCAGGGAGACGACCTGCTCCATCTCGGCCGCGGAATCGGCCCTCGAGTCGACCAGATTGGCGGCCGCCGGCAAGCGAAGTTGAAGCGTCCCGGCTGCCGCCGGCCAGCCGTTCCCGGCCGCGTCGACCAGCGCCGCAGTGAGCGTGACCCGGTCGTTTGGCCGAGCGGTCGAGGGCATGTGAAGGAGCAACCGTGCCGGCGGCCCCGGCATCACATCGACGGCCGGCGACTCCGCAATCAGCCCCCGCACCCCGTCCCCGTCCCCGTCGACGGCAACCCAGAAGCGCGACTCGCGCTCAGCGTAGCGGTCGGCCAGCGCGCCCGCCGGGCCGGCTCCATACGTGATCACGACCTCTTTTCCTGCCGCGAGCGGCCGGCCGCCGACGGCAATCGCGAGCAACTGCTGATCCAGTGTCTCGGCCACGAGTTCGACACCGGCCGCCGCCGTCTCGATCGTCGTGTAGCCCCGCGCCTGCGGACGTTCCGCCTGCGGAGTGCTCCAGCCCCAGAAGGGCGACACCTGGAGATAGACGGTTCCTCCGACCGCGACGCCTGCCGGCCCCGCCCGGTAGACGATCCGCCAGCTTCCCGGACTTCCTGCGACAACCGGCCCCCCCAAGGTCTCGACGGTGGCTGTGCCGCCGCTATCAGCGCTCGAACGAGGCCGCAACAGGTCGGAGCGCAGTTCTTCGACGATGTCGTGACGCGGAGAGCGGTCCGGCCAGTCCCGGTCGACCGGATCTCGCTCGGGAGCGCGCGAGCAGGCAAGGCCGACGAGCATCAACGTCGCCAGACCAGAGAACCACGCGGCCAGGGAACGTGCCTCGTGCCCTGGCGGCCTCCGCCAGCTCCCGCCCCGACCCCTCACCCGGGAATCCTCTCACGACTGGAACGGCTGTAGTCTGACGCTTCGTCCATGCCCTACAAGATCGCCTTCATCGGCACCCACGGCGTCGGCAAGACGACGCTGGCCTACGGTCTCGCCTCCCGTCTGAAACGCCGCGATATCAATCTCGATGTCGTGGTCGAAGTCGCGCGGCGCTGCCCGCTACCGCTCAACGAAGGAACGACGCTGGAGGCCCAGTCGTGGATCCTCCATTCACAGATCGCCGACGAACTGGCCGCGGAGGCGCGCTCGCCCGTCGTCATCTGCGACCGCAGTGTGCTCGACAACTACGTCTACCTGCTGTTCGCTCACGGGCGCCAACCGGCGTTCGAACCGCTGATCGAGTCCTGGTGCACGACCTACGACCTGAAGGTCTACGTACCCATTCTGCGTGGCAGCGAAGCGCAGCCCGACGGCATCCGCGCCGTCGACCCCGCCTTCCGGCAGCAGATCGACGACCGGCTCTGGAACGAACTGGAGGATCGCCGGATCGAGGTCCTGGTCCTTCGTCCGGAACACCGCGAGGACTGGCTCGACATCGTCGAGGAAGCGGTGGCGAACGAGCTTCGCCAGCCCCAGCTCGATCTGATCTGACGCCCGGCGGCGCGTATACTCACGCCCCGATCGATCCCGTAGCCCGATACGCACAGCGCACAGCATCTCGGCGCTCTCGCAGCCGAAGTCGAGCAGTTCAAGAGGAGTCGCCATGTCCCGTCCCTTCCTACGCACCGAACTCTGCGACATGCTGGGGATCGAGTATCCCGTGTTTTCTGCCGGCATGGGGCCGGTGGCGGGGGGCGCGGAACCCGTCGCCAAAGCCGAACTGGTGGCTGCCGTTTCGGAAGCCGGCGGCCTGGGCGTCATCGGAGGTGTTGCCTACAGCCCCGAGGACCTGCGCGCGGAGATCAACAAGGTGCGCGCGAGGACGGACAAGCCGTTCGGGGTCGACCTGCTGCTGGCTTCGAACTTCCTGGAGAAGGCGGGCAGCGGACCGACCTCGGCGACCGTACCGACCCGCGACCTGGTACCGGCGGAAACGCGCGACGCGCTCATGAAGATGGCCGAGGGCCTGGGGATCGAGTGGATCGAGGCGCCACCCCCGGCGCCGAGTTGGGTGGTGCCCGAGGGCAAGAGCTACGCAGGCGCCCAGATGGAAGTCCTGCTGGAGGAGAAGGTCCCGGTGTTTGCCTCCGGTCTCGGTTCCCCGGCGCCCTTCTCGAAGGCACTCAAGGACGCCGGCATCAAGATCGTCTCCCTGGTCGGCAACGCCCGCGCCGCCCGCCGGGTTGCCGACGGCGGCGCCGACATCGTGGTCGCCCAGGGCACCGAGGCCGGCGGTCACACCGGCAAGATCGGCACCCTGGCGCTCCTGCCCCAGGTCATGGACGCGGTGGCGCCGATCCCGGTCGTTGCCGCCGGCGGCGTCGCCGACGGTCGCGGACTGGCCGCAGTCATCGCCGCCGGCGCGATCGGCGGCTGGTGCGGCACGGCCTTCCTGGTTTCGCACGAGGCGAACCAGCCCGCGCTGCAGAAGCAGCGCATC
>WTGL01000042.1:7274-9707 GCA_011523565.1 Acidobacteriota bacterium
GGAAGCCAGTGGCATCCGGGCGCTGCCGATGGGGCTCCAGGGCGTGCTCACCCGCGACCTGCTCCACTCCATCCGCACCGCCGGACGGGACGACCTGCTGATGAACGCCGCCGGCCAGGCCTCCGGCATGCTGCAACAGACCCGGCCGGCCAGCGAGATCCTCCACGAGATGGTCGCCGACGCGTCGCACCTCCTCGGAGCGCGACTCTCGGAGCGGGTTCAGGTCCAGGTCGCCGTCTAGACCGGGTGCGCCGGCATTCCGGCCGGCATTCCGGCGCTTACCACCTCCTTGCGTCGGGTTCGATCGCTTCGAGGTCGAAGCAGTGGTAGCCCTCGGGGTGCCTCCAGAATCGCTCCCGGTACGGGTACATCCGTAGCGACGCCTGATCGGTGGGCGCGTCGAGGCTGAACGTCGCGCAGAGTTCGTACGCCTTGTCCCCTGTAGCCCTGAAGGCGTAGGGCTCCCGGGTCTCCGGATCGACGATCGACACGATGTTGATGTCGCGCTCGCCACTGAGGGACTCCAGGCCCGCGGGCAGGGAACCGTTCCGCTCCCAGTAGATGTCGACGCCCCGAACGATGTCCCGCAGGTTCCCCACGCGCGCGACATCCAGCCCGCGCTCGCGCGCCTTGCCGGGCGAACCGACCGCTACCAGTCCCAGGACGACCGCAATGACCACGGCGAGCGCGGACACGCCGGCAAATGCGGCAGGCAGCTTCGGCGCCTGACCGCCCTCGGCCGCTTCCACGTCATCCTGGCGCAGGTCCCAGAAGTAGTAGCCGAACACGCTGCCGGCAATCGCCGCAACCACCCCGACCTTCAGAAGGAACCGTATGGCCAGTTCACCGCCCAGGCCGAAGAACACCAGGGCGATGAGATCGCCGGCCAGGACGCCCGCGGCGACGAACAGCGTCAGGTACGTGAGCCACTTCCTGATCCGCGACGAGCGCAACTCGGGATCGCCTCGCAGGGTGCGCCGCACCATCCGCTGGATCAGCAGGAACGCCGGGAAGGAGATGACCAGGTACGCCAGTCCCCACCGCAGCATCTCGGCGGAAGCCGCCGCCGGAAGAGTGAACGCGATGTCGGCGAAGGCCCGGTTGATCAGCACGAACATCACGTTGCCGAAGCTGATCGCCGCCGTGTACAGCGCGGCGAAGAGGACCAGGTAGAGAAAGGCCTCGCGCGCGCCCAGATACGGACGTGGCCGCGGGATCGGCGCCACGAACTCCCGGTCGACCCAGACGCCGAGGGCCTTGTCGATGTCGGCCTGCCGCCAGCTCGCGTCCGCCAAAGCCTCCCGGATCTCGTTGCGGCTCGCGCCTCTCGACAGTGCTTCTCGTACGAACCGGCTCAGTTCCTCATTCACGGTTTCTCCTCCACGTTGTTGACGTTGTCAACATTACACGCGATCCCCCGCCGCGTCAACACCGATGGTTAACATGCGCGCCCATGACTTCTTCCGCCGTTCTCGACGCTCTCCGATCCCTCGACACCCCCACCGTCTGCAACGCGCTCGAGATCGTGGCGCCCAGGCGTCGCGGCCACGGCTACACCGTGGACCCGCTCGTGTGCGCTCGGCCCGACCTGCCGCCGATCGTCGGTTTCGCCCGCACGGCCCGCATCCGCGCCCAACACCCCAGTTCGGACGATCCGAAGCAGGCCCGCCGCACTTCGATGGGCTACTACGAGTATCTGGCCACCGGCGAGGGGCCCACGATCACGGTAATCCAGGATCTCGACGGCGATGCCCGCGGGTACGGCGCATTCTGGGGTGAGGTGAACTCGAACATTCACCGCGGTCTGGGCTGCCTCGGCGTGATCACGGATGGCAGCATCCGCGACATGGACGACATCGCGGAGGGCTTCCAACTGCTGGCCGGCCGCATCGGACCCTCGCACGCCCACGTCCACGTCGTCGACCACGGCGGCCCGGTGACCGTCGCCGGCATGGCGGTCAGAGACGGCGACCTGATCCACGCCGACCAGCACGGCGCCGTCGTCGTTCCGGCCAACGTGGCCGACCAGGTCGAAGCGGCAGCCGACCTGATCGCCCGGCGCGAACGGGTGATCATCGACGCCGCCAAACAACCGAACTTCGACTTCGAGAAGCTGAAGGCCGCCTGGGGTCAGGCGGCCGAGGTCCACTAAGGCCCGATCAGGCCATCACTGGATCGATCGGCGTGATGATGCCGAGAGCGTCCTCGACCGCCTGGGCCGCCTCGAGGCAGAGACCCTCGCGATAACGGCCGCCGATCAACTCGACCACCTGGGGGAGGCCATTGGCCACACCGGTCGGCAGGCACACGGCGGGCAGGCCGAGCAGGTTAAGGGCGACCTCGAAGCGCATCTGGTCGAGCACGTCGCCGGGCTCCTGGAGGTCGTAGCCGACGACGAAGGGCGGCTGGGTCATGATCGGGGCCAGCGTGACC
>WTGL01000104.1:0-768 GCA_011523565.1 Acidobacteriota bacterium
CGACGCCGCGGCGCCGCAGTTCCTGCAGGCGTTCACCCATCCGCTGCTCGCCGGTGTCGTCTTCGCGGGCCTGTTCGCGGCGATCATGTCGACGGCGGACGGCTTTCTGAACATCGGCGCAGCCGCGGTGATCCACGACATCCCGCGGGCCATCCTCGGCCGTTCGCTCCGGAACGAGCTGCTGTGGGCCCGGATCGTGACCGCGATCATCGCGGTCTTGGCCGCCCTGTTCGCCCTTTACAGCGGGCAGAACCTGGTTGCCCTGCTCGGCGCCTTCGGCTGGGGCACCTTCGCCGCCGCCCTCGTTCCCGCGGTCGCCATCGGCTTCAACTGGAAGCGCGCCACCGCCACTGCGGCCTGCGTGGCCATCGGCTCCAGCCTCGTCATCAACTTCTCGATTCAGGCTTTCGGCCTGCCCGTTCCCTTCGGCATCGACGGCGGGGCGCTTTCCCTCCTGGTTTCGCTGACCCTCTTCTTTGGAATCTCACTCCTGTCCAAACCGCCGCAACTCGACCGTGACATCGCGGCAGTCATGGATATGTAACCAGGAAGCGGGCACACACTGGGTGCGCCGGCGTCTCCGCCGGCTAGTAGTGAACCACCGAGCGGATGCTCTTGCCCTCGTGCATCAGGTCGAAGGCGTGGTTGATCTCGTCGAGGCCCATCGTGTGGGTGATCATGCTGTCGATCTCGATCTCGCCGGCCATGTACTGATCGACCATCCCGGGGAGATCGCTGCGGCCGCGGACGCCGCCGAAGGCGGTGCCG
>WTGL01000104.1:778-6881 GCA_011523565.1 Acidobacteriota bacterium
GAGGGCGGAGCGCATCACGTCGACGTTGCCGATGCACTCGAAGGAGTAGTCGACGCCGCCGCCGGTCAGATCGACGATGACGTCCTGGATCGGGTCGTCGTAGTCGGCCGGGTTCACGAAGTCGGTTGCGCCGAGGGAGCGGGCGAAATCGAACTTTGCCGGATTGATGTCGACGGCGATGATCCGGCCCGCCTTCGCCATCACCGCGCCCTGGATCACCGACAGGCCGATGCCGCCGAGACCGAAGACCGCGACGGTCGCCCCGGGCTCCACCCTGGCCGTGTTCAGCACGGCGCCGATGCCGGTCGTGATGCCGCAGCCGAGCAGGCAGACCTTGTCGAGCGGCGCCGCCTTGTTCACTTTGGCGGTCGAGATCTCGGCGATCACCGAGTACTCGGAGAAGGTCGACGTGCCCATGTAGTGGTAGAGCGACCGGCCGCTGCTCCTGAACCGGGAACTGCCGTCCGGCATCACGCCCTGGCCCTGGGTGGCGCGGATGGCCTGGCACAGGTTCGTCTTGCCCGAGGTGCAGAACTCGCACTCGCGGCACTCCGCCGTGTACAGCGGGATCACGTGGTCGCCGGGCGCCACGGAGGTCACGCCGGGCCCGACCTCTTCCACGATCGCGCCGCCCTCGTGGCCGAGGATCGCGGGAAACAGTCCCTCCGGATCGGCCCCGGAAAGCGTGTAGGCGTCGGTGTGGCAGACGCCGGTGGCGACCACCCGGACGAGGACCTCTCCCTCCTTCGGGCCCTCGACGTCAACCTCTTCGATCTCCAGTGGCTTGCCCGCTTCACGGGCGACTGCGGCTCTCGACTTCATCGTTGGTCGGCTCCTCAGAAAAAGCAAGAAAACTCCATGTTCTGGGGGGATGTTGGAACGCTACCATCTATGTCGATGCGCAGCCGAGTTGGTCTCCGGCAAGGCGTAAACGAGGAGGAAGAGATCTGAAGTAGAACTTAGGGAGGGAAGCACATGCGCAAGCTGCTCATGGAGTGCATCGGCACGATGTTCCTGATGATGGCTGTGGCCCTAACCGGGAACAGCGCCATCGCCGTCGGGCTGATGTTGGCGGTGATGACGTACAGCGGCGGACATCTGTCCGGAGCTCATTTCAACCCGGCCGTGAGCTTGGCTGCGTGGATGCGCGGCAAGCTTGGCGTGGCCGACATGGTCCAGTACATGGTGGCCCAGCTTGTCGGCGCCTGTCTCGGTTGGCTCGTTCACAGCTACCTGGTCGGCGGAAGCACGGCGCCGATGCCGACTGAGCATCCGCTCATGCACGGCATGGTCGCCGAGGCGCTGCTCACCTTCGCTCTCGTCACGGTGGTGCTGAACATGATGTCCTCGCGATCGGAGGGCAACCCGGCCAACGGGCTGGTCATCGGCTTTACGCTTTCGGCGGCCGTGTACGCTGCCGGCGGTGTATCCGGTGGTGCCATCAACCCCGCAGTCGGTGTCGGTCCCCAGGTCATGGAGGCGATCACGGGTGGCGGCTTCGACGCCAATACCCTCGCGCTCTACGGAGTCGGACCGCTCGTCGGCGGCGCGGTGGCGGCCGTCGTCTACAAGTTCCTCAACGACTGAAGCGCATTTGAAACCAGGCGCGACCCCGGCCCACCGGCCGGGGCGCGTCGCGGTGCGTTTGCTGTTCGGCTGCGCGCTCGCGGTCGGCGGCGTGGCAGCGTTCCCGGGTTTCGCCGCGCCCGCCCAGGCGCAGTTGCCTGGAGCGGCGATCGATGTCCTGGACTACCGCTTCGAGCTCGAGCTTTCCGATCAGACCGACGAGATCGAAGGCAAGGCGACGATCGCCTTTCGCGTTCTGCGGCGGGTCGCCGAGGTCGCGTTCGATCTGGATGATCCGGTTGAACCCAGCGGCCTGGACGCGGGTGGGAAAGCCGGAGAGAGTCGGTCGGTCGGTGGCATGGTCGTTTCCTCGGCGGCGGTTGCCGGTTTGGCCGGTGCGCCGCCGCCGCCCGGCAGTGCTCTCCAGTTCCGGCAGCAGGGCGACCGGCTCTTCGTTTCACTGGACCGGGAGGCGTCGGTCGGCCAGAGCCACCGCGTCGAGATCCGCTATCGCGGTGTGCCGGCCGACGGTTTCACGATCGGCACGAACCGGCACGGCGAGCGCACCTTCTTTGCCGACAACTGGCCGAACCGGGCCCACCACTGGCTGCCGGTGGTCGATCACCCGTCGGACAAGGCAACCGTGGCTTTCGTGGTCACGGCGCCGGCGCACTACCAGGTCGTCGCCACGGGCGCTTTCGTCGAGGCCGTCGACCTGGAAGACGGAATGCGGCGCACAGAGTGGCGGAGCCGGGCGCCGGTCGCCACCAAGGTGATGGCGGTTGGCGTCGCGCGCTTCGTCCGGCAGCGCCAGGCGCTTGTTGACGGCGTGCCGGTCGAGACCTGGGTCTACCCGCAGGACCGCGAAGCCGGCCTGCTGGCGTTCGCTCCCGGGCCGCGCGTGCTGGGGAGCTTCGAGCGACGGCTCGGGGACTACCCGTTCGCCAAGCTCGCCAACGTGCAGACGACGACCCGCTGGGGCGGCCTGGAGAACGCCGGCAACGTGTTCTACGACGAGGATGCGGTCGACCGGGAAGGCGGCATCGAGACCCTGATCGCCCACGAGATCGCCCACCAGTGGTTCGGCGACGCGGTCACCGAGAGCGACTGGCCGCACGTCTGGCTCAGCGAGGGCTTCGCGACCTATCTGACCGCCTGCTACCTGGAGTGGACCTACGGCCGCGAGCGCTTCCTGGAGCAGATGGGCCGGGCCCGGACGAGGGTCCTGAGCTACGTGGAGGAGGCTCCGGATTCCGTCATCGTGCCGGAGGCAGTGCCCGATCCCAGGCGGCTCCTGAGCCCGAACGTGTACCAGAAAGCGGCCTGGGTGCTGCACATGCTGCGCGGCGAGGTCGGCGACGGCACCTTCTGGAAGGGCATGAGGACTTACTACCAACGGTTCCGCGACCGGAACGCCTCGAGCGCCGACTTCGCCGCGGTCATGGAGGAGGTGTCCGGCCGGAGTCTCGCGTGGTTCTTCGACCAGTGGCTTCGCCGGCCCGGCGTGCCGGAACTCGAGATCGATTGGGAGTTCGACGCCGCGGCGTCGGCGCTGGAGGTCGAGGTGCGTCAGACGGGACCGACGATCTACCGGTTGCCGCTGGAGGTCGAGGCGGTGTCGGCGGACGGCCGCGCCCTTCGTGGCCGGGTCGACGTCGAGGGCGAGCGAACCACGGCGTCGCTGCCCGTGACGGCCCGTCCTGAGGAGCTGCGCGTCGACCCGGACCGCTGGCTGCTCATGCGGTACGCGGCGGAGGAGAGATAGACCGCCCTGTGGTGCGCGGCCCGGCTCCGCTCGGGCGGTACCATCGATTCGCCATGCCCGCCACGGCAGCCACCGACTTCGAGCGCATCCACGCCGGGAGCGCCTTCGGCACTGTCCTGGCCGATCCGCCGTGGCAGTTCCTGAACCGAACCGGCAAGGTGGCGCCGGAGCACCGCCGTCTGAGCCGCTATCCGACCCTGAAGCGGGCGGAGATCGAAGCGATCCCGGTCGCGGAGGCCTGCGCCGAAGCCGCCCACCTCTACCTCTGGGTGCCGAACGCGCTCCTCCAGGAAGGCCTCGACGTCATGAAGCGCTGGGGCTTCACCTACAAGACGAACCTGGTCTGGCACAAGGTGCGCAAGGACGGCGGCCCCGACGGCCGCGGCGTCGGCTTCTACTTCCGCAACACGACGGAACTCGTCCTGTTCGGCGTGCGGGGCAGGCTCCGCACCCTTTCCCCCGGCCGCCGCCAGGTCAACATCATCCGCTCGCGCAAGCGGGAGCATTCCCGCAAACCGGACGAGCTCTACGACATCATCGAAGCGTGCAGCCCGGGCCCGTACCTTGAACTGTTCGCCCGTGGCCGCCACTCGGAACTCTGGACCGCCTGGGGCGATCAGAGCACGGACTACGTGCCGGACTGGCCAGTCCAGCGATTCGCGCCATAGGGTGGCGCGGACCGCGCCGCCCGCTGAAGGAGACGACCCAATGTGCAGGAACATCCGCGTCCTCTACAACTTCGAGCCGCCCGCGAGTGAAGACGAAGTGCGCGCCGCGGCCCTCCAGTACGTGCGCAAGGTCAGTGGTTCGACCAGGCCGTCGCGCGCCAACGAGGCTGCGTTCGAGCAGGCCGTGGACGCCGTTGCCGAGGCAACCGCCGTGCTCCTCGGGGAACTCACCACTTTCGCGCCGCCGCGCAACCGGGAGGCCGAAGCGGAGAAGGCGCGGGAGCGCTGGCGCCGGCGACAGGCGAAGATGGCGGCCTCGGCTTCCGGCTAAAGGTCAGTTCTTCGCCGCCTCCGCTCCCATCACCTCGTCGTAGCGGTCGATCACGCGGCGGACGTAGGCGCGCTTTTCGAGGTAGCTGCCGGGGTAGAAGCTGCGTTTGAAGCCGTAGATGATGACGTTGCGCAGGTCTTCGTGGGTCAGGTTGAAGGCCTTGCAGGCGGAGGCGAGCTCCTTGGTCACGGAGGTTCGCGACATGAGCCGGTTGTCGGTGCAGAGGGTGACCGAGAGCCGGTCTTCCATCATCCGCGCGAACGGGTGGTCGGAGAACTTCTGAAGCCGCTGGATGCTCTGCAGGTTCGAGGTGATGCAGACCTCGAGCGTGATGCGGCGATCGCTGATGTACTGGGCGAGGCTTCTGATGTAGCGCTCGGGATCCTTCGCCGCCGCCGAGTTCGGGTTGTCGCGGCGGAGCCGGTCCGCGGCGTAGAGGTGGGTCCCGTGCCCTATCCGGTCCGCCTGCAGCAGGGTGATCGCCTGGAAGATGCTCTCCGGACCGTAGGCCTCGCCGGCGTGGATCGTCTTCATCAGGAAGTTCTGCTGGGCGAAGAGGAAGGCGTCCCGATGCACGGCTGCCGGGTTGCCGGCTTCGGCGCCTGCGAGATCGAAGGCCACCACCGGTAGCCCGAGCCGGTCGCGGGCCTCGACCACGGAGCGGGCCAGCGAGAGCGAAGCGGCTGCGTGAATCTCCGCCCTGGTCCAGCCGTTGAGGGCCGAGTACAGGCCGCGGTAGTAGGGACTGTGTCCGGGCCCGAACATGCGCAGCGCGCAGGCGATGATGCCGTAGCGAAAGGGCGGTTCGGCGCCGCTCCTGACGCTCTGCGTCGCCTCGTGTTCGCGCTGGACCCGGGCGAGGCCGCGGTCGACGGCCGCCAGCACCCCGGCGATGTCCAGGTCGGGCCCCGTGTGAAGTTGGGGCGCCAGCCGGACTTCGACGTAGCAGACGCCTTCGGCCAGGTTGTCGGCCCCGAGTTCGTAGGCCGCCCGCTCGAGCGCCTCCGCGGTGCAGAGCGCCGGCGACGTGTAGGAGAAGGCCCGCAGGTAGTCCTCCAGGTCGTCGTAGCGCTCCTTGAAGACGAGTTCCAGCAGGCCCTCCGGCGTCTGGGAGGGAAGCTCGAGCCGGGCGTCCCGGGCCAGCTCGATCAGGGTGTCGAGCCGGAGCGAACCGTCGAGGTGAACGTGGAGATCCGTCTTCGGAAGCCTGCCGATCAGATCGGCCGACGGGACGGGGGCGTTCAGGTCGGTATGATGCGCGGTCTGCATAGCGCAGTGTACAGGGACCTTGGAGGATGGGCGAGTTCCGCCGGGAGCGAGACGATGAGTACGACCAGACGTTCCTTTCTCTACGGCATGGGCGGTCTTGGAGCGGCGGCGGCCGGTCTCGGCAATCTGGGCGCGGCGTTCGCTGCCCCGGTTCGGGGCAGGGCGGTGGCTGCCAGCGACCGCATCCGGGTCGGCGTGATCGGCTGCCGCGGCATGGGATCGAGCGACATGCGTTCCATGCTCGACATCGACGGCGTCGAGTGCGCCGCGCTCTGCGACGTCGACGGCAATGTTCTCGGTGAGCGGGTCAAGTCCTTCGAGGATCTGACCGGCAGCAGGCCGGACAGCTACGGCGACTACCGCAAGCTGCTGGAGGACGATGAGATCGACGCCGTGATTATCGGCACGCCGGACCACTGGCACTGCCGGATCATGGTCGACGCCTGCGAAGCGGGGAAGGACGTCTACGTCGAGAAGCCGATGGCGAACTCGATCGAGGAGGTC
>WTGL01000104.1:6891-9657 GCA_011523565.1 Acidobacteriota bacterium
GCAGCAGGCGGCCAGGGCCTACGGTCGGGTGGTTCAGGTCGGCCAGTGGCAGCGTTCGGGCAAGCACTGGCAGGACGCGATGGAGTACCTGTGGTCCGGTGAACTCGGCCAGATCCGTACCGCCAAGACGTGGGCCTACATGGGTTGGGCGGCGCCGATGCCGGTGCCCGACTCCGATCCGCCCGCGGGCGTCGACTACGACATGTGGTTGGGACCGGCAAGGAAACGGCCCTTCAACAAGCACCGATTCCACTGGGACTTCCGCTGGTACTGGGACTACGCGGGCGGCCTGATGACCGATTGGGGTGTCCACCTGATCGACATCGTGCTGATGGGCATGAAGGCGACGGCGCCCAGGTCGGTGATGTCCCTGGGCGGACCGTTCGGCTATCCCGGCAGCGCGATGGAGACCCCGGACACCCAGCAGGCCATCTACGAGTACGACGACTTCACGATGACCTGGGAGCACAGCGTGGGCATCAGCCTGGGGCCGCACCAGCGCGGGCATGGCGTCTCCTTCACCGGCAACAACGGCACGCTGGTCGTCGACCGCGGCGGTTGGGAGGTGCTTGCCGAGACCGGCCGCAGGGACGGTGAGCGCTACGAGAAGACGCCGGCCATCGAGAGACAGGTCGCGGCCCCCGACCAGCGGGGGTTGGCTCAGCACACGCAGGACTTCATCGACTGCATGAAGACCCGCAGGCAGCCGCGCTGCAATGCGGACGTGGGTGCCCTGGTTGCGGTCAACGCGCACTTGGGGAACATCGCATTCCGGACCGGACGGCGGGTGTACTGGGATCACGCGGCGGGCCGCGTCAAGGGTGACCAAGAGGCGAACGCGCTGCTGCGTGCCGAGTACCACAACGGCTGGCAGTTCCCTCAGGTGACGGTCGCCGAGGCGTCTGCCGGCTGAGTCCGTGCCGGGCGTTTCGGCGGCGACTGCACTGAGGTTCTGATTTGACCGAGCTCGAAGATCGCCGGCTCGGCGTCACGACGATCCTGTTTGGAGAAGGCGGCGGCAAGTACCCCGACAACAACGCCCTGGTTGTCGAGGGGGCCGCGTCGACGGTGCTGATCGATCCGTCGCTCGGTGTTCGGGCGCGGGGTCGGGACGGTCTGCCGCGTGTCGACCTCGTGCTGCTGAGCCACTGCCACGAGGATCACACCGCAGCGTTGCCGTTGTTCAGGGACGCCACGGTCCACGTCCACGAAGAGGATCTGTCCGGCCTGCTCGACTTCGACGGCTTTCTCGCCATCTTCGGAGTCGAACCGGAACGCCGCGAGGAGTACGGCCGGTACCTGAAGAACACGTTCTTCTACGAGCCCCGGCCGGACGCCGTGCCCCTCCGGAACGGCGACCTGTTCGATCTCGGCGGCGGCGTCTCGGTTCGGGTGATCCACACGCCCGGCCATACCCGCGGTCACTGCGCCCTCCTGATCGAGCCCGACGGCGTTCTGTTTCTGGGCGACATCGACCTGACCGGCTTCGGCCCGTACTACGGCGACGCCTGGTCTGATCTCGAAGCGTTTGAAGACTCGCTGGAACAGGTGCGCGATATCGAGGCGGCGCACTACGTCACCGGCCACCACATTGGCCTGCTCGACGATCGCGAGGCGTTTCTCGCTCGCCTGGACCGGTACGTTGATCGGATCGCCGACCGCGAGGGACGGCTGCTGGAGTACCTCCGGGAACCACGGAAGATGGACGACATCGTCGCCCACCGCTTCGTATACCGGCCGCACGATGAGGGGGCCGGAATTCCCAAGGCCGAACGCCGCAGCATGGAGTTGCATCTCGACCGGCTTGAGCGTGCGGGCCGGGTCGAGCGCAGCGGCGCGATGTACGCTGCGGTTTGACGGGGCTGCGCCGGCGACGGGTCTATACTGCGGATCGGGCGGCTGCCGGCTCGTTCGGAGTCGGTTGCCGTGGGAACAGGAGGTTTCGATTGTCCCTGAAGACACTGGCCGCGACGGTCGTCCCGGCTGTGGTTCTGCTTACTGCGTCGCTTGCCGCCGCTCCGCCGTTGGTCGCCGAGGAGGTGGCCTCGATGGAGCATCTGCTCGAACCCGACACGATCCACCCCGCCACCGCGGACCAGTTCCGCGCCGTGCTTGAGCACCACCGGGGCAAGGTAGTCGTCGTCAACTACTGGGCTACCTGGTGCATCCCCTGCCTCCAGGAGCTGCCCGAACTCGACCTTCTGCAGGAGCGGTACGGCGACCGCGGTCTCGTCGTGCTCGCCGTTTCGATGGACGACCCGGACAAGCTCGAGGATCGCGTGCGGCCCTTCTTCGCCAAGCGAGCGCCCGGCCTCGTGTCCTACCTTGCGTCGGCCGGCGACAACTCGGTCGATTTCGTGACCTCGTTCGATCCGGAGTGGCTCGGTGCCCTGCCGACGACCATGTTCTTCGATCGCAGCGGCGAACTGACGAACGTGCACTTGGGCCGGATGCTGTACGCGGAGTTCGAGGAGGCCGTCCTCGAACTGCTCGAAGCCGCCGGGGGATCCTGACCGGCGGGAGCGGCTCTCACTCCGGTCTCGACCGGGCTTCATGAGCCGGTGGGAAGCAGCCACTGGCTTTCTTTGTTCTCCGCTTGACGGCTGTCGCCGAGTGGTTGCCTGATAAGGAGCTGTGATGTCTGGATCCGCCTTTGAACACTTCGATTTCACGGACGACTTCGGTCCCGAGAAGGTCGTCACCGTCTACGAGCCCCGCTGCGGCCTGGAGGGGATCGTCGTCATCGACAACAGCGCCGCCGGACCC
>WTGL01000086.1:0-5460 GCA_011523565.1 Acidobacteriota bacterium
CTGGAAGCGATCGCCCTCGCGCACCAGGAGGTCGAGCCCCGGAATGCGGTGCTGATCGGCGGCGGGACCGACAACCTGGCAGCCGTACTTCTCCTTCAGTGCGGGCACCGCGGCGATGTGGTCCATGTGGTGGTGAGTGATCACGATCCAGTCGATGCCAAAATCGATGGCGGACAGCGCCGCTTCGATCGGCCCGGTTTCCGGTGGATCGACGACCGCGATCTTGCCGCTCCCCGTGTCGTGCAGCACGTAGGCGTAGTTGTCGCTCAGGACGGGGATCGTCTGGATCTCGAGCACGGGATTCTCCGTGGGCTGTTGGAGGCGTCGGAGCGCGGCGGTGGCTTGCGAGAAGGCGGACGGGACTATATCGGCAGGTCTACGCGTGCTCGCGCGTTACGGCGTCGTTCAACTCCACGCCGAGGCCGGGACCGTCCGGAACCGCTATCGAGCCGTTCTCGAAGCGTTCGGGGGGCAGGACCAGGTCGCCGCGCCAGGCCGCTTCGCCCCACTGCATCTCGAGGATCTCGAAGTTGGGCAGGCCGGCACAGAGCTGTGCCGAGGCGGCGGTGGCGACGGGACCGCTCGGGTTGTGAGGCGAGACGGCGATCCCGTCGAGTTCGGCGACGGCGGCGATCTTGCGGGCTTCGAGGAGCCCGCCGCAGTGCTTGACGTCGGGCATGATCACGTCCACGGCCCGTTCCCGGCACAGCGGGCCGAAGCCCTCGATCCCGAACAGGAACTCGCCCCCGGCCATGCGCTGTTCGATCGCTCGCTCTATGGCCACGGTCGCGGCGATATCGGTGGGTGCTACGGGTTCCTCGTACCAGGCGAGGTGTTGGGGTTCGAGCCGGCGGGCGATGTCGACCGCGAGATCGACATCGAAGAAGCTGTGGCAGTCGATCAGGATGTCAACGCCGGGTCCGACCGCCTCCCGGATCGCCTCGACGCAGGCCACGCCCAGGTCGGCGGCCGCGGCGACTTCAGACGCGGGCGCGTCGAGCGCTGGGAAGCCGTCGAACGGAGCGGCCTTGATCGTCGTGAAACCGTCTTCGATCGCCGCGCGGGCGTTGGCCGCGAACCCCTCGGGCGTTCGTTCCCGGGTGGCGCGGTTGATGTTCGCGTAGGCGGGCAGGGAGTCCCGCAGGCTGCCGCCGGTCAACTCGTGGACCGGCGCATCGACCGCTTTCCCGACCAGGTCCCAGAGCGCCTGTTCGATGGCGGAGAAGGCGGTCGCCTCGAAGATGGCGCCGGCCGCTGCCCGTTCGCGTCCGGCGGCGCGGTAGGCCTCGATGTCGAACGGCGAGCGGCCGCGGGCGGCCTCGAAGGCGCCTCCGAGCGTCGGCAACTCGCGGCGGCGACCGAGAGAGCATTCGCCGAGGCCAACGAGGTCGAGGTTGGTGCGCACATGAACGAACATCCACGCCGTCCGTTCGCTCACCCGCACCGACGTGAGGTCCACTTCCTCGACCCTGAGTTTCCCCTCGGCGACGCCGCTTGGCTGGATCGCGAGACCGGGTGAGGCGGCGAGAGGCATCGCCGCCGCTCCCGCCACAGCAATCGCCTGCCTGCGTGTGAGTGGCGCTGCTCCTTCCCGCTTGCTCTTCATCGCTCGCACGAACGGTAGCAGCGGCGGTTCCGGGCTTGCCCGGCGGCTTCAGCCGCAGTCCAGGCTGTTGGAGCGCACGTACGCGATGACCTTCCAGATCGTGTCCTCGGGGATTTTCCCCTCGAAGGGGAGCATCTCCGTGTCCGGCACACCGCGGTTGATCACGCGGTAGAGGTCGGCATCCGTGTTGCCGTGGTCCCAGTCGCAGTCGAAGAGGTTCGGCGCGTCCTTCGTGACGCCCGGCGTCGTTGAGTGGCAGTAGCCGGTGCAAACGGCGCGGAACATGCGCCGGCCGTCGATGATTGCGGCGGGGTCTTCGAGGTACGCGGCGACGGGCGATGCCGCGGCTTCCGGTTCGGCGGCTGCGGACGCGACGTCTGCCGCGGCCGGCGCCTCCGCGGCGGCGGTGGGCTCTGCCGCTGCTGTCGTGGCGTCGGCGGCGGCCGGGGCGCCGGGTTTCTCGGGCGCCGGGCCGCCTCCGGTGGCGCAGGCCGCCAGCAGCACTGGCAGAGCCAGGACGATCAACGAGGAGTAGCGAGCCTGCACGGCGGTCGGTTCGTTGGTGGTGGGCGGTTCGCTCGTGGTGGACAAGGCGTTGCTCCTCGACGGTCAGGGCCCTCCGATGCCCAGCGCGCGGATCGCTTCCGGCGAGGACACGGTGGGGAAGGGTTCGATGCGGAAGATGCCATAGCGCGCGGCCAGGCCCGCGAGAGTGCCGTCGCGACGGAGATCCTCGAGCACGCGCGTGACTTCGTCACCAAGCGCGTCGCCGGCGCGCACCGCGGCGTGTTCGTTGAAACGGAGTGCTGGAGGCGGCTCGAAGGCGTTCACGGGGTCCTTGCCGAGGCTGGCCAGGGCCGGGCCGAAGATCAGCGCCGCGGCGGCCCGGCCGTCGTCCACGGCGCGGACGACATCGGCTGCGCTCGGTTGCGAGGTCCAGTCGAGACCCGCCGCCTGGGCGGCGAAGTGGCCGAGAGACTGCAGCCGCACCGCCACCTTGCGGCCCGCCACCGCTGCCGGCAGACCGGCCCAGTCCAGGCTCTCGGCGGCCGGCATGTAGATCTCAAAGGCGGCCGCGTAGTAGGGCGGGCTGAGATCGACCGCTCCGGTCAGCCGCCCGAGCGCGAGCTGGCCCGGCACGGATGGCGCGAGATCACACTCGCGTTCCAGGAGTGCCTCGAACGGCAGATCCGTGTCGTCGATCTCGGAGTAGGGCGGAGCCTTCGGCCGCCAGACCGGAACGAAGTCGCGGCCGAGGCGCTCCGCGGCTTCCCGAAACAGATCGTGGTCGAAGCCGGTGCCTTGCGCGCGGTGGGCGCGCGGCAAGTCGTCCTCGAGCAGGCAGACCCGTAGCTCCTCGGCCTGCGCGGGAGCGACCGCCAGGAAGAGGGCGAGCGCTCCGGCCGCGGGCATCGGCCGCCTCGCTGCCGACACCACAGCCATCACGAATCGAGTTCGAAGACGAGCAGCATGCTGCCTTCGGGCAGCGAGGGTGCGGTGCCGACCGCGGTCTGGACCACGCCGCCGCCGCCGGAACCGACGGCGAGGTAGGTCTTGCCCTCGTACTGGTACGCGATCGGGTGGCTGCGGATGCCGGAGCCGGTCTGGTAGCGCCAGACTTCTTCACCGGTTTCGGCGTCGAAGCCGAGAAGGTGGCCAGAGGCGTTGCCGGTGACGATCAGGCCGCCCGCGGTGCTGAGCACGCCCGCGAGCATCGGCACCGGATCGCGGTAGCTCCACCTCGTCTCGCCGGTGCTGACGTCGATTGCCGACAGGTGCCCGTACGACTTCCCCTCGGCGGTGTCGGTCGGGATCGGCTCGCCGCCGAAGAACGGGATGCCTTCGACGAAGACGACGACGCCCTTCCGGAACATCATGCAGCTCTCGATCGTCGGCACGTAGGCGAGACCGGTCTCCGGACTGTAGGCGCCGGCGTAGGCGGCGTTGTTGCCGCCGGCGAGGCCGGGACAGACGCGCTGCGTCGGTTCGTCCGCTGGCTTCATCACCGGGTCGACGACCGGCCGGCCGTTCTCGTCCAGCGTCGCCCAGTTCAATTGATGGACGTACTGGTTGGCGTGCAGGAAGCCGCCGTCGCGGCGGTCGAGGACGTAGAAGTAGCCGTTCCGGTTGGCCTGGACCAGGGCGGGAATGGTCTGCTCGTTGACCTGGACGTCGACCAGCCAGACCTCGGAATTACCGTCGTAGTCCCAGACGTCGTGAGGGGTGAACTGGAAGTACCACTTGCGCTCGCCGGTCTTGATGTCGACGGCCAGCACGCTGTCGCTGTACAGGTTGTCGCCGAGACGGGTGTCGCCGTTCCAGTCGGGCGAGGGGTTGCCGGTAGTCCAGAACAGGGTCTGGGTCGCCGGGTCGTAGCTGCCGGTCGCCCAGGTGGCGGCGCCCCCGGTCTTGTACGACTCGCCCAACCAGGTCTCGACGCCGGGTTCACCAGCGTCCGGCACGGTGTAGTGGCGCCACAGGAGTTCACCGGTCTCCAGGTCGTAGCCGTCGAAGAAGCCGCGCACGCCGTACTCGCCGCCGCCGATGCCGATGACCACAACGCCCTCGGCGATGAGCGGCGCGGAGGTGATCGAGAAACCCTTCGCGTAGGGAATGACTTCCGTGTCCCATGCCAGTTCACCCGTCTTGCGGTCGAAGGCGAGCAGGCGGGCGTCGAGGGTGCCCATGACGACCAGGTCCCCGCCAATACCGACGCCGCGGTTCACCGGCCCGCAACAGATGCGCAGATCGGAGGGGTTCTGGTGGTCGTAGCGCCAGAGCAGCGTGCCGTCGGCGGCGTCGTAGGCGAGCAGACGGTTCATCGAAGACGTCAGGTAGAGCACGCCGTCGTAGACCACGGGCGAGGACTCGAGTTGACTGGGAACGCCGGTCTGGGCGATCCAGGCGACGCGGAGATCGGCGACGCTCTCAGGCGTCAGCTCGGTGATCGGCGAGTGTCGCCAGCTCGCATAGTTGCCGCCGTAGTGAAGCCAGGATTCGCGCGTCGGCGCCGCCTCGAGCAGCGACTGGTCGACCGGGCCCGCGCCGTCTCCGACCGCGTTCGCCGCCTGCCAGTGGTGCTGGGGCCCTTCGGTGGCGCCCCCCTTCTGGGCTGCGACCGGAAGAGACAGAAACAGCAGAGCGAGAGCACCGGTCGTGACCTGGAGAACCGGCTTCCTGGCGGCGTGGCGGGTGGCTGGCATGGACAATCTCCTGAGAGGTTCCAGGCATCGCGAAGAGCGCCTGGAGAAGCTGTTCGTGCGGGCCGCGAATGATACCGTGCGGCCCGTTTCGGGTGCCTGCAAGCACCGCAAGCCGACGACGCACCCAGTGAGGAGAAGCCCGAGATGACGGACGACGATAGCGACACGCAGTCACTCTATGGCCGGCTCGACCCGGAACAGGTCGGCGCCTTCGCCCTGAAGGTGTGGCAGTTCAAGCAGGGCGAACTCGTCTCCCTGATGATCCACCTCGGCGACCGGCTGGGCATCTACCGTACCCTGCAGGGCCTGGGTCCGGTGAGCCCGTCGGAGCTTGCCGAAGCCAGCGGGCTGAAGGAGCGCTGGTTGCGTGAGTGGTTGCACGGACAGGCGGCCGCCGGACTGCTCGAGTACCACGGCGCCGAGAACGGCGGCGAGCCGCGCTTCGAACTCGACGGCGTTGCCGCCGCGGTGCTCGCGGACGAGGAGAACTCCGTGGCCTTCGCCGGCGGTGCGTTCGGCTATCCGCCCGATCACGACGTGATCGACGGACTGGCGGAGGCGTTCAGGAGCGGAATCGGACTGTCCTATCAGCAGCTCGGACCCTGCGCCGCGCATCGCACCGAGCGGATGCTCGGTCCCTGGACGCGCCAG
>WTGL01000086.1:5552-9135 GCA_011523565.1 Acidobacteriota bacterium
CGACATGACGCGGCCGGACCTCGTCATCGCGGCCATCCGCGGCGCCATCCGGGACGACGGCACCTGGTTGATCAAGGACATCCGCAGCAGCCCGCGGTTCGAGGACAACATGCGCAATCCGGTGCTGGCGCTGCTCTACGGGTTCTCGGTCTCGGCCTGCATGTCGTCCGCCCTGTCCGAACCGGACGGCCTCGGTCTCGGAACACTGGGCTTCAACCCGGTCGTTGCGGAGCGGATGGTGCGGGAAGCCGGCTTCACGCGTTTTCGGATGCACGACTTCGACGACCCGGCCAACCTCTACTACGAAGTCCGGCCCTGAACGTAGCTGGCGCCATCAGCGCCAGCGAAAGTCGACCCGGTCGATCTTCAGACCATTCAGCGGCAGCGCTGCCCCGGGGCCAAAGGGAACCTCCAGGACGAGAGGTGCTCCCGGGGGCCACGCGGTGGTCGGCAAAATGTGCGTCTGCCAGCCGGCCTGGTCACTGCCGTCGGCGCCGGCGAAGGTCAGGCGGCCGATCTCGCGGCTGCCGGCGCGGGCGATCAGCGTCAGCGGCGCCGGACGGTTCAGCACCGGCCGGGCCGTCAGGGTGAGAGCCGCCTGGCTGCCGCCGGGGATGACGGGCGCTTCGGCCCGGGTGCCCTCCGGAAACACCCAGGCTTCCGGGTTCCGCGTCCGCTCCATCGTCCAGCGTTCGGGGTCCAGGTTGCCGCCTGTCCTGTCGACCGCGGCGCTCTCGACCTCCAGCCGCCGCGTGGGCAGCGATCCGGCGAGGACCGGGAGGGCGGCAAGGGCAAGCACGGGAATACCGGCAAGTGCGACGGCGAGCGGCCTGTAGCGCAGGCGCGGCGCGACGAGAGCGAGGCCGACGGCCGCGATGGGAAGGAGCCAGGTCGCGCTCCGGGGCCGCGTGGCGGACGGGAGAAAGCGCGCGAAGTCGATCCCCGTACGAGCTTCCAGGTAGTGGACCAGGTGGTGGCGGCCGTCGGCGAGGTTGTAAGTCCAGCCCGGCTCGACCACGAAGATCACGGCCAGCGCTCCGCTGAGCAGGGCCAGGACCAGGGCCAGGGCCGAAACTCCCGGCGGAAGGCCGCCCACCGCGGTCCCCGGCGTCGACTGGGTGGAAACGGCTTCGACTCGACGCTCGAACAGAGGCGTAAGCAACAGGGCGAGGAAGGGCAGGACCACGAGGCCGTAGCGGAACGGGGGCGACCAGCCGCCGTACCACTCCAGGCGCGTGGCGACCAGCAGCAGAGTCGGTAGGGCGATCAGCGCGACTTCGAAGAGGAGTCTGCGGTTGCGCTGCCAGGCAGCCACGGCAGCGGGAAACAGGAGGAGCCAGATCGGTGAGCAGGCGACCAGGCCGTAGGCGAGATCGAAGAACATTCCGTTCAGAGCGAGCGCCATCGCGACAGTGGACTCCCGGTAGAACTCCAGTTCGCTCCAGGAGTGCATGCCGAGTACGGTGCCGAACCGCGCGCGGTTGAGCAGCAGCACCAGGACACCGGCGGGCACGAGGGTCGCAGCCAGCCAGAGGGCGGCCTGCCGGCGCCGCCCCGGGCCGAGGCGCAGCAGGCAGACCAGGGCGAGCGCCGCACTGACCAGGCCGAGACGGAACTTGAGCGCCGGCAAGAGCGCCAGAGCCAGCACGAGAAGCAGCCAGGCGACCCGGTCGTTGCTACGCGATTCCGGTGTCGGGCCGTCCCGTTCGCCGGTGAGTCGGTTGATCCACCTCAGGGCCGCGACCGCCAGGAGGACGGCCGCGACCTCGGCCCAGATCTGCTGGCTGTAGATCAGGAAGGGGGCGGTGAAGCCAAACGCCAGGTACACGATCAGCCGCGCGCGGGCGTCCGGGCTGAAGGCGGTCAGATCGAGCAGGAGCCAGGCGCCGAGGGCGGCCAGAGCGGCGATCACGACCATCGCGCCGGGCCGGCCGCCGACCCGGTAGGCCGGCGCCATGACCGTTTGCAGGAGGGCGCCGTGGCGCGCGTAGACGGCGCCGTCGGGCTCCTCCGGGTCTCCCGGCTGCGGCCCGATCGCGCGGGGCATGAAGGCGAGCGAGTCCTGGTCGACGTAGTTGTTCGCCAGGTCGAGATCGAAGTCGTGGGCGATGCTGTGGGTCGTCAGGAGGAACCAGGGCTCATCGCCGTCCGGCGCCCGCTCGTGGATCGACCAGGGAATCAGGGCGAGGTAGAAGGCGAAGGGCAGCAGCAGAAAGACGAGCGGCGGCCGCGTCGAGCCGGTGGAATGGTCGAGAAGAGGTGCCAGCGCCAGGACGCGGCAGGCGATGTAGAGCAGAGCCAGGGCGACGGCGCCGCCAATTGCCAGAGGCTGCCAGCGGGCGACGCCGAGCAGGGGGGCGGCGAGCGTGACCGCGGCGAGGACGACGGCCGCCCCCAGTGCCCAGGCATCGATTCCGCGGCGGGCCATCTCCGCCGCAGTCTAGCGGCGGCCGCTCCTGCTCTACTCGCCGCCGTTGAGCGCCTGAAGCACCCTGGGCGGTGTCATCGGCAACTCCGTCGGTCGCGCGCCGCAGGCATCTGCGATCGCGTTGGCGATGGCGGCCGCGGTGGGGACGACCGGCGGCTCCCCGACGCCGCGGGCGCCGAAGGGGCCGTGGTCCGACGGCACCTCGACCAGGACCGTCTCAAGTTCGACGGGACCGTGGGCGAAGTGGGGCAGGGCGTAGTCGTTCAAGGTGGCCGTCAACAACTGGCCGTCCTCGCTGTACGACATCTCCTCGTAGAGCGCCCAGCCGATGCCCTGGAGGGCGCCGCCCATCATCTGCCCCTCGACCGCGGCCGGATTGATCGCCCGACCGCAGTCCTGGATGACGACGACCCGGTCGACGTCGACCCGTCCGGTTTCCCGGTCAACCTGCACCTCCGCGAGTTGGGCGCAGAAGCCCGGCGCCTGGCTGGTCTGGGCGTGCCGGCCGTGGCCGAAGACGGGCGCCTGCCGCCCGCCGAACCGCATCGTTCGCTGGGCGATCTTGCGGAGGGGAATCGACTTGTCGGGCGAGCCCTTGACCTGGACGGCGCCGTCTACGATCTCGAGATCCTCGGGGTCCGCCTCAAACGTCTCGGCTGCGAGTTCCAGCGTCTGGCGGCGCGCCTCCTGGGCCGCCTGGATGACGGGCGGGCCGACCGTGTAGATCGTCTTGCTGCCGCCCGAGGCACCGGCGTACGGCCCCGACGACGTGTCGCCCGTCGCGATCGTGACCTTGTCCGGGTCGAGTCCGAACGCTTCGGCCGCCATCAGGGCCATGCTGGTGTTCGTGCCGTTGATGTCGGCCGTGCTGATGTGGACCTTGAGCGTGCCGTCCGTCTGCAGCGCGCAGGCTGCGGAAGCCGGCTCCGTACCGCCGGGCCAGGCGCCGAGCGCGATGCCGACGCCCCGTCCTTCGGCGCGTGCCTGCTCGCGGTTCTGCCAGGCCGGGTGATCGCGAAGAGCCTCCAGGACCTGCCGCTGACCCATCCCGGCCCAAGGCATTCCGGACGCCATCGGGTTGCCGGCCTCCGAGGCGTTCTGCAGCCGGAACTCGACCGGGTCCAGGTCGAGTTCGCGAGCGAGCTGGTCGAGGAC
>WTGL01000086.1:9145-9566 GCA_011523565.1 Acidobacteriota bacterium
CTGGGGAGCGAGCGGCGCGCGATAGGCGCCGACCGACGGCTTGTTCGTCGTGACCTCGAAGCCGCCCACGGCCTGGTTGGGAGTCTGGTAGGAGCTTCCCAGCAAGGTCCCGGCAAGGGCGGTCATCGACGAGGGGAAACAACCGCAGTCGATCGCCAGATCGGCCTCGAGCGCTGTGAGTTCTCCGTTCCGCTTCGCTCCTGCCCTAATCGTGATCCGGGTGGAAGGGGCCGGAGTCGCCGCCAGCATCTCCTCGGTCCGCGTCATCACCAGGCGGACGGGTCGCTGGTGCTGGACCGCGGCGAGCGCGAGGAGGGGCTCGTACAACACGAACTTGGCGCCGAACCCGCCGCCGACCGGAGTGCCGATGACCCTGACCTGGTCCTGCTGCATGCCGAGCACGCCGGCGATCGCGTCGCGA
>WTGL01000322.1:0-8630 GCA_011523565.1 Acidobacteriota bacterium
CGTGGACCGCCTCGCCGTCGAAGACCGCGAGCTGGGCGCCGACGATGCCGAGGCTGCGAGCGGACTCGTCGAGGAGCTGCTGGAGGACGGTCGGTTCGACCGCGACCTCCGGTGGGGCCGCGACCAGTCCGAAGCCACGCGCCTGCGAGACGATCGGCATTGCCGCGGCGACCGCGCCGGCTTTCAGGAAAGAGCGTCGGTTCATCGGTTCCGACCCTATCCGCCCGCACGATACGGTCGTATACGATACGGTCGTATACAGGGGCAAACAGACCGATCAAGGAGACACCCATGCGCAAGCTCGATCCCAACCTCGCCTGGCTCGCCGCCGCTCTCGCCGCCACCCTGCTGGCGCCTCCCTTGGGCGCACAGGACGAAGAGGAAGAGGCCCCCGCGGATGAGGTGAGCGAAGTCATCGTGGTCACCGCGCAGAAGCGCGAGCAGGAACTGCAGGAGGTTCCGATCTCCGTGCAGGCCTTCACCGCAGAGGCTCTCCAGGAGGCCAACATGCGGGATCTGAACGAGGTCATCACACTGGTTCCGGGAGCCTCCGAAGAACTGTCCAACAACGTCGGCCTGCGCCGCTACCAGATCCGCGGAATCGGGCAGGCCCTGGGCGATCCGACCGTCGGCTACTACTTCGACGATGCCGCCTTCTTCGTCTTCGGGCAGAACTTCGCTCCGATGGGCCGTTCGTTCGACCTCGAGCGAATCGAGGTCCTGCGTGGTCCGCAGAGCACGCTCTACGGCAACGGCTCGATGGGCGGCACGGTGCGCCTGATCACGCGTTCACCTGACTACGGCGGCTTCGGGGCCAGCCTGCGCGGCGGCTACTCCAGCACCGACGGCGGCGGCAACGGCAACTACATCGATGCCGCGGTCAACATCCCCATGGGGAGCAAGGCGGGCCTGCGGCTGGTCGCCAGTACCGAAGACACCGCGGGCTACCAGTTACTGGCGACAACCGGCGACGACCAGTTCGGCGCGGGCGACGTGACCAACTACCGCGCCATCTTCGACACCACGCCGAACGACCGGTTCAACCTGCGGCTGATGGTCGCGGGCAACGAAGCCGATCAGGAGGGCGGCACCCTGCTCTCGGCCCTCGATCCCCCGACGACGACGTCCGCGTCCGCCGGCGACTACACGCTCGGCGAGTACGAACTCGCCACCGGGAGCTTCACGATCAGCTTCGGCGGCGCCTCGCTCACCAGCACCACGACGCAGATCGACGCGACCGACGAAGTGCAGGTCGGCTTGCCGTTCCCGTTGTCGCCGAGCGGATTCCTCGACATCTTCGCTCAGACCTCAGGGGACGCCCTGAACCACGAAACCCGGCTCGTCTCGCAGAACGACTCTCCGTTCCAGTGGCTGGTCGGCGTCTACTACTCGGAAACGGACGCCCTCGTCCTCTCGTCGATTGAACCGCCGGTGTTCCCGGACAGCACGGCTGACCGCGGCTCGGAGTCCCTGTCCCTCTTCGCTGAAGTCTCGTACGCCTTCCTGGACGACCGGCTCGTCGCGCTGGCCGGGCTGCGTTCCTTCGAGGACGAGCGGTCCGTGTACAGCAGCGGGTTCAGCACACAGTTGGAGCCGGCGACCTTCGACAGCGTCAACCCCCGCTTCAACCTCGCCCTTGACGCCTCCGAGCAGGCGAACTACTACCTGAACATCGCCAAGGGCTTCCGCAGCGGGAGCTTCAACAGTCCCGACACCTGCGCGCTGCACGTGTTGGGCGGGCTGCCGTGTTCGGTGGCAGTCGACTCCGACGAACTGTGGAGCTACGAACTGGGGGCGAAGTACACCCTCAGCGGAGGACGGCTCCTGATCGACGTCGCTCCCTACTTCCAGGACTGGAAGGACACCCGGCAGGCCGTACCGGTCTTCGGGCTCTTCCTGGACTACCAGATCGGCGACTCAGAGCTCTACGGCGTCGATCTGGCACTCGACTACCGTCCGGCCAGCGTTTCGGGGCTGTCCTTCCAGTTCTCCACCAACTGGAACCAGTCCGAGTTCACGAACATCAATCCGACGTTCGCGGCCGCCGCAGGGGCACGCAACGGCGACCGTCTGCCGTTCGTGCCCGCGTGGACCGGAACCCTGTCGGCGAGCTACGCCTGGGCGCTCGGCGACACCTGGGCTGGACAGGCATTCCTCGGGCTGAGCCACATCGACGACCAGTTGGGTCAGTTCGGGCCGGGAGCTTCGGCCGACTCTCGCGATCTGCTGCGCGCGCGGTTCGGCTTCAGCAACGAGAGGTTCGGGATCCACCTGTTCGGCAACAACCTGCTGGGCGAAGACGGCGCGATCTACGCGAACTCCGGAAGGGGCCCCACCATCTACACCCAGGACCATCCGCGGCAGATCGGTGTCGAGCTTTCACTCGACTTCTGAGCCCGTCGTTCCAGCGAACCGACCGATGCCCCAAAGCGCAACGAAGACCGCAGCTACAACACAGTTGAATCGCCGCCAGAGACTCATCCTGGCGGGCCGCCATCTCTTTGCCGCGAAGGGCTACTCGGCCGCGGGGGTACGCGAGATCGCCGCGGAGGCCGGCGTCTCGATCGGCCTGATCCGCACCCACTTCGGCTCCAAGGCCGGCCTGCGGGAAGAGATCGATCGGCAGGTCATTGCCCAGATCGAAGATCTCTGCTCGCGGGCCAGTGAGCACCTGGGCACCGAGGCCCTCGACCTCCTCGTCGAGGACGCCGTCGAATGGGTCGAGCGCGAGCGCGACGCGCTCCTCTACGTGCGCGCGGCCCTGATGGAGAAGACGCCGGGGAGCCAGGCCCTCCTCCGTCAACTGCTGGAGATCATGCGCCGGTTCGTCGCGCTGAATCGCGAGCGCGGTCTTCTTCAGGACGACGTCGACGAGGAGTGGGCAGCCACCTTCCTGGTCATCGACTTTCTCGGACCGGCCGTGCTCGAACCGTTCTCGGAGGAGGAGTTCGGCATGTCGATGTACCACCGCGAGATGGTGAAGAGGCGCAGTGCCTTCATGAACCGCGTCGTGACCCGAGGGTTCATGAAGTCCTGACGTAGCCCGACAGGTCAAACTCACAGGATGACAGGCGCCCGGCAACTCGCGCTCGCGTTCCTGAGCCGTGATCTCGCCGGCGTGTGGACCGCCGGCGGAACACTGGCGATCGGGACGGCCGTGGCGTTCCGAAGCGACGGCTCAGTGCGGATTGCCGCCGTGGTTGTTGCAGGGTTGGGCGTTCTGCTCGTGCTGGGGACGCTCCGCCATCTGCTGAGCCTAAGGAAGGCGCGCGCTCGCCACCCGCCGCCCGGCGTGCTGGTCAGGGTCGGAGGCCGCCGCATTCACGTGCTGGCGGAAGGAGACGCCGGCGGGCGGCCGCCGGTCGTCTGGATGCCCGGTGGACACGCGGGTGGTCTGGCGCTCCATCACCTGCACAGTGAGCTGCGCAAGGAAGCGCGTTCGATTCTGATCGATCGACCCGGAACCGGCTGGAGCGATCCGGGACCGTTCCCGCGCACGACCGACCGTGAGGCCGATGAAGTGCTCGCGGCTCTCGAAGCCGCCGGAGAGGAGGGGCCCTTCGTCCTCGCCGGCCACTCTTTCGGCGGCCTGCTCTTCGCGGCCGCAGCACGGCGGAGCCCCCGGAGCGTCGCGGCGCTGCTGCTGATGGACGCGACTCCCCCGGACACGATCGTCTACGGGCCGCCGATTCCCGGCCTGGCGCGCATGAGGTGGCGCCCCGTCCTCGTGGGAGTGCTCCAGCTCTTCGGCCTGGACGAAGTCGCCGAGCGCCTGGCCCGGGAACCGCCGAACCCTGAGTACGAGCGCCTCGACCGGCTGATCCGCGAGCAACTGGGCGAGGCCTGGCACGCCGCCCGCGCCCTGGAGCGCGGTCCGCGGGCGGCCTGCGCCAGCGCTTCCATCTTCGACGAACTCAAGCCCGAGGGCATGGCATCCATCGCCTGGACGACTCTCCCCTACGAGGGCGACCTCGACGGCACTCCGGTCCGGCTCGTAGCGCCCGGCGACATGCGGGACTTCGACCAGGTCGCCGAGATGATCGAAGGCGAAGCGCCGACACCCGGTCAACTCGACGCGGCGCGGCTGCAGCGCTTTTACACGCGCAGCCGCGAGCGGTACCTCACCCTCTCCAACCTCTCCGAGCGTGTTGTGGCGCCTCCCGGAACGGCGCACAACTTCCTCTACGAGGCGCCGGACTTCGTGATCGAGGTCGTGCGCCGGACGCTCGACCGGCTGAACGCCGGCTCACCCCGGAAGGCACGGCCGTGATCGACGAGTACGGCGACGTCGAGGTCGCGCCTGGCGCTACGATCCGTTTCCGCACCGTGGGGCCGGTAGACGGAGCGCCCCTGATGCTCGGCCTGCCGCTCATGGCGTCCCACACCGACATCTTCGGAGCCGAGAGCGCGGCCACGATCGACGGCTACCTCGACCGGTTGACCGACGCCTACCGGGTGCTGCTCGTCGACTACCCGAACATCGGGGGCAGCACCTCGCCGCTGCCGAGCGAGATGACGGCCCGGCGCGTCTGCTCGGATCTGCTGGCCACCGCCGACGCGGCTGGCTTCCGGGACTTCGTCTACTGGGCGTACTCGTGGGGCGCCGCCGCCGGCCTTCAACTGGCTGCCCGCAGCGATCGCCTGTTGGCCCTGGTGGTCGGCGGCTGGCCGCCTCTGGGAGGTCAGTACGCAGACATTCTCCGGGCCGCGCGCCGCCAGCTCGACGATCCACCGCAGTCGGCTCGGGTCGTGCTCCGGGAACCTGCCCAGTACGCCCAGTGGACGACGTTCTACGAGAGCGTGCTCGACTGGCCGGAGGAGCGGGCCGTAGCGGAGATCGACTGTCCCCGGATGGTGTTCTTCGGCGGCAGTGGCGACGTCGACCCCGGCGGTGAGGACATCCGGATCGCGAGCACCGTTCGGGAGCGGCGGGACGAGCTTGAGCGGCTCGGCTGGACCGTGCACGAGTTCCCGGGACGCGACCACTCCGTGTGCCTCGATCCGGGAACGGTCGTGCCGCCGGTACGGGCCTTCCTAGACCAAGCGCTCTCGCGGGCGCCATCCGATGAGCGGTAACGCGGCGCTCGGCCGCGGCGTCCTCGGCGCCTACGGCGCGCCCTCGTTCGCGCAGGCCTTCATCCACGGTCCGGCGATCTCCGTCCTCCAGGGCATCTACGCGAAGTTCTTCGGGCTCAGTCTCCAGGAGATCGCGTTCGTCATCCTGATCTCGCGCATCTTCGACGCGGTCAACGACCCGATCGTCGGCTTCCTCTCCGATCGCTACCGGGCTCACCACGGCACCCGCAAGCCCTGGCTCCTGGCCGGTTCCCTCATTGCCGTCATCGCCTGCTGGTTCCTCTACGTGCCCGGCGGCGAGGTGACGATGTGGTCCTTTCTCTTCTGGTATCTCCTGGCCGACATCGGCTGGACGGTCTCGGAAGTGCCCTACAGCGCCTGGCTGGCGGAGATCTCCGACGACTACGAAGAGCGAGCGCGGATCACGACCTGGCGCACGATGGGCCGCTATCTCGGTCTGCAGGCCTTCTTCGGGCTGCCCATCGCACTGCAGTCGATCACCGGCTCAACCGACTTCACGCCCGAGACGCTGCGCTGGGCGGCGGCGCTGGCGGCGGTCGCGCTGCTCGGCACCGCCCTCGTCGCCACCCTGGTCGTGCCCAACGGACGGTCGCGCGAGGAGTCGTCGGGCGGCGACGGATCATCCCTTCTGGACGCCGGACGCGCCGTCGCCGGCAACCGGCCGCTCCTGAGCTTCGCGGGGATGTTCGCCATCGGCGGACTCGGCGCCGGCATCGGCTCGGGCCTTTCGTTCTTCTACATCGACGGCTACCTGCAGCTCGGCGAGCAGCTTTCCGTGGTGATGATCATCAGCATTCCGATCAGCCTGGTCGCCACTCCGGTGTGGGGCACGCTCTGCCGCCGCTTCGGCAAGCAACAGGCATGGGCAGTGGGCTACGTCGGCGCCGGCGTCGCCTCGCTCAGCTACTACTTCATCGGCCCGGGCGAGAACGCCGCGCTGCTGCTCATCACTGCCCTGCTCGTCGTCAACGCCCTGATCGTGGTGGAGTCGGTGGCGGCGCCGGCCGTGCTGGCGGACGTCGTCGACTACGGCCGCCTGCGGTTTCGCGACGACCATGCCGGCAGCTACTTCGCCTTCTACGCCATGGTGCAGAAGATCAACGTCGGCATCGGCGCCGCGCTGGGCCTCCTGATCGCGGGGACATTCGGCTTCGACGCCACGGTCACGACCCAGAGCGCGAGCGGCCGGTTCGGGCTGCTGCTCGCGTTCTCGCTGCTGCCGGCGGCGTTCCTCTGCATTGCCGCGATGTGGATCTGGCGCTTCCCGATCGACCGTCGACGACATGCCGTCATCATCGCGGCGATCGAGCGCAGAGCCGCGCGCGAGATCGAATCCTGAAGTGGCCGCAGGTACCGAAGCAGCCTCGCTGCTCGAGCCCTGGCCGGACATGGCCGGCACTGGTATCGGTCTGCCGCCGTTCGAGCGACTCGAGCCGCGGAGCCTGGAGGAGGCGCTCGAACTCGCCCTCGGCGAACGGCGCGAGTTCGTCGCCGCGATCGCAAGTAGCCAGCGGCAGCCGACGTTCGAGAACACGGTCGAGGCGCTCGAGCTGAGTGCCGTACCGCTGGCGCGCCTCGGGAATCTGCTGAGGCATCTGGCCAGCACCGGATCGGGCGAGGAGATGCTGGCGCTGCACCAGCGGATGGCGCCGCGGCTTGCGGCGCTGGAGGACGAGATCGCGGGCCAGCCCGACCTGCTGGAGCGCATCGCCGCGGTGCTGGAGCAGGAGTGCCTGACGGCGGAGCGGCGGCGACTCACCGAAGTGCTTCGAGAGCGTCTTCGCCTCCGCGGTGCGGATCTCGAATCCGAGGCCCGGACGCGCTGGACGCAGGTGAACGCCCGCCTCTCGGAGCTCCAGGTGCGGTTCATGCGCAATCTGACCGCCGAGCAGGACGCGCTCGTTCTCTGGCTCGCCGACGAAGACGATCTCGACGGCCTCGGCGCCGAGCAGCGCGCCGCCATGGCCGACGCCGCCAACAAGCGTGGACGGCCCGGACAGTGGGCCCTGCCGCTCCAGCGTCCAATGGTGTGGCCCTTCCTTTTGCGATCGCGGCGCCGCGACCTGCGCGAGAAGGTCTGGAAGCTCTGGATGGGCCGCGGCGCCAACGACGGCGAGCACGACAACCGGCCGGTGATGGCCGAGATTCTCCGTCTGCGCGGAGAGAAGGCCCGGCTGCTCGGCTACCCGTCCTACGCGGATCTGGCGATGGCCACCCGAATGGCGGCCGACCCACAGGAAGCGCTCGACCTGCTGCTGGAAGTCTGGCGCGCCGTTGAAGCCACCACGCGACGACAGCTCGCCGAGTTGCAAGAGCTGGCCCGGGAGGACGGGCTGGACGGGGAGTTGCAGGCCTGGGACCGCCTCTACTACGCGGAGAAGCACCGGCAGTCGAGCTTCGGTCTCGACGCCGACGCGGTACGGCCCTACCTGTCCCTCGACGCCGTGACATCGGCGCTGTTCTGGAGCGCGGAGCGTCTGTACGGTCTCCGCTTTCGCCGCCTCGACGAAGCGCCCGTCTACCATCCCGAGGTCGAGGCGTTCCTGGTCCACCGCGGCGACGACCCGCTCGGCGTGCTCTGGCTCGACCTCCATCAGCGGGAGGGCAAGTCGCCCGGTTCATGGCAGAACCAACTGCAGGCCCGCTCCTCTCACCCGGTACCGAGCCTCGGCCACACCGTGGTCGTGTCCAGCCTGCCCAGGCCGCGGGACGGCGAGCCCGCGCTCCTCGTCTGGGAACTCGCCAACGTGCTCTTCCACGAGTTCGGTCACGCGCTGCACATGCTCCTCTGCCGGGCCGGCTACCCGTCGCTGGGCAGCCTCGCCGTCGAATGGGACTTCATCGAGCTGCCCGCGCTGCTCAACGAGCGCTGGTTGCGGGATCGGGAACTGCTCTCCCTGCACGCTCGCCACGTCGAGACCGGCGAACCGATGCCCGAAGAACTCGTCGCCGCGCTCGACGAGGCGCTCCGCTACGACCGGATCTTCAGCCTCACGCTCGAGTACCTGGCAACCGCGATCGTCGACCTCAGGCTCCACCAGCTCGCCGACGGCCGGGCCATCGACGCCATGGCGGTGGAAGAAGAGGTCCTGTCCGAACTCGGCGTACCGGCAGCCGTCGAGCCGCTGCTGCGGGTCGCCCACGCCGTGCACACCTTCTCGGAGGAGGTCTACGCTGCCGGCGTCTACTCCTACCTCTGGGCCGACGTTCTGGCCGCCGAGGCCGGCAGCCTGTTCGAACGAGCTCCCGGAGGTCTGTGGGAAGCGCGGGTCGCCGACCGCTATCGCGAGACGATTCTGGAAGCGGGAAGCACAGCGCCCGCCGCGGAGCTGTTTCGCGCTCTCATCGACCGAGAGCCCTCACCGACGGCGCTGCTCGACAGGTTCGGCCTCTGATGAAGAGGGGGCCCCTAGCCCCGCCCCATGAACGGCATCTGGTTCGCCATCACCGTCAGGAACGGCACGTTCGCGTCGAGCGGGAGCGCGGCCATGTAGCGCACCGCGTCGACGACCGCGCGCACGTCGATCGTGGGT
>WTGL01000322.1:8640-9110 GCA_011523565.1 Acidobacteriota bacterium
CAGGTCTTCGATCGGCACGGGCGGCGCGCCGGTGCCGGCGTTGTTGAACAGCAGATCCAGCCGGCCGAACGCGCTCGTCAGGCTGTCGAACACCGCCTGGACGCCCTCCGCGGTGCTGATGTCCGCGGCTACTACCGAGACCTTCCCGGGATCGCGAGCGCCGATCTTCGTCTCGACCAGGCGATCCTCGCGGCGACCGGCAATGAGCACGTGGTAGCCGTCCTCAACCAATCCATGCGTCACCGCGCGGCCGATCCCGCTGCCGCCGCCGGTGACGATTGCGACTTTCTCTGCCAAGTCCGTACTCCTCGCTTGCCCCATCCTAGACTCGCGCGCGTGAGGATGCTCCGGCCATGAGCTTCTGGCGAAGGATCCCGGTCTTTCGCGACCACCCGCCCGGCCTGGGCGTCTGCTTTCTGGTCGAGATGTGGGAGCGCTTCTCGTACTACGGGATGCGGGCGCTGCTCATC
>WTGL01000322.1:9120-9542 GCA_011523565.1 Acidobacteriota bacterium
GCGTCGGATTCTTGAAGACGAACGCGTCCACGGTCGTCGGCGCTCTCTACGAGGCAGGCGATCCGCGCCGGGATTCCGGCTTCACCGTCTTCTACATGGGGATCAACCTGGGCGCGGCGGTCGCGCCCCTGCTCTGCGGCTGGCTGGGCCAGACCCACGGCTGGCGCTACGGCTTCGGTCTCGCCGGCGTCGGCATGCTGGCAGGACTGCTGCTCTACCTGAGGGGCCAGAAGTACCTCCGGGGCCACGCGGATCCGCCGCGGCCCGAAGAACTGAGGGAGCACGTGATCCCAGGGCTTCCCCGCGAAGCCGCCATCTACCTCGCGTCCCTGGGCCTGGTCGGCGGCGTCTGGTGGGTGCTCCAGCACCCGCCGGTCGTCGGCGGCCTGCTGTCGGCCACCGGCGCGGCGCTGGGCCTCTTC
>WTGL01000260.1:0-3733 GCA_011523565.1 Acidobacteriota bacterium
CGCCGCCGCCACCAGCCGGCCCGAGGACGTGATCGGCATGCACTTCTTCTCGCCGGCCAACATCATGCGCCTGCTGGAGGTCGTGCGCGGCGAAAAGACGGCGAAGGACGTGATCCACACCGCGATGACGATCTCCAAGCAGATCGGCAAGGTGCCGGTGCTGGTCGGCGTCTGCCGCGGCTTCGTCGGCAACCGGATCCTGTTCCAGCGCCAGACGCAGGCGCAGCAGATCATCCTGGAGGGCGCGAAGTACTTCGACGTCGACCGTGTCCTGTACGACTTCGGCTTCCCGATGGGGCCCTTCGCGATGAGCGACCTCGCCGGCCTCGACATCGGCTGGAACGAGAAGGAGTCGGCCTCCCGGGACATCCGGGAGATCCTCTGCGAATCCGGCCGGCGCGGCCAGAAGAACGGTCGCGGTTACTACGTCTACGACCCGGAGACGCGCGCCTCCGCCCCCGACGCCGAGGTGGAGCAGATCATCAGCGACTTCGGTTCCGCCCAGGGCATCGAACAGCGCGAGGTCGGCGAGGAGGAGATCCTGGAACGCTGCCTCTACCCGATGGTCAACGAGGGCGTGAAGATCCTCGAGGAGGGGATCGCGATCCGGCCCTCCGACATCGATGTGATCTGGGTCAACGGTTACGGCTGGCCGGTGTATCGCGGCGGCCCGATGCACTGGGGCGACAGCGTCGGTCTTTCGAAGGTCGCAGCCCGGATGCGCGAGTTCGCGGACGAGAGCGGCGATGAATTCTGGCAGCCGTCGGCGCTGCTCGCTGAGCTGGCCGACGCGCGCAAGAGCTTCAGCGACTGGAGGGCCGGCTGAAGGAGACGCGCGTCGAGATCGGGCTGACGCCCTGGGTCGACCGCCTGGGAGACGAGGTGGCCGTGATCGCCGACCAGGCGGAGTTCGCCGACCGGCTCGGCTTCCACTCCCTCTTTCTGCCGGAGAGCCACTTCACCGGCGCCGCGGCCTGCCCCTCGCCCCTCGTCGTTCTCGCCGCAGCCGCCTCGAGAACGACGAACCTACGGCTGGGTACGACGTCCTATCTGCTCCCGGTCCGCAACCCGTTCCAGGCCGCCGAAGAGGTCGCCGTTCTCGACCGCCTCTCGAACGGCCGGGTCATCCTCGGCCTCGGCCGCGGTTTCCGACCCGCCCTGTTCGCCGCCTTCGGCGTCGATCCACGCACCAAGCGCCAGCAGTTCGCCCGGTCCCTTGACCTAATGCAGCGCGCCTGGGCGGGCGAGGCGATCGAGGTCGGCGAGGGAGAGGCACGTCGTCCGATCCGGCTGGCGCCCCTACCGGTCCAGAAGCCGCACCCGGAACTCTGGGTTGCGGCCTTCGGCCCCCTGGCACTCAAGCAGGCCGGCGAGCTGGGCCTGCCGTACCTGTCGTCACCACTCGAGACGATCGACCGTCTCGTCCGCAACTACGAACTCCACCGAGACGCCATGCCGGAGGGCGCTCCCAGGCCCATCGTGCCGGTGATGCGCACCGTGTTCGTCTCGGACAACCGGCAGACCCGTGCGCGTGTCAGCTCCGCCCTGGTCGCTCAGGCGATCCGCATGGCACGCGCAGGCAGCCGCCTGGTGTCGGAGGAGGAACTCGCCCGGATCGACAACTGGGCCATCGTCGGCAACCAGGACGAAGTCCGCGCCGGCCTCGACCGCTACCGGGAGCGAATCGGAATGACCCACGTCATCGCCCGCTGCGGAGTACCGGAAGCGGCACGCGGGGAGGTCGAAGACTCGATCCGGCTGCTGGCGCAGCTCTACGACTGAACGCCGCTCCTGCTAGGACTCGCAGGCATCGGGAAACGCGGAGGAGTCCGTGAGTGCCGGGTGCCCCTTCGCGAGAACATTCGCCTGATAGTCCTCCTCCGACTCTCCGGGCATCCGGGCCCGCCTGCTATGCGGCGCGAATGTGTAGGTCTTCGCGTTGACCTGCGTATCCGGCAGGGTCGTATCCCGAACGACCAACTCCATGCCGAGGTCGCTGGCCGACGCCGCGTAGACCCAGTGATGACCGTTGAAGGTGCAGCCGTCCAGCACCTTCAGCAGCACCTCCCAGTTGTTGTAGCTGAAGAAGTAGAACAGGCCGGAATCGCTGGTTCGGGGTCTCGCGACCCTGGCCTGACCTGCATTGCCATCGGGCGTCATCCACTCCAGCGTCGCTTCGTACCGCCCATCCTGCAGACACATCACCGTGTCACTCTCGACGCAACCGCCGTTCTGCGAGCTGTTCGACGCTTCGAGATCCGACGCCGGCACGTTCGCTTCGCCCGCTAGCAGCGGAACCGCCAGCAACAGGAATGGGATGATCGGAACAGTCACGCCGAACATCCTAGTGGCTGATCCGATCCGTGACAATGCGCGTTCCTCGCGCTCATCGCTCCGCTAGGATGCCGTCTTCGCCACCAAATCGGCCGGGTTCGCACATCGCGCCTTAGACCACAGCCCGAGTTCGGGCATCGAAAGGGAGAGATCATGACCATGCACCACTTCCGGGGCGCAGTCTCATTCCTCGCCGCCACGGGCGTCCTCGCCATCGGCTTCCTCGCCGCTCCGAGTGCGTACGCCGGCGGCGAAGCTGCCATCGTCGACATCGACACCGGTTCGCTCCGGGGCGAACTCCTCGACGAGGCCAGCGGCCTGACCGTCTACCGCGGCATCCCGTTCGCGGCGGCGCCGGTCGGCGAACTGCGCTGGAAGGCTCCCCAGCCGGTGGCGAAGTGGGAGGGCGTGCGCGACGCGAAGGAGTTCGGCGCGATCTGCCCCCAGGCCCCGGTCCTGGCGATGGTGACCGGAGAGGCCCTGCCGGAGACGTCGGAAGACTGCCTGTTCCTGAACGTCTGGACGGCGGCTGTGGAAGGCGACGATCCGCGGCCGGTGATGGTCTGGATCCACGGGGGAGGCCTGAGTCTCGGCTGGAGCAACCAGGTCGGCTATGACGGCTCCGCCTTCGCCAGGAAGGGCGTGGTCCTCGTATCGATCAACTACCGGCTCGGCCCGCTCGGCTACCTCGCGCACCCCGCGCTGTCCAGGGAGGCCGGCGGTGAATCCGGCAACTACGGCTTCCTCGATCAGATCGCGGCGCTCCAGTGGGTCGAGCGGAACATCGCCAGCTTCGGCGGCGATCCGGACAACGTGACGATCTTCGGCGAGTCCGCCGGCGGCACCAGCGTTCACGCGCTGATGGCGAGCCCGCTGGCAGCCGGCCTGATCCACCGGGCGATCGCTGAGAGCCCCTGGGTCACCGATACGAACGTCCGCCCGCTCAGGGGAGCGAACGGTATTCACGGCAGCGCCGAGGACGTCGGCGCCGCCTGGGCGACCGCGATGCTCGGCGACGGCGCCAAGCAGACGGCGAAGGCGCTCCGGGGCCTCGATGCCAAGGTGATCATCACCGGAACCCCACAGGCTGGCCAGCCCGGTGCCTACGAGCCTCACGTGACCTACGGCACGGCCTTCATGCCCGAGTCCAGCGAAGACCGCTACACGGCCGGAAAGCAGAACGACATCCCCCTGATCGCCGGCACGAATCGCAACGAGGGCACGATGTTCATGGCTTTCCAGCCGATCGGCGAACGGACGCAGTTCCTCGAAGTGCTGAAGGGCGTCTACGGCGATCAGGCCGAGAAGGTCGCCAGGCTCTACCCCTCATCGAGCGCCGAGGAGTTGAAGGCGCAGCACGACCGCTTCATCACCGACACCTGGTTCCTGCGCGGCACGC
>WTGL01000260.1:3743-9531 GCA_011523565.1 Acidobacteriota bacterium
GACGGACGATCGTCTCGCGGCGCTGATGATCGACTACTGGGTCCAGTTCGCCCGCACCGGCGACCCGAACGGCGGCGGCCGGCCGGCCTGGCCGGAGTTCGATGGCGACAAACAGGCGTATCTCGAACTCGGTGACGAAGTGAAGACCGGCGCTGCTCTCGAACGGGAGATCAACGACCGGCTGGAAGTGATTCGCGGGCAGTAGGCGTCGACCAGATTCACCAGAGAGAAAGGAAGCGTCCCTGACCAGCGAACGCCGCTTCCTCGGCTGGCACATGATCGGGCTCGGCTCGGTCTGCTACGGCCTCGCCATCTCGCCGATGTACTACTGCTGGGGCTTCTTCCTGCCCGAAATGCAAGAGGACCTCGGCATGAACGACACCCAGGGTGGCTTGATTTTCAGCGTCTTCAGCTGGATCTACCACGGGCTCGGGCCGGTGGCCGGCTTCGCCATCGGACGCTGGGGCATCCGGTCCATGATGAGCCTCGGCGCCGTGGTCGCGGTCGTCGCCTTCTGGCTCATGAGCCGGGTCGACTCGTTCGCCGACGCCATGTTCGCGTACGCCGTGCTTGGTGGTATCGCGATCGGCTTCGGCACGATCCTCGCGGCCCAGACGCTGGCCTCGAACTGGTTCATCCGCTATCGCTCACGAGCCATGGCCCTGATTCTCGCCGGCGGAGCCGTCTTCGGTTACCTGACGCTCAAGTACTTTGCACCGGGAATCCTCGAGATTGCCGACTGGCGCACGGGCTGGCTGATCATCTCCGGCATCTCCGCCCTCGTAGCCGTCCTGGCCGCCGTGTTCATGCGCGGCGAGCCTGAGCGAATCGGTCAAGAACCGGATGGAGGCGCCCAGGCCAGGGAACCCGACAGCGACGCTCCATCCGGCCCAACCGGCCGCGGCGAGTGGACCGCACCGCTCGCCCTGCGCACGTCCCAGTTCTACGTTCTGATCGGTCTGTCAATCGCCTACGGCGTGCCCTGGGGCATCATCGCCGTCTTCGGCCGCCACCATCTCGACGCTCTCGGCTTCACCACCGCTATGGCGGGTTCGATCCTCGGCGCCCGTGTGCTCGTCAGCCTGTTCGGCCGTCTCAGCGCCTTCGCAGGCGACTTCATGACGCCGCAGCGGTTGCTCGGCATCGTCCTGATTCTGGAGGGTGTCGGCTGCGCGCTGTTCATCGCGGCGAACACCGAGCTGATCGCGTACCTGTCCATGATTCTGATCGGACTCGGCTTCGGCGCGGCCTACGTCTGTATCCCGGTCGTGTACTCGGACTTCTACGGCCGCCGCGCGTTCGCAACGACGGTCGGCACCCGCTTTGCGATCACCGGTCTGATCTCCCCGGCGGCTCCGACCCTGGCCGGAATGCTCTCGGACTGGTCAGACTCCCACGTCCTGACCCTGTCGATCCTGTCCGGGCTCTGCTTCGTCGGATCCCTGGTCGCGTTCGGCCTGCGTGCGCCGGTCCTGGGAGCTAGGCCGATCACGCCGCCGGCCACAGGCTAGGAATGCGCGCGCTGGCGCCCGTAGTCGCCGACCAGGCGGACATCGACTACCACCTGGATCCGTAGCGGGTCACGAGAACCCGCGCGACCGGTGCGTCTTCGCGCCGAGCTAGCTCAACGCACTTGTGACGTTAGGCCGGCGACCGTCGTCTGCCAGCGATGCTCGCCCCAGGACAGCGCTAGCGTCCCCGGGGTGTCGCCTTCGGGCGGCTCGATCTCGATCGTCAGGCGCGGCTTCCCGCCCTCCACGATCGAGTGCTCAAGCCGGATCTCGCCCAAGTCCTTCGCCGGATCGTGCATCGTGCCCCAGACGTCAGGCTCGTTGTTCACGATCAGCGTCCACTGGCCGTCGTCGTCCAGGCGGAGCCACAGGCTGTACAGTCCCGCGAAACCGGCTGAGACGTTGCCTGCCGGCACTTCGAGTTGACCGACCACGATATCGGCCTCCGTGCGCAGCTTGATCGCGGCCGCGGTCTGGAACTCGAACAGGCCCTGTTCGTGTTCCTGCAACGCCTCCCAGTCCACGCCGAGGAGCGGCAGCCTTCCGGCGTTCACCTCGACCATGCCGCCGCCGACCTCGGATCGACCGGCTCGACCGGCGCCCAGGCCACGAAGCCGAGCATCATCTCGTCGGTCGTGGCTGTACCGTTGACCACGTTGTCCGCCGGGTCGAAGCCGCGCTCCTCGCCGCGTTCGGGCGTGTTCTCGAACCACATCGAGACCTCGACCCGGGTGCCGGCGGGAATCGTCTTCGGCTTCTTGTACTGGTAGGTCGTCTGCCATTCCTGGTCGTAGTTCGGCACGTCGAGAAGAACCTCGGTCGTGCCGTCGGGGTAGAAGGCGTCGTAGCGCACCGCGACCGACCGCAGGTGGGCGTGCGGCCACAAAGCCAGGATGTCCGTCTCGACCGGGAAGACCCGCGCCGCGCCGACTTTCCAGCGCTCGTGGCCGGGCGGAATCTCGAACGTCAGATTGCCGATCGAATCGAACTTCACCTCACGCAGCTCGCTCTCCGGAGCGTCGGCGAACACGAAGCCGATCTCCGAACGGTCGTAGAAGCCGCTGCCCTCGCCGGCCTCCTTGTTGTAGTGCATCGAGAACTCGATCGTCGAACCCGGCTCGAGCTTCATCGCGTAGCCGGGTTCCATCAGGTGGCTCTCGGCGCCGAGCGCGATGCAGCCAATCGAGCTGTCGCTGAACTTGCCGAGCGCCGTCGCGCCCCCCGGAGGCCTGACGCTGGCGCACATGTGATGGACATCGCTGCCGCCGACCTTGAACTCGACGCCGCGCACCCAGACGGGTTCGGACAGGATCTCCTCGGTCAGCTCGGTCTCGAAGTTGATGTTGATGTCGGCGATGTCGTCGGCCACCCAGTAGTTCTCCGGCATTTGAACGACGAGGTCGGGACGCCCGAGCGACCAGCCGCCGGAGCCCTCCTCGACGAACTTCTTCGGCGCCGGCGCGTCGGCCGCATCGCCGGCCGGCGAACCGCCGCGGACCCAGCCCAGAACCGTCTCGATCTCGTCGTCCGACATCACCCGCTCATGGTGGAACTGCCCGCGGGTCGCCTCGGTCGCGAACCAGGGCGGCATCGAGCGGTTCTCGACCGCCCGCGCGATCGACCGCGCCCAGGGACGCGTCTGCTGGTACGTCATCAGCGGCATGGGCGCGATCATGCCGCCGATGTTCTCGCCCTCGCCGTCGGGCCGGTGACAGGTCTGGCAGTTTTCCTGCAGCACCGGAAGAACGTCGCCGTAGAAGGTGGGCGTGTCCGCGTCGGCCGCCAGACCAAGGCCGGGAACGGCAACGGCAGCGACGAGCATGAGCAGGATGGGGCGAGAGGTCTGGGTCTTCATCTTCGTGTGCTCCCGGTATTGCGGACCGCTACGTCCACCGTCGACGACCAGGGAACGCTTGCCGGCTCGGATCCTTGGTCGGTGCTCAGTAAGTGTACCCGAACGGGAGTGGCGTATGGTGGGTCACCGCACATCCATCGACGAGGTCAAGCGAACGGAGGCCACCAACATGCGGAAGGTGTTCGCCAACTCGGCCAGAACTCCGGGAACCACGATCTTCCTGACTCTCTGCGTCGCCGCCGCTGCGGCTGCCGGCGAGGCCGACCGAAGGGCCCTGTTCGGCGACCTGCACGTCCACACCCGCTACTCCTTCGACGCCTTCATCTTCGGCACCCGTAGCACGCCCGACGACGCCTACGAGTTCGCCAGGGGCAAGCCGATCGAGCACCCCGCCGGGTTCGACCTCCAGCTCGACCGGCCGCTCGATTTTCTCGCGGTAACCGACCACGCGTACTACCTCGGGATGCTGGAAGCGATGTCCCAGCCCGACCACCCGCTGTCGAAGCTCGACCGGGCCGCGGAGTTCACCCAGGCACGGACGATCGCCCAGAAGCGGAACGCCTTCCGCAGCGCCGCCTACGTCGGGGAACATAGCGACGCGGACGTCATCCGTTCGGCCTGGAAGCGGACGGTCGAGGCCGCCGAGCGCCACAACGACCCGGGCGTCTTCACCACCTTCGCCGCCTACGAGTACTCCGCGAGGCGCGAAGGCGGCAACCTGCACCGCAACGTGATCTTCCGCGGCGACGCGGTGCCGGACTACCCTTACGGCCGCCTCGACTCGATCAACCCCGAGGACCTCTGGGCGTGGATGGATGACCTGCGATCGCAAGGGATCGAGGCCCTGGCCATCCCCCACAACTCGAACGGCTCCGACGGCCACATGTTCCAGCTCGTGAACTTCGCCGGCGAGCCGATCGACGCGGCGTACGCCGAGACCAGGATGCGAAACGAACCCCTGGTCGAGGTCACCCAGGTCAAGGGCACCTCCGACACCCATCCCTTCCTTTCGCCCAACGACGAATGGGCCGATTTCGAGATCATGCCCTACCGCATCGGCCAGTGGAACAAGTCGAGGCCGCGCGGTTCCTACGTCCGCAATGCCTACCAGCGCGGCCTCAAGCTCCAGGCCGAAAGCGGCGTGAATCCCTACCGTTTCGGCCTGGTGGGCGCCAGCGACACCCACAACGGCGGCGCCTCGCTCGACGAATCGAACTTCGTCGCCAAGGTCGCCGTCCTGGACGCGACGGCCGAGCTGCGTGGCTCCGTGCCGATCGTGGCGGAGGAGGGCGTCAGGGCCTACAACGACACCTACTACAAGACCTGGAGCGCCTCCGGCCTGGCCGGCGTCTGGGCCGAGGAGAACACCCGCGACTCGATCTACGACGCCTTCCGCCGCAAGGAGACCTTCGCGACCTCCGGCCCCCGTATCGTCGTCCGCTTCTTCGCCGGCGACTATCCGGACGACCTGGCCCACCGCGACGATGTGGTCGACCTCGCCTACGCCGAGGGTGTGCCGATGGGCGGCGAGCTGCCCGCGGGTTCGGACGGCGCGGCGTCTCCGCGCTTCCTCGTCTGGGCGCTCCAGGACCCGCTCGGCACGCCGCTTCAGCGGGTGCAGGTGATCAAGGGCTGGAGCGACGACGGACATGCGAAGGAACAGGTGTTCGACGTCGCCTGCTCGGACGGCGGCACACCCGACCCCGAGACGCACCGCTGCCCGGGCAACGGCGCCGAGGTCGACCTCTCCGACTGCAGCATCACGCCTGACAGGGGAGCCTCGGAGCTCGTCGCTCTATGGCGGGACCCGGACTTCGGAGCCGGCCAGCACGCCTTCTACTACCTCCGGGCGCTGGAGAACCCCACCTGCCGCTGGTCGACCTGGGATGCCGTCAAGGCCGGAGTCGATCCGAGGCCGGGGCTCCAGGCGACGATCCAGGAACGCGCCTGGTCGTCGCCGATCTGGATCGGCGGCCCGCCTACCCAGTGAGGGGAGGCGCACCGCCGCCGGCCCCTTAACAGGCGGCTATACTTCCGGCGGCCTCCCGCGACTTCACCTGCTTCTCCCCGAGTGTCCACCCCGATCATGCGCAAGTGTCTGATTCCGCTCGCGCTGAGCATGGCCGTCGGCACTGCGCCCGGTCTAGCGCAAGGCGACGACGAGAACGCTCCTCAAGAGCCGGCGACGCTTGGACAGGCCATCCGCGACGCGGACGTTTCGCTCGGTCTCCGCTACCGGGTCGAGCAATCCGATGACGACGCGTTTGACGCCACGGCGCTCGCTTCGACCCTTCGCACGACCCTCAAGCTACAGACGAAGGCCTTTCGCGGCTTCTCCTTTCTGCTCGAGGCGGAGGACGTGACCCCCGTCGGCAACGACCGCACCTACCGCAACCTCGGCTACGGCGGACTCGACAACGGT
>WTGL01000230.1:0-23248 GCA_011523565.1 Acidobacteriota bacterium
AGGTGGGGGCTGGGGCCAAACACGGAGTCTGCGACGGGTTTGGCGGCTCTAGCGCCGCAGCTTCGGCCGGACCGGCTTCGCCGGCACGTGGCCGCGGCGGTAGACGAGGATCGTCCGGTCGAACGTGATGACCGCCCGGCCATCCTGGTTGTAGCCGACCGTGCGGAAGCCGACGATGCCCTGGTGCGGGCGGGACTTCGACTCGCGGACGGAGAGCACCTCACTCTGGGCGTACAGCGTGTCGCCTTCGAACACCGGATGCGGCAGACGGACCCGGTCCCAACCCAGGTTGACCGCGTTCTGGGACAGGTCGGCGACGGTCAGCGCGGTGACCAGGGACAGGGTGAAGCAGGAGTTGACCAGGGGCCGCCCCCACTCCGTCTGACCCGCGTACTCGCGGTCGAAGTGGATCGGGTTCGGATTCAGCGTGATCATCGTCAACCAGACGTTGTCGCCCTCGGTGACTGTCCGGCCCAGGGCGTGGCGGAAGATCTGGCCGACTTCGAAGTCCTCGAAGACTCTTCCGGCTCCGCCTGCAGGCGGTTCGTTGTGCGTCGGTGTGTCGTTCATGCTCTCAGGATCGCTCCGTTCTGTTCGAGTCCCTCGATCTCCTCGGGGCCGTAGCCGAGACCTCGAAGGACCTCGCCAGTGTGTTCCCCCATTCGCGGTTCGCGCCGGCGGAGGTCACCGGGTGTGCGTTCCAGTCGCGGCGCGGGCGCGATGTGGATCTCTCCATCCGGTCCAATCGGGAACGTGCCGCGCTCCACGTTGTGCACATGGCGCGGCGCCTCGTCGAGATCGAGCACCGGTGCGACGCAGGCGTCGAGCCGGCTGAAGACCTCGGTCCATTCGTCCCGGGTACGGGTCAGGAAGGCGCGCCGGAACGCATCAATGTGCGCCGGCCAGCATTCGGTGTCCATCTGCTCGTGCGCGACATCGACGCCCGTTCCCTCGCACAGCGCGGCAAAGAACTGCGGTTCGATCGCGCCCACCGACACGTAGCCTCCGCACTTGCACTCGTAGCAGCGGTAGAAGGCGGCGCCGCCGCCGAGAAGGCCTATGCCCGGCGTCGAGCGGGCGCCCCTCTGCGCGAAGTGCACGGCCATCAGGGACGCCGCCCCGTCGATCATCGCGGCGTCGAGGTACTGGCCGCGGCCGGACCGTTCCCTTTCGAACAGGGCGCAGAGGATGCCGAAGGCGGCCATCAGACCTCCGCCTCCGAAGTCGGCAACCAGGTTGAGAGGCGGAAGAGGCGGTTCCCGGCCGTTGCCGATCTGCGACAGAACGCCTGCGAGCGCGATGTAGTTCACGTCGTGGCCGGCGGCCTGAGCCATCGGCCCGGTCTGACCGTAGCCGGTGAGCGAGCAGTACACGAGGCGCTCGTTGAGCGCGGCGAGTGCCGCGTAGTCGCATCCCAACCGGGCACACACGCCGGGCCGGTTGCCCTCCAGGAAGACATCCGCGTCCGTTGCGAGTTGCTGGAGGATGCGCTGACCTCCCGGCGTCTTCAGGTTGAGCGCGATGCTGCGCTTGTTCCGGGACAGCATGTCACCGGACCTCACGGGGCCGCCCACCGCATTGTCGACCCGCAGCACGTCCGCCCCCATGTCCGCGAGCAGCATCGAGCAGTAGGGCCCGGGCGCAAGCCGTGACAGGTCAAGAACCCGAAGTCCGTCCAGGGCGCCCACGGCGGCGCAGCCTAGCAGTCGAGTCGCGGCGTCCGCGCCGCGCTGATGCACAGGAAGGGCAGTTCCGTGCAAGCCGCCCCGGAACCCGGCACATCGGCTGTCGCGATACCCTGAGCCGATGGAAGCGCCGGCCCCGGCCACCGTTCTGCCGCGCTCCAAGCATCCGATCGTCTCACGCCGACTCTCTGCCGGCGCCCGGAAGGTCCTCCGCCGGCTCCGCCAGGCCGGCAGGAACGCCTGTCTGGTCGGCGGCAGTGTGCGGGACCTGCTGCTCGACCGGCGGCCGAAGGACTACGACATCGTCACGGACGCCCGGCCGGAGGAAGTACGTCGCCTGTTCCGCAACTCGCGGATCATCGGCCGCCGCTTTCGTCTGGTCCACGTCCTGTTCAGCGACGAAGTGGTCGAGGTGTCCACGTTCCGCGGTGCGCCCGATCCCGAGCATCAACGTCGTTCACCGGGTGAACTCCTGGTGACCAGCGACAACACCTACGGCACGCCCCGCCAGGACGCCTTCCGCCGCGACTTCACCGTCAACGCGCTGCTCTACCGCGCCTCCGACCAGGCCGTCGTCGACTACGTGGAGGGCCTCGAGGACCTCGACTGCGGTCTGATCCGCGTGATCGGCGATCCCAACCTCCGCTATCGGGAGGACCCGGTGCGCATGCTGCGGGCGTGCGAGTTCGCCGCGCGCCTGGGCTTCGACCTCGAGGACCACACTCTCTCCGCCGCGTTGGAGCACCGCCGAGAGATCGCCAAGGCTTCGCCGCACCGCCTGATCGAGGAGTTGATTCAACTCCTCGCCAGCGGCCGGAGCGCAGCGGCCTTCGACTGGATGCGGCGCTCGGGGCTGCTGCCGGTCGTCCTGCCCGAGGTCGAGGAAGTGCGGGGGTCGGCGGCCGGGACGGCCGGCTTCTCTCGACTCGCCGAGCGACTGGACGAACGCGTCAACAACGGCCCGGACGTGCCGCTCGCGGTGCTGCTTTCCGCCTCGCTCCTACCGCGGATCGTCGTTGGCAGAGAGCGGCTCGAAGCCGGCGGGAAAGCCGTCCACCGCCGGCGCCTGCAACGACTCGTGGACGACGTGGTGGACGACTTCGGCAGCCGCTTCGCGCTCTCCGCCAGGCGTCGCGTCGGGATCACCCGTGCCCTGGAGACCTTCCAGCGGCTGTGCGAACCGAACCACAGCCCCGGAGTGGTTCACAACCTGGTCCGCCGTGAAGCGTTCGCTCCCGCTCTGGAACTCTTCGGCCTGCTCTCGGCTGCCTCCGGCAGCGGCGGCAAGTCGCTCGGTTTCTGGCAGCAGGTCGGCGAGTCGGCTCCGTCCCCGGCCACGACCGGGACCACGAAGCGGCACAGGCACAGACGAAGACAGCGCAGGCCGCGACGGCGCCACCTCTAGGCGGCTCACCCGCTTCTCAGCCGGTCAGGCGGAACCAGCGGGCGAACACGCGCTGGACGCCAGGACTGAGCCTCGTCCGGCGCCACTGGTTCGCGGCCCTCTTGAGCACCTCCGCCTGGGTCGGATACGGCAGGATCGTCGAGGTGAACTTCGACAGCCCCAGCCGATGCGTCACCGCCAGCGTGAGTGGTGCCATCAGATCGCCGGCCCTGCTCGCCACCACCGTGGCGCCCAGCACGCGATCGCTGCCTCGCTGGAGCAGGACCCGCAGAAAACCGTCCTCCTCGCCGTCGAGCAGGGCGCGATGGTTCTCTTCGAGCTGCACGTCGATCACGTCGATGTCGACGCCGCGCTGCTCCGCCTCCTGGCGGTCCAACCCGACGTGCGCCACCTCCGGCGACGTGTAGGTACAACGCGGCACGACCAGCCGGTCGGCACGGGCGCTCGGGAAGAACAGGGCGTTCTGGACGACGACACCGGCATGGGCATCCGCCAGGTGGGTGAACTTGGGCGCCGGCGTCACATCGCCGGCGGCGTAGATCCGGGGATTCGTCGTCCGCAGCTTCGCGTCGACCACGACGCCGGCCGCGTCGCAGCGGACACCGACCTCCTCGAGGCCCAGGTTCTCGACGTTCGGCGCCCGCCCGACGGCAACCAGCAGTTCGTCGCTCGCCGTCTCCCGGCGCTCGCCGTCGCTGCCCCTGTAGACAAGGCGGACACCCGCGGCAGATGAGGAGACTTCCTCGATGCGCACACCGAGGGCGAACTCCACCCCGTCCCGCCGCTGCGAGCGCTCGACCACAGCGGCGGCGTCCGGATCCTCCCGCGGCAGGATGCCGGGAAGAAGGTCGAACGTCGTCACCCGGCTACCGAGTCGCGCGAAGGACTGGGACAGCTCGCAGCCGATCGGGCCGGCGCCGATGACGGCCAGTCGCTCGGGCCGCTCGGTCAGCGAGAAGACCGTCTCGTTGGTCAAGTAGTCGGTGCGGTCGAGTCCGGGAATCGGCGGCGCCTGAGGGCGCGCGCCAGTGGCGATCACGGCGCGCCGGAAGCGGAGTTCCCGGTCGCCCGCGGCGCCGGTCACCGACACCGCGCGATCGGACAGGAATCTGCCTTCGCCCAGGTAGACATCGACGCCGGCGTCACGAAAGCGCGCGGCCGCGTCGTCCCGGCTGATCGCCGCCCGGATCCGCCGCATGCGCTCCATCGCCGCGCCGAAGTCGCCCGCGCGATCCGGTCCCGGCGCCCCGAACCCGGGGTCGGCGCGACCGGCCCGCCATCGCCTCGCCGCGGCGATCACGCCCTTCGAGGGGACGCAGCCGAAGTTCAGACAGTCGCCACCCATGAGCCGGCGCTCGATCAGAGCCACACGGGCACCCAGACCGGCGCTCGCGATCGCGGTCACGAGGCCGGCGGTCCCCGCCCCGATCACGACCACGTGATAGCGGCCGTCGGGTTCCGGGTTCGTCCAGTCGGCGGGGGCCACCAGGGCGGCCAACTCCTGGTCGTAGCGGTCTTCCGCCAGCATCTCCGGTCTGCTCACTCTCCCACCTCCTCCTTGAGCGCCCGGCGCGCGATGCGGGTGACGAGCACGATCACCGCGACCGTGGCGAGCAGCCCGACTCCCGTGGCCACATGGGTTCCCCAACCCTGCTCGTCGCCGACGCCGGCAGCGATCTCAGCCACATCGCCGATCACCTTGCCGTAGTACACGTACAGCAGGGTCGCGGGGAGCATGCCGATGAAGGCGCCCGCGTAGTGCCCCAGCTTCACCCTGGTCAACCCCAGGGCGTAGTTCAGCAACACGAAGGGGACGATCGGCGTCAGCCGCAGCAGCAGGACGATCTTGAACCCCTCACGCCCCACCGCCCGGTCGATCGCGGCAAAGCGCGGTTCCGCCGAGACGCGCTTCTCGATCGCACCGCGGACGAAGTACCTGGACGCGATGAAAGCCCCGGTTGCCCCCAGGGAAGCTCCGACGAACACCAGCGCGGTGCCTTCGGCCAGACCGAAGATCGCGCCGCCGGCGAGGGTGAGCAACGAGCCCGGAATGAAGGCGACGGTCGCAACGGCGTAGCCAAGCACGAACACGACCGGTCCCCACACACCGAGTCCGTCGACCCAGGCGCTGAACTGCGGGAGGTAACCGGCGACCTCGCGGCCGAACAGCAGCAGGCCGGCGACCACCAGGACGACGACCGCCACCGTCACCAGGATCCGCAACTTCGAGGCCTTCGCCGGCCTCCCACGGGCGGCGCCGCTTCCATCCGGCAGGGTGACCTGGCTCTCAGTTCCACTCATCGAGTTCCCCTTCTGCGCACCGGTGCTCGGCTCCGGCGAGATCGAACACCGTCTTGACCGGTGTGTACACGTCGCCCGGCAACTCCACGAACTGCGTTTCCCAGCCGGCCATCGATCCGTTCCACAAACCGGGACGTTCCAGAGCGGTCAGCTCCCGGCCGCCATGACTCTTGCGGACAACGAAGCTGGTGTCATGGTCCACGTAGTCCTCCAACCGGTACGCCCCACCGGCGGGCCGGCGCGCCGCGCACACCAGAAACACCGGGTTGAAGTGCGTGGACCGGGCCAGAATCGCCGCCTGCCCGCCGTCCCTCAGGTCGATCTGGGAGGTCTCGACGATCTGAAGCCGCACCTCGCCACTGGTTTCCTGAACCCAGAAGGGGCCTCCGCCGGCCGTACCGACCGCGGGAACGACGCCGCAGACCCTGGCTGGCCCGTCCGAACGCCCGGCCAGTTCCCGCGCCATCCCAGCCAGGATCCGCATGGCGCGAACCGCCGCGCCCTGGGCCTGCTCGGGCTGGACATTGTCGATGTTCTTCACCCCGATCAACTCGAAACCCCGATCGGCCAGGGACTGGAGGTTGCCTAGCAGTGCGCCGTGCCCACCGGGTCGCACCAGCAATGGAGCTTCGGGAACATCAGCCACCCGGAACGGCGCCCCATCCGCATCGACCGCGATGCTGTCCGTCGCCGGCGACTGGTGAGAGAGCGTGACGTCGAACCGGCACCCAAGCCGCCCTTCAAGCACGGGCAGCCGGTCGCCGAGGATCGCCTCGAAGTCCGGCCGGTGATGGGCGGCAACCGAGAAGTGCACCGCCGCGGAGCCGCTGCCGCCCACCAGCGCGGCCGCCTCCACCAAGTGCTCCTCCAGGGCCGTCCGCTGGTCGCCATCGGCGTAGCGATGGAACGGGATCAGGGCCTTCGGCGCATCGCCGTACCGCTCCAGCAGCTCGGACGGACCGCAGTCGAATGGAAGGCGGCGCCGGACCTTCTCGAAACGGCCCAGGACCGGGTCGGTCGCTCCAAAGCCGCGGGCCCGCGCGCGTCGAAGCTCCCCGAACAGCCGCGATGCGGCCCCCGACGCCGGAACGAACCGGATCAGCCGACCCGCCCGCGCGGCGGATCGGCCCTCTTCGGCCAGCCGGACAGCCTCGGCGCCTCGAGGCGGGGGGAGGATGCCGTCGCCGATCCGGGCCGCACGTACGAGTTTCGTCCTTGGCGGCGGATCGCGCAGCAACGCCAGTTGCCGCCGGGCCTCCTCGACACCAATGCCGTGCGCCACGAGCTGCTCCTGGTCGGCGACAGTCAGGCCGTCCCGATCTGACGCCGGCCCAATGAGTTCCGGTGCTGCCGTCATCATGCTGGACCGCGATCAATCTCCGCCGCGCCGTCAGTGCTCACGCGACTCAATACGAGAACGTCGGCAACTGCTCGAAACATCCCGCGATGGTAGGCGCCGCCCGGTCCCGGTCCGAGAGCAGCGGTTCCTCGACCGGCCAGTCGATCCCGATCTGGGGGTCGTCCCAGGCAATCGAGAGTTCGTCGTCCCGGTCGTAGTAGTCGTCGCACTTGTACTGCACCTCGGCGCTCTCGCTGATCACGCAGAAGCCGTGGGCGAAACCGCGCGGGATGTAGAGCTGGCGGAAGTTGTCCTCCGACAGGACGCAGCCCGTCCAGCCCAGGAAGGACGGAGAGCCGCGCCGGACATCCACGGCGACGTCGAAGACTTCGCCCCGGGTGACGCGAACGAGCTTCGTCTGCTGCCGGCGACACTGAAGGTGGAGGCCCCGCAGCGTGGCGCGGCCGGATCGCGAGTGGTTGTCCTGAACCCAGGGCCTCTCCACGCCGGACACCGCGAACGTGGACGAGTTGTGGCTCTCCAGGAAGAAGCCGCGGCCGTCCCGGTGAACGGCAGGTTCGACGATCAGCACATGGGGCAACCCGGTCCGACGGACCCTGGGCGGCGCGCTCAACGTCCCTCCTCCAGAACGAGGCTCAGGTAGCTGCCGTAGGCGTCGTTCGTCGTTTCCGCCAGGCGCGCCAACTCGTTGGCGTCGATGTAGCCCATGCGATAGGCCACCTCCTCCAGGCAGGCGACCTTCAGTCCCTGACGTTCCTCGAGCGCCTGGATGAAGTTGCTGGCCTGAAGCAACGCCTCGTGCGTCCCCGTATCGAGCCAGGCAACGCCGCGACCGAGGAGTTCGACCTGGAGCGTGCCCTCAGCCAGGTACAGGCGGTTCAGGTCGGTGATCTCGAGTTCGCCGCGCGCCGACGGCTCAAGCGTCCGCGCCAGTTCGACAACCCGCTCGTCGTAGAAGTACAGACCCGGAACCGCGTAGGGCGACTTCGGCGCCGCCGGCTTTTCCTCCAGCCCGATCACCCGCTGCTCGTCATCGAACTCGACCACCCCGTACCGTTCCGGATCCCGGACGCGGTAGCCGAAGATCACGGCGCCCGGCGAGGAGGTGTTCCGCTTCGCGGCCCGCTGGAGTACCTGGGCCAGGCCGTGGCCGTGGAAGATGTTGTCGCCAAGCGCGAGCGCCGCCCTTCCTCCGCGCAGGTGTTCGGCGCCGATCAGGAACGCCTGCGCGATGCCCTCCGGAGCCTCCTGCACGGCGTAGGAAAGTTCGAGACCGAGATCGCTGCCGTCGCCCAGCAGGCGCCTGAAGGCGGCCTGGTCCTGCGGCGTCGTGATGATCAGAACCTCCCGCACACCCGCCACCATCAGGCTGGACAGCGGGTAGTGGACCATCGGCTGGTCGTACACCGGCAGCAACTGCTTGCTGACCGCGCGCGTCACCGGATGGAGCCGCGTGCCAGCGCCGCCCGCGAGCAGGATTCCCCTTAGGGGACTCATGTCACCGCCGTCAGGCGGGTATGTGTACCCATCCGGGTCCTGGACGCGCCAAGTGCGATCGCTTCGCACCACTCGCGGTGCTCCAGGTACCAGCGCACCGTCTCGCGCAGACCGGTCTCGAAATCGTGCCGCGGCGTCCATTCCAGTTCGCGGCGCACCTTCGAGGCATCGATCGCGTAGCGATGGTCGTGACCCGGTCGGTCTTCGACGAACGTCACCAGTTCCCGGTAGCTCCCGATCCCCTTGGCGGCAAGCGCGGTGTTCCGCTTGGCCGGAAGCTCCGCCTCGACCGCTTGACAGACGGCCTCCACCACTTCGAGGTTCGTTCGTTCCTCGTCGCCGCCCAGGTTGTAGCTCTGGCCGGGCTCGCCACGCCTCAGCACCGAGAGCAGGCCGGCGCAGTGATCGTCGACGTGCAACCAGTCCCGGACGTTCCTGCCCTTGCCGTAGATCGGCAGCGGGAGTCCCTCGACCGCGTTCAGGATCATCACCGGAATCAGCTTCTCCGGATACTGGTACGGGCCGTAGTTGTTCGAGCAGTTGGTCACGATCGCGGGCAGGCCGTAGGTTCGACAGTAGGCGCGCACGAGGTGATCGGCCGCGGCCTTGGACGCGGAGTACGGCGAACTCGGGTCATAGGGCGTCCGTTCGTGGAACCGTCCTTCGTCGCCGAGGCTGCCGAAGACCTCGTCGGTCGACACATGGATGAACCGGAACGCGGCTCTCTCCTCTTCGGAACCGCCGCTCAGGGCGATCCGGGCTGCTTCGAGAAGTTCGAACGTGCCGACGATGTTCGTGCGGATGAAGTCACCCGGACTGTCGATCGAGCGGTCCACGTGGCTTTCGGCCGCGAAGTTCACTACCGCGGAGGGCCGGTACTCGGTGAAGACCCGCCCTACCGCGTCGCGATCGGCGATGTCCCCCTGCACGAACCGGTAGCGCGGATCGTCCTCTACCGCCTCGAGGTTGAGTAGACTACCGGCATAGGTCAGCTTGTCGAACACGACAACGCGGCTGTCCCGACACGAACCGTCGGCCAGGGCGTTGGCGGTGAAGTTGCTGCCGATGAAGCCGGCGCCGCCGCAGACAAGCAGGGTTTCGCCTGAAGCCAAGGGAACAGCCCCCTCTCAGAGTTCCGGGTTCCGCGGCAGCACCGCAGCCGCCGCGTCAAGAACCATGCCGTGAAGAAGGCCGTTGGTCGCCACGACCCCACGATTCCCGTCCAAGGTCCGCCCGAGGCTGAAGTCCAGGTTGCGCCCGTAGGCGTCCGTCACCGCGCCGCCGGCTTCGGACACCACGATGAAACCCGCCGCGTGGTCCCAGATCTTCTCCCGATAGGTTCTCGACGACGGCAACCGGAGGTAGATCGAAGCATCGCCCCGGGCGATCGCCCCGTACTTGCACTGGCTGTCCATGCGCACCGGCGGGGCCGACACCCCAAGCCGCACAGCGATCCGGGCGTGCCGATCACGGTCCGAGTGCATGGCTTCGGCCGACTCGCAGAAGGCCGCGTCGCCCGACGCTGCCACCGCGGATACCCCGACCCGCCGCGCCGGCCCCCGATCCTCGTCGAAGGGCAGTTCCCAGGCACCCCGGCCACGGGCGGCGACGAACAGGCAACCCCGGCCGGCGTCCGAAGGCAGGTTCGGGCAACCGAGCACACCGCCGACGACCGCGCCGTCCTCCATCAGACCCAGGGCGATCGCGTACTGGTCGCCGCGCAGGAACCCCTTCGTGCCGTCGATCGGGTCGAGCACCCAGAACCTCCCGCTGGCGCCGCCCGGGTCCGAGCAGCGGTCGATCGCGGCTCGCACGTCGGCGGCGGTGACATCGGGCAACTCGGACCGGACGGCTTGGACGACCTGGTCCAGGATCTCCCTCCCTTCGGCGGCGCCCAGAGCCTCCGCCGTCTCCTCGCCGACGATGGCCTCTCCAGGCGGCAGCGTCAGGCTGACCAGAGCCTGGGCCGCGTAGTCGGCGACCGTTACCGGCGACCGGTCCTCCTTGGTCAGGAAGGACCCCTGGAGCGACTGCTGAAGACGCCGCGTGACCCGGCCCGCAATCCGCACGGACTGAACCGCGGCCGCCAGTTGACCGTAGTTCTCCGTGTCCGGGTGATCCCCTACGTGTTCCACGCGGCAATGATACGGGCAGCCGCCATGCATGCCACACTGTCAGCTTGACGCATCGTCAGAAAGATGAAGCCGCACTCATCGCGGAGGCTGTCGCCGGCTCCGAGCGCGCCTTTCAGACCCTGGTCGAGCGCTACCAGCGTCCCGTCTTCAGCCTGGTCGTGCGCATGGTCCGGGACCACGGCATCGCCGAGGACGTCACCCAGGAGGTCTTCGTCAAGGCCTGGATGGCCCTTGCCCGCTACGACCCACGCCGGCGCTTCGCAAGCTGGCTGTTCAAGATCGCAAGCAACGCGGCGATCGACCACCTGCGGCGAAAGAAGCTGCCCACCATTCCGATCGAGAGCGCCGACCCCGACGCATGGTCTGTCCTCGACCGGATCGAGGATGAGCGGGCGGAGGCGGCGGACACCCTGGTCAAGCGGCACGAGCTGGCCGAGGCCCTCGAGGCGGCCATCGCGGCTCTCAGGCCCGAGTACCGACTGGTCGTGCTGCTGCGGTTCAAGGAGGAACTGCCCTACCGGGAAATCGCCGAAGTCACCGGCATGCCGCTCGGAACCGTCAAGACGAACCTCCGGCGGGCTCGCCGCGAGATCGAACAGCGCCTGCGCGCGGGAGGTGTGGTTTGAAACCGCGGCCATCCTCGCATCGTAGGGCGAAGGGCATGGTGAACGCCGCAATCAAGCCGCCGTCGTACAATCGCACGGGGCGCGAGGAATGAACATGCGGAACCGAATCGACCTCCGGACTCTCTTCCAATCGCTCGACGATCCCGTCCCGAGGGAAGGGCTCGTCGAACGGGTGATGCGGGAGGTGGCGGCGACGCACCGGCCGATCGAAGCCGTGGCGCCGGCGACGCGATTGCTCCCGTTCCGGATGCCTGCCTGGGCTCAGGCGTCGGTCGGCGCAATCGCCGCCATGGCGATCCTCGTGCTCGTGGGCGTGACGCTGCTTGTCCCGTCGACCTGGCTGACCATGCTGAGCGCGCTGGAAGCAACGCTCTTCACAGGGGTCTGGATGCTGACCTGGACTGCCGGCGTTCTCGCGGAGAGCCTCCCGTTCCTGAGCGGAGCGGTGCAGGTCGGCGAGGCCCTGGACCTGATTCTGCGCACCCCGCAGGTCACCGCGGTCGTCGCCGTCGCAACGCTGCTCAGCCTGACGGCGGTCTACCTTCTGCACCGGTTCTCCGCGAGACCGGGCGGGCCCCGCCGGGTTCGTGGGCCACGATCCGTCGCCTTGCTGCTGGTGGGCGGACTGTGCTGCACCGGCCTGGCGTTTGGTCAACCCCAGGAGGAAGCCCAGGAAGCCCAGGAGGAAGCGAGCGCGACACTGGAGGAAGCCCGGGAACGTCTGGACGAGGCACTCGAGGAAGCCGGAGAGGACGCCCGGGATGCGATCGAGGAAACGATCGAGCGGTTGGACGATCTCGAGCGCGACCTGAACGGGGACGGAGGAGTAGAAGTTGTCGTCGACCTCGACAACAGGGTCGCGTTCGGCAGCACCGTGCGGGTCGGCGAGGGCGAAGTGGTCAACGACATCGTCTCGATCGGCGGCGACGTCAAGGTCGACGGTCAGGTTCGCGGCGACGCGGTAGCGGTCGGCGGCGAGGCGAAGATCAACGGCCGCGTGACCGGCGAAGTGCTCGCGATCGGCGGCAATGTGGAGCTTGGCCCCGAAGCGGAGGTCTGGGGCGACATCATGACGGTCGGCGGCAGGGTACGACGAGAAGACGGGGCGTCCATGCTCGGCGAAGTATCCGAGGTGGCCTGGGATGACTTCGACTGGAACTTCAGCGACGACTGGTTCGACGGTTGGGACGGCGACTGGTTCCCAGGCGTCGGCGACCGGCCGCCGTTCTTCCGGCTTGGCAAGGTGTTCGAGTTCGTCCAGTCGATCATCTTCACCATCCTCCTGATCGCGCTCAGCGGCCTGGTCCTCCTGATAGCGCCGAAGGGAGTCAACCGGGTGCGAGCAGCCGCCTCGTCCGAACTGTGGGCCATGTTCGCGGTCGGCCTGGGTGTGGAGGTCTTCTTCCTGCCCGTTCTGATCCTGGTCAGCCTGCTGCTCGCCGTGACGGTGATCGGCATTCCCTTCGCCATCCTCCTCTGGCCCGCGGCGTTGATCGGTCTGACGGCGGCCTTCGTGTTCGGCTACACGGGCTCCGCGGCCGCGGCAGGCGACTGGTGTCGGAGACGCTTCCAGGGCGCCGGCCAGGTAGCTGCCGGCAGCTTCGGCGCTCTGGCGCTCGGCGTCCTCACGATCCAGGCGCTCGCGCTTGTTGCCGATCTGCTCGGCTTCCTGGGTCTGCCCTGGTTCTTCCGCGCCATGTTCCGAATCCCGGGGGTGCTGATCTGCTACCTCGCCTGGACGATCGGCCTCGGTGCCGTCTTCATGACCCGCTTCGGCAGGTCCGACTACGGAGTTGCGCCCGCTTCGGCGCTACCGCCGACACCTCCCCCCGCGGACGACGCAAACACGGACGCCGACACTCCGGCCGATTCCGAATCGTCGGAGGGTATCGACGACGCCGACCCCAAGCCGCCGCTACCGAAGCCGCCCGCCGAGTAGCGGCGCGAGGCGAACGCCTGGATCGTAGTAGTCTCCACCCATGCCGGCCCGCGGGCTCGCCAGTCTGGTCCTGCTCGCAGCGCCTCTTGCCGCTGCCGCGGCCGCCGAGGACTTCTCGCACTCCTGTCAGCAACTGCGGGACAGTTCGAACCCGTACTTCGGCACCAGGCTCGCCGACGAGCTCCGAGCCGAGCTCTCCTCGACCGGGTCCAACCCCGAGACCCTGGCCCAGCTCGGTAGCGAGCTGCTTCGGCTCGGCGACACCCAGGGAGCGATCCAGCACCTGTCCGCGGCGACCACGACGTTAGCCGCCTCACCCGAGGTCCGACCGACCATCCCCGAGTGGAACCTGGCCCTGGCCCATCTCCAGCGGGCCGAGGACCTGAACTGCGTCCATCACACAGGCGCCATGGCGGCGGCGGCCGACCCGGTCGCAGGCCAGGGGCAGGCCGGTCGAGCCCGCCGTTCGGCGGACAGTTGCATCCTGCCGCTCGTCCCATCCGCGGTCCACGCCCGCCCCGAACACGCGCGGGCGGCAGGCGATCTGTTCCTGGCCATGCTGCAGGAAGGGCGGCCAAGCGGTACCTGGAGGCACCGGGCGAAGTGGCTGCTCAACGTCGCGCGGCGGCTGTCCGGCGACTTCCCGGAGGGCGTGCCCGACCACCTCCGCATCGACGAGAGCGTCTTCGTCTCCGCCCGGTTCCCGGGCGGGCGCTGGCGCAATCTCGGACCCGAACTCGGAGTCGACGCTCTCGATCTTGCCGGCGGCGCGGTCGTCGACGACTTCGACGGCGACGGCGTTCTCGACTTGATCACTTCCACGTGGGATCCGTGCGGACCTCTCCGAGCGTTTCGAGGCGACGGCCGCGGCGGTTTCGAGGACACCGGGGAAGCCTGGGGCCTCAGCGGCCAGCTCGGCGGGCTGAACCTGATCCACGCCGACTACGACGGTGACGGCCGCCTCGACCTGCTCGTGCTGCGCGGCGCCTGGCTGCTGGAGGAGGGCCGCATCCGCAACTCGCTCCTGCGCAACGAACTCGGCGGCGACGCCGGGCGCTTCGTCGACATGACCAGGGCCGCCGGTCTGGTCGAACCCGCGTATCCGACCCAGGCCGCTGCCTGGGGCGACTACGACGGCGACGGCGACCTGGACCTCTACGTCGGCAACGAAGCGAGTGAGGCCCACGAGTACCCGTCGCAACTGTTCCGTAACCTGGGCGACGGCACGTTCGAGGACGTGGCGGCCGCCGCAGGGGTAAGCAACCTGCGCTACGCAAAGGGCGTCGCCTGGGGCGACGTGGACAACGACGGCGACCTCGACCTCTACGTCTCGAACTTCGGTGCCAACCGGCTCTACGTGAACGACGGCGGCGTCTTCCTGGATGCCGCGATCCCCGCGGGCGTCACCGAGCCGGAGCGGGAGAGCTTCGCCACCTGGTTCTTCGACTACGACAACGACGGCGACCTCGATCTCTTCGTCGGCGACTATCGCGACCAGGCGACCGAAGTCGTGGCGTCCTACATGGGCTCGGATCCCGGAGTGGGTCAGCCGCTGCTGTACCGCAATGACTGCGGACCGGAGCCCGGCTGCAACGGCAGGTTGCGGATGACCGAAGTTTCGCGCACCTTGGGTATCCGCCGGCCGGCTCTGCCAATGGGAGCGAACTACGGTGATCTGGACAACGACGGCTGGCTCGACTTCTATCTCGGCACCGGCGAACCGGATCTCGCCAGCCTGATGCCGAACGTCATGTATCGCTTCAACGGCCGGCGCTTCGAGGAGGTCACCTTCGCCGGCGGCTTCGGCCACCTCCAGAAGGGCCACGGCGTCGCCTTCGGCGACCTGGACCGCGACGGAGACATGGACCTCCTCCACCAGCTCGGCGGCTTCTACCCGACCGACACGTTCGGCAACGCGCTGTTCGAGAATCCGGGCAGCGACAACGCCTGGATCACCCTTCGCTTCGCCGGCGCCGGACCCGCGGGCTCGGGCGCCAACCGCTTCGGCGTCGGTTCGCGGGTCGCCCTCTCCGTCGACGGTCCGGGCGGCAAACGCACGATCCATCGTCTCGTCGGCTCGGGCGGCTCCTTCGGCGGCAACAGCATGCAACTCGAAGTGGGGCTCGGAGACGCCACGCGGATCGACGAGATCCGCGTCCGATGGGCCGGTAGCGGCACCGTTCAGGTCTTCGAAGACGTCGAACCGCGGGCGGCGTACCGGGCCAGCGAGCGCGCGGAGGTTCTCGAACGCGTCGAGGCGGCCTCCTTCCGCCTCGGCGGCGACGGATGAGAACAGGGGCCACCGGCGTTGTCGTGTGGGTGGCCTCGGCGCTCCTGCCCACCCACGCCCGGGCCGGAGAGAGCGAAGTGATCTTCGTCGACGCTACCAAGAGCGCCGGCCTCGACTTTCGACACTGGAACGGCATGAGCGGCCAGCTCTACTACCCCGAAGTGGTGGGCGCCGGTGCGGCGCTCTTCGACTACGACAACGACGGTGACCTCGACCTCTACCTGGTCCAGGGCAACCTGCTGGGCGCGGACGGCGACCGCGGCCAGGCAACCGTGCCGTGGACCGGCGATTGGCCACCCCGCGATCGTCTCTATCGCAACGACCTCGAGCATGGCGAGGACGGCGCGAGCGTCCGTCTCGTCGACGTCACCGACGAGAGCGGTATCAAAGCCACGGGCTATGGCATGGGAGTTGCGGCCTCCGATCTCGACAACGACGGCTGGATCGATCTTTACGTGCTCAACCTCGGCGCCAACCAGCTCTGGCGCAACGAGGGCGACGGTACGTTCAGCGATCGCACCGAGGCGAGCGGCACCGGCGACGCGCGCTGGAGTATCGCGGCCGCCGCCGCCGACTACGACGGCGACCTCGACCTCGACCTGTTCGTCGTCAACTACCTGAACTTCTCCCTGGTCACCCACAAGACCTGTCTCACGGAGCGCGGCGAAATCGACTACTGCCTGCCCGGCGCCTACCAGCCCGTTCCCGATCTTCTGCTGCGCAACGACGGCTACGGCCGTTTCGAGGACGCGACGGCGGACGCTGGCCTGACTTCGGCTCGGCCCGGCAACGGCCTGGGTGTCCTCGCGGCCGATCTGGACCGCAACGGCCGTCTCGACTTCTACGTCGCCAACGATCTCATGCCCAACCACCTGTGGATCAACGCGGGAGACGGCGCCCTCGTTGAAGAGGGTCTGATCAGCGGCGCTGCCCTGAACGCGGACGGCGAAGCCGAGGCCAGCATGGGTGTCGCCGGCGGCGACTACGACGGTGACGGCGACTTCGATCTCTTCCTGACCCACTTCCACCGGGAGACGAACACGCTCTACCGGAACGACTCGGAACCCGGCGCACCTACCTTCCGGGATCGCACGAACGCGGCGGCACTGGCTCGACCGAGCTGGGACGCGACCTCCTTCGGCACCGCCTTCGTCGACCTCGATAACGACGGCTGGCTCGACCTCGCGGTGGTCAACGGCGCCGTGACCTTCGCGGCCGGCAGACCGCGCACGAAGGACGACCCCTTCCCCCTGGATCAACCGAACCAGGCGTTTCTGAACGTGGCCGGCGGTTCCGAGGGCCGGCGCTTCGATCCGGCGCCGGCGGGCCTCCTGGACGGCGCCGCGCCCCTAGTCAGCCGGGGCCTCGCGACCGGTGACATCGACAACGACGGCGACACCGACCTGGTCATCACGAACAACAACGGACCCGCGCGACTGCTGCTCAACCAGGGGGCGGCCGGCGACGACTGGATCGGGCTGGCGCCGCGCCTGGACGCCGCCCGCGGACACCGGCCGGCATCCGGCGTCACCGTGCGCATCCACCGCGGCGCGGCTTCGCCGCTCGTCCGTCTGGCAGGCGCGAGCGGCAGCTACACGTCGTCGGGAGACCCCCGGATCACGGTGAATCCTGCCGGCGCCGAAGTGTCGCGAGTAGAAGTCCAGTGGCCGGACGGAACGGTCGAGGAGTGGCCTGCGCCACCCCCGGCGGCTTACACTGGCCTCGTCCGGGGCACGGGTCGACGGACCGAAGGTCAGAAAGAAGACGGAGAATGACCAGGCCGCCCACACCGCGGCGAGCAACCGCCGTTGCCTGTGTTCTGCTGACGCTCGCGGCGGTGGGTCTCGGCGCGCAGACCGAGATCGCCGGCCGGCTAGTGCCCGTGCCCGAAGTCGATCTTCGCGGTGTCGACGAAGCGGTCCGCACCCAGATCGCCGGGCAACGCAAATTGCTCGACGACGCCCTGACAGCGGGGTCGCCGACCGCGGAAGACGCCGATCGACTGGGGCGGCTGTTCGGCGAAGCCGGTCAGCTCTACCTCGTGTACGACCTCCTGCCGGCGGCCAGAGCCTGTCTGGCGAACGCCGCGGAACTGCAACCGCGGAGCTTCCGCTGGCGCTATCTCCTCGGCAGCGCCGCCGAGCACCTGGGACAACTCGAGGAAGCGGCCGCGTCCTACGAGCAGGCCAGAGCACTTGAACCGGACGACCCGGCGACCGCCATCCGCCTTGGGCGGGTCCATCTCGAGGTGGGACAGGGCGAGGCGGCGCGCATCCACTACGAGCGGGCGCTGAACCTGCCCGGCGCCAGAGCGGCGGCGCACTTCGGCCTCGGACGCCTCGCCGCGGAGACCGATGACCCGGCGGCTGCGCTCGAGCACTTCCAGGCCGCGTTGCGGGAACAGCCCCGGGCGAACTCGCTTCACTACCACATCGCCATCGCCCACCGCGCCCTGGGCAACGACGACGCCTCGCGTGCTGCGATGGAACTCCGCGGCGAGGCGCCCGTCGCCTTCGCCGACCCGATTGCCGCGGAGATCAAGGAGTCGGCTACGGGAATCGGCGCTCAACTGCTGCTCGGGCGCGTCGCCCTGGCGGCAAACGCGTTCGAACTCGCGGAGCAGCGGTTCCGCGAAGCAGTCGAGGACCATCCCCGGAGCGCCGCTGCCAGGCGGTCCCTCGCGGCGGCCCTGGAGCAGATGGGGCGCCGGGCCGAGGCCGCCATGTGGTACCAGGAGGCACTGAACCTGAGCCCGGACGACGCCGCGCTGCAGTTCCACACAGGGCGGCTCTACAACCAGGAAGGCCGGTTCCAGGCGGCGGCCGAACGACTCCGGCGGGCGGTCGAGCTCGAACGGTCCTTTGGGCCGGCCTGGGTGGAGCTGGCGAGAAGCCTGGGTGAGACAGGCGATCATCTCGAAGCTGCCGAAGCCTTGACCCAGGCCCTCGAACTGGCGCCGGGCGACCAGAATCTCCGCTTCCACCGGGCAAGCAACTACCGGCTGGGCGGCCGCCGCGAACTCGCGTTGCGGGAGTTCGAAGCGCTCCTGGCCGACTTCGGTTTCAATCGCGACATCGTGATGCAACTCGGACGGATCGAGCAGGAACTCGGCCGGCCGGCCTCGGCGGCCCGCCGCTTCGAGCAGCTCGTCCAGCCAGGCGCCGATCCCTCCCTGCTGAGCGCGGCCCACTTTGAACTCGGCAACATCCGCACCCAGCAGGAACGCTACGAGGAAGCGATCCCTCACTATCAGCGGGCGATCGTGGGCAACCCCACGTCAAAGGAGGCCTACCTGAACCTGGGTACGGCGCTGGGCCGGCTCGGCATGTTCACCGAGGCGGCCCTGGCCGCCCGTCGCGCGCTCGAACTCGACCCCGAAGACACGACGGCCCGCGCCGCCGAGGTCACTGCGCTGCTGCTCGCGGGGGAGGACGCACGGGTCCGCCTGATGCTCGAACAGACCCTGGAGCTTCCCAACCAGGGAGGCAGCGGCTTCTTCGCCCTGCTGCTGGCCGAAGTGCTGGCCGCCTCCGAAGACGACTCGGTGCGAGACGGCGCGATGGCCCTGAACCTGGCCACGGACCTGTTCCAGCGTGCCCAGACCCCGGCACACGGCGCGGTCGTCGCGCTTGCCTACGCCGCAACCGGCGACTTCGAACAGGCCGTCGCCTGGCAGCAACGGCTGATCGACAACCTGGAGCGCGCCGGCGCCACCGAAGCGCTCCCGGCTGCGCGCGAACGGCTGGCGGACTACCAGGCGGGGCGTCCTGTGCGGACGCCGTGGCGCAGGTGACGCGCGCCGGCGGTGGAGTGGCGCGGCGGCGGTGGCGTAGCGGCGGCGGTGGCGTAGCGGCGGCGGTGGCGTAGCGGCGGCGGTGGCGTAGCGGCGGTCGCCTCGGCTGGACGGACCGAAGGGAAGGGGTCCCAGCGGACGCTCGCACTTCCTGAGTAGATGAGAGGTCGGTGCTCGCTTCGGTCGGCTGCGCTCCGGTTGGGCGTCGGTCGATGGCGGGGCGTCGGCCGTCGCTTGCCGACAGCCCGCTGGGACCCCTTCCCTTCGGTCCTGGCCGAGGCTGGAGGGCGTTGCGCTGCGTGCGTCTCTGCCGAAACCTGCGTGCCGAAGGGCGAGTTGCCGCCGAAAGCTGGCTCGGAGGCCTTCAGTCGTGCGCGAGCTTCATCTGGAAGTCGTGATGGAGGTTGCTGACGAGCCGATTCAGATGCTCGCACATCCAGGAAACGGCCTCCTGATACTCCTCGCTGGTTTCGCTACTCGAAAGGAAGGACAGGTCTTCTCGCCAGAAACCGAAGCGCGGACGGCCCCCCTGCTCCCACTCGTCGAGATCACTGCCCATCCGCTCTCTCAACTCATCGAGCGACGCCAACGCCTCATCGACAACCCTCTGCTCCCGCGGGTACCCCTTTCGACATGCGACGAAGCAACCCATCGTTTCTTCGCCACGGTGAATGTAGGCAGTGAAGGACAACGCCCATCCCCCGAACCCGGAGTTACTGACCAACACGTGAATTGTGGGAAGGCGCCGCGACACGGGCCGTTCCACTCTCTCGTCTGCGAAGTCAAGATCCTGAACGACGGCCTTCCAGAACCGGAGATTCTCTGCCTCCTGATCCGACAAGGGCTCCTGCTCGTCGTCGACGTCTGCCGACACAGCCTCCTCAGCTACGCCGTCATCGACAACGAAGCGGCGCCAGATCTCTGTGCGAGCGAGCACACGCGGTTGGATGATCAAGTGATTCGCTCTGTCTGCATAGAGCGCTGCTTCCACCAATGCGAGATTGAAATGCAAACCGCTGTGTCTTCCGATGAAGTCCACAATCTCCTCGACTTCCTCCCGAATGCCGTCCCCTACGATCAACAACAAGAACTCGCCACGTCTGAGATTCCGAGTCACGTTCTCGACGAAATCCGCTTCGATCACATCGCGGTTGCGCTTGGAGATCAGGTCGTAGAGGACGTTGCCACCCTTCCTTCCTAGTGCGAGTGCGACTTGGCGTTGAAGGTCCTCGTATCCCAAAGCCGCGAGGTCCTTGGCGTAGTCCAGTATCTGGCCGACAACTTCGCGCCGCGCCTGTGGATTGCGCCAGAGCTTGAACTCGCAGAGCGTCAGCCTCCCCAGACTATTGGCGTAGAGAGCATCGATGCTGCCGGCATCTACCCTAAGCTCTCGGCAAATCGGAACCGGATCTCCGTACACAGGATCGATCGCCGCAACTGGGAGACATTCCGGATGATCGAAGAGGAGTTCCTGCAGAGTCGCTTCGTCGACGCCTCCTTCCGCGACACGGGATGCCAACGGAACCCGTTGCAGGACCTCTGAGCTTCCGCGATCGCGGTCAACGCGGATCAATTCTCCGTAACGAGATTCCGTGCTCATAGCTCTCTTCGGCAGCTAACTTGACGTCGGCTCTTCTGGTTCTTCAGGACAGGAAGACAGCAACGAAATGGCTAGGGGATACGACCGAGGCACCACTCGGCGGAGTCCGCAGAAGCAGTCCGTCACCGGTAACCAGATGGGCGCTCGGTTCGCTGGCGAGCAGTGCCCATAGGTGGTTGTCGCCTGTGTCCGGGGCATCGCCGGCCGTGGGAGGCTCCCGCCACATGGCGTTCGCTACCAAATCGGTCAGGAACCGGTCGAGCTGTTCGGACATCAGGCCGTGCCGTTCGGCGATCGCCGAGCGGCGCAACACGGCCGAGTACTCGCTCAACAGGGCAGGCGACATCAGGTACAGGATCCTGCCGCCGATCATAGAGTCCAGAATCCTGGCAGGCGGCGTGTTCGAGTCCCCGGCGATCAGTCCCGAAACGACCACATTCGTGTCGACGACACACAGTTGGCGGTGACGTGGACCGCGCCCGCTCTCCTGCGGCCGTGGCCCGCGCGCCAAGGTCTACTTCCCTTCTCGGTGACGCCTTGTCTCCCGGACCGCGAGTGCCATTGCCCGATCGGAGTCGAGCCCCGAGTTCGCGCGCGCCTCGAGCACGAGTTCTCGTGCCGTCTCGTAAGGACGGATGCCTCTCAGTTCCAGGCTCTCTTCGATAATCGCGGCCATCGAACGGCCCTGGCGGGCCGCCGCTTCCTTCAATGCGCGATGCGTCTGGTCTGCCAGCGTGACGGTCAGGCGGGTCATTGGGTGGGCGCTCCTGGTTGTAACCGACATCGACTCCAACGCACCATAGCATCAACTCACCAAGGCGCCAAGGACATCCTGAGGGTCAACTTGGTCCCGCCTCGTACCGGCCCGGCTCGGTCTCCTTCACCTTGCCCCCTTCGACCAGGGCGTCGAGGTGAGCGCGGAGGGAAAAGGCGGCGGCGCCGTGGAGCTTGGGGTCGACGTCGGTGTAGATGCGTTCGACCATCTCGGGAATGGTGGCGACGCCGGCGGCGATTGCTTCGAGGGCCTGGTCGGTGCGTTGCTGGCGGTGACGATGGATCTCCTGAATGCGGCTGCTCGCTGAAGGCGCGGACCTCGGAGCCTGTGTGCTCGGCGACGCGGGGCGCCAGGGGCCAGTGGTCCCGGTGGGTGTGGCTGATCAGGACATCGGCGACCTCACGGCCGCCGACGGCGCGCAGGATGGCCTCGAAGTGGGCGTCGTCCTCCTCCCCGGGATCCAGCACGAACACCGGGCCGCTGTCGCTGCCGATGACGTACGTGTTCGTGCCCGGACCGGTGAACATGCCCGGATTGTCCTGGGTCACGCGCAGCACGCGTTCGGACAGCCGCACCGGCGTGCCCTTCAGGAGGGTGTTCACTGTCGGGCGCCTTAGCGGCTGAAGGCCCGCTGCCAGTCCTTGACGTTCGCCGCCGAGGGGCGCATTGCCGCTTCCTCGTAGCCCTCGTCGCCGGGCAGCACGGCTCGCGCCGGTTCGTCCGGTGTCCGGCCCATCAGCACGCGAGGCTGCATCACGGGGAACTCCTCCTGGGCGTCGACGGCGGCGATGGCGGCGTCCGCGGACTCGAACCGGGAGAGCTTCTGGAGGTTGCGGATGGTGGGAAAGATGATCATCCACTCCTTGCGGCGCGCGTGGTCGAGCGCTTCCCGGGCGGTGACCCAGGCCGAACTCGTCAGTTCGTGGTCGTCGTGGGCGGCGGTTTGGTTGCGGGGCGCCCGCGTGACGAAGAAGCGGGTGTCGTAACGCCGCGGCTGGCCCTCCGGGGTGATCCAGTGCGCCCAGTAGCTGATGCGGTCCGTGGCAAGGGTCAACCCCTCGGCAGCGGCGATGTCGAGCAGGGACCGTTCGCCGGCGTTCAGCTCGGCTCGCAGACGCTCGAAATGCTCCTCGACGGCCCGGTCCGAGAAATCGAGGATCTGTCCGTCACGGTCGTAGGCCAGAAGCACGCCGGCCTCCTCGAAGCACTCGCGGATCGCGGCGACGTAGAAGGTCAGGCCGCCCTCCCCGAGCGCGAGCCGGGCGCTCGCCTCGCGGTCGGTGAGACCATGGCACAACGCTTCGTCCACCCGGTCTTCGGGGTCGACCCGGCCGCCGGGGAAGACGTAGGCGCCCCCGACGAAGTCGGACTGGATGTGGCGGCGTTCCATGAACACTTCCACCCCGCGGTCGCTGTCCCGCAACAGGAGGACGGTCGAGGCGTGCCGGGCCGTCACCGGGGGCGTCGCCTGATCAGCCATCCTCGCCGTCCAGTTCTTCGATCAGGTCGTCGGCCGGCGGCTCCATGGCCTGCAGGCGCCGAGCCGTGGCCTCCGCGGCGCGCATGGCGCGCAGGAAGCTGCGGCCCGCGATGTCCTTCAATTCGTCGTCGCTGTAGCCCCGCCGAACCAGTTCCACGAACAGATCGGGAAACGTTGAGGCGTCCTCGAGGCCGACCGGCACGGTCGGGATGCCGTCGTAGTCCGAGCCGATACCCAGATGCGCAGTGCCGATCAGATCGCGGATGTGGTCGATGTGGTCGGCCACGTCGCTGAGGGATGCCTGGGCTCCCGGGTTCTCGCTTCGCCAGGCCATGAGCCGCGTGCGGATCTCCTCCGGCGAG
>WTGL01000230.1:23258-46274 GCA_011523565.1 Acidobacteriota bacterium
GGACTCCCGCACGTTCTCGTTGACGAACGACGGCACGAAGGTGACCATGACCACGCCGCCGTTCTCGGCCAGCCGGCGCAGGACGTCGTCGGGCACGTTGCGTGGACTGGCGGTGACCGCGAACGCCGAGGAGTGGGAGAAGATGACCGGCGCTTCGGACTCGTCCAGCGCGTGGTGCATCGTCCGCGGCGAAACGTGGGAGAGGTCCACCAGCATGCCGAGCCGGTTCATCTCCCGGATCACACGGCGGCCGAACGCCGTCAACCCGCCGTGCGCCGGCTGGTCGGTCGCCGAATCGGCCCATGCCGTGTTGCTTCCGTGGGTCAAGGTCATGTAGCGAACGCCAACCGCGTAGAGCTGGCGGAGGACGCCAAGGGACGACTCGATCGAGTGCCCGCCCTCGGCACCGAGCAGCGACGCGATCCTGCCCGCGCCGTGGACGCGCTCAATGTCGTCCGCGCTGAGGGCCAGTTCCAGGTCGTCCGGATACTGCTCGATCAGCCGCCTGGTCAGGTCGACCTGCTCGAACACGACCCGGGCCGCGCCGGCGCCGCTGTAGGAGGTCGGAATGTAGACCGACCAGCACTGGGCACCGACCCCGCCCTGCCGGAGGCGCCGGAGATCCGTGTGCATCGGCGGCTCCAGGTCCGACGTGTCACGGAAGTCGATCCGGTCGAGGTGATTCGCGACCCTCGTGCGGTACTGCCAGGGCACGTCGTTGTGTCCGTCGACGAGAGGCACCTCCCGGAGCAGGCCGAGTACGTGCTCCCGGCTGGCTCGGTACTCCTGGGCGTCCGTCACGGACGGTGAACCATAGCTCACCGCCGCGGCCACGACGGCGCCAAGAACAGCGCCGGTTGGTCTTCTCATCCTGGTTCCCTCCTCCCGCGCCACGCGATTGTAGGGGAACCGGCAACGAATAGGATCGGCCGGTGCGGGGTTGCTGGGCAAGGACGATCGGCATCGTCGGTCTCGGCAGCTTCGGCCGCTTTCTGGTCCGGCACCTGGGAGCCCGGTTCGACGTGCAGATCTGGGATCGCCGCGACCTGAGCGCGGAAGCCGCCGCGCACGGCGCGCGCTGGACGGACCTGGCAGGCTGCGCCGGCTGCGACATCGTGATCCCGGCGGTCCCGGTCCAGGATCTCGACGGGCTGGTCGCCGACCTGGCCCCGCGCCTCGCACCGGGCGCGCTGGTCGTCGACGTCGCCTCGGTCAAGGTGAAACCGCTCCGGATCCTCGAGCAACGCCTGCCCCGCCAGGTCCAGTTCATCGGCACGCACCCGATGTTCGGTCCTCAGAGCGGTCGCCGCGGGATTCGCGGCCTGAAGGTCGTGCTCTGCCTGCCCGAACGACCGGTCGACAGCGAACGGGTGAATGCCGTGAGAACCTTCCTGGAGTCGGACCTGGAGCTTCAGGTGCTCGAGATGTCAGCCGAAGAGCACGACTCGGAGATGGCCTACATCCAGGGACTCACCCACTGGATGGCCAAGGCGCTCAGGGAGATTCATGTGCCGGACCCGGCCCTCGGTACTGTCGCCTACCGGCACATGATGAAAATCGAAGAGAACCTCCGACATGATTCCGACGAACTCTTCCTGACGATCGCACGGGAGAACCCATTCGCGGCCGCGGCCCGCCGAGAACTCCGCGAGAGGCTTCGGGAGATCGAGGAGGCGATCGAGGAGGACGAGTCCGGCGACGCTGGCTGCAGCTAGGACAGCCACCGCTTGCGGCGGCGGTAGTGCTTCACGTCGCGGTAGCTCTTCCGCTGACCGACCTGGGTCAGGCCGAGATAGAACTCCTTGACGTCGGCGTTGTCCTGCAGTTCCGCCGGCGTACCCTCGAGCACCACCCGGCCACCCTCCATGATGTAGCCGTAGTGCGCGATCTGAAGCGCGCGCGCTGCGTTCTGTTCGACCAGGAGGATCGTGGTCCCCTGTTCCCTGTTGATGCGCTGGACGATCTCGAAGATCTCCTCCACCAGCAGGGGCGCCAAGCCGAGGGACGGTTCGTCGAGCAGCATCAGCTTGGGCTGGGCCATCAGCGCCCTGCCGATCGCGAGCATCTGCTGCTCGCCGCCTGAGAGGAAGCCGGCCATCGACGCACCACGCTCCTTGAGACGCGGGAAGTAGCTGTACACGCGATCCAGGGACTCGTCGACCCCACCCTTGTCCCGGGCCGTGTAGGCGCCGGCGAGCAGGTTCTCCTGCGGCGTCAGGTGTTCGAAGACCCGCCGCCCTTCCATCACCTGGAAGATCCCCCGCCGCACGATGTCCTCGGCCGGCAACTTGTCGATCTGCTCGCCCTCGAACTCGACACCGCCGTCCGTCACCTCGCCGTCCTCGGGGTGAAGCAGTCCGGAGATCGCCTTGAGGGTGGTCGACTTGCCGGCCCCGTTGGTGCCAAGAAGCGCCGCGATCTGCCCCTGTTCGACGTTGAGCGAGAGCCCCTTGAGCACGAGGATGACGTCGTTGTAGATGACCTCGACGTTGTTCAGGGAGAGCATGGTGTCACTCGCAACAAGGGCGCCCCCGCCGCCGGTCGGCGGCCATCCGCCGTTCGTCGAGGGGCTCCGGCCGCCCGCGCTACTCCGCGGCTCCCAGCCTTCTGGCCATCAGCATCTCGGTGACGGGCTGCCACCTGCCGTCCCGGATTTCGAAGATCCGCATGCCCTTGACGCCGCGGTGGTCCGTGGCGGTGAAAGTGAGCGGGGCCGTCACGCCGCCGGACTCCACACCGTCGAAGGTCTCGAACGCCGCGTGGATGGAGTCGCCGGTCAGTTCGCCCGTGGCGGCGGCGCGCTCCATAGCCTCGGTCACGAACCCGGCCACCGTCCAACCCTGACCATAGAGCAGTCCCTCCTCCTCGATCGACTTGCCCTTTGACTCGAGGTAGGCGGCCGCCTCGTTCAGACCATCGATCCCCTCGCCCGGAGGCGAGTAGATGATGGAACCGAGCACGCCTTCCGCCACATCTCCCGCGAGTTCAACCAGCAACTCGTTGCTGCAGTAGTTCAGGCAGGCGAAGCGTAGATCGAGGCCGAGGTCCTGTGCGTTCTTGAGCGCTATGGAAGCCGGTCCCGAGGTGTTCTGGAACACGACCCAGTTGGCGCCCGCCTCGGAAATCCGCGTCAAGGTGGCGCTGAAGTCCGTGTTGCCGCGCGCCATCTCGTGCGGCGCCATCTCGATGCCGAGCTGCTTCGCGTACTCCTCGCCTCCCTGCCGCCACGGGGAAAGACCGAACGGACTCGGGTGGTGCATCAGCGCCACGTTCGGCTTCTCGGCGCCGGTGGCCTCCGCCTGCTCCACCAGGTGGTCGAGCAGGATGAACAACTGGTCGCTGTAGGTGGTGCCGATCAGGAAGTTGAACGGCGCCTCGGACGGATCGCCGAGCACGTGCGAGAACGACGCCGAGACGAAGGGAATCCGGTCGGCCGCGATCCGGCCCCGCAGGGCCTCGGTGTCGCCGGTGCCCCAGCCCATGAACATGACCGCTCCGGCCTGCACGTACTCGGAGTAGAGCTGCTCGGCCTTGGCAACGTCGTAGCCGTAGTCGTTCCAAAGCAACTCCACCGGGCGGCCGGCGATACCGCCGCGCTCGTTGAGCCAGGCGTAGTAGTCGCGGATGGCCTCCGCGTACATCGTGCCCACATCAGAGGTCGCGCCCGTCAGGTCGAAGATCGCGCCGATCGTGATCGGGGCATTCGCTTCATCGACCGGGTCGCCGCCGCCGCAAGCGGCGAGGAGGAGGAGCGCAACAGCAGCAATGGCAACGAGACGGGTCATGGTGAGGTCTCCTGAGAACGGACGCCGGGCGCCAGGATTTGGCCAGTCGGTAACCGGCGGATCATATCGCCCTCAGGCGCGTGATCGGCCCCTGGCGCCGCCAAACCCGTCGCAGGCTCCGTGTTTGGCCCCAGCCCCCACCTCACTAGGGGCTTGCGCAGCAATTTCACTGCGTAGCGTTTCTGCTGCGCAAGCCCCTAGTATGCGAAGGGCCAGACGCGGAAGTAGTCCTTCACGTTGCGCCAGAGTTTCGCAAGCCCCTCCGGTTCGAGCACCAGGAAGAGGATGATCACGAGGCCGAAGACGCCCTGCTGAACGTACGGCAGAACCGTAGCCGCCCAGGGAGCAACGTCCTGCAACGAGCGACCGAGCGTGTTGATCATGGCCGGCAGCAGAACGATGAGCGTGGCGCCGAAGAACGAACCGGAGATCGTCCCCAGGCCGCCGATGATGATCATCGCCAGGTAGGAGATCGAAACCTCGATCGTGAATCGCTCCCAGGTGACGATCGAGCGGTAGTGGGCAAGCAGGGCGCCGGACAGCCCCACGAGAAAGGACGACGTGGCGAAGGCCAGCAGCTTGTACCCGAAAACGTTGACACCGATTGCCGAAGCCGCGATGTCCTGATCCCGGATCGCCACCCATGCGCGGCCGACGCGCGAGCGGAACAGGTTCGCGGCAAACAGCGCGACCGCGAGCGCCACGATCACCAGAATCCAGTAGAACCGGCCGTCGGTGTTCATCCGGGCGCCGAACAGTTCGGGCGACGGCACGACGAGCGCCTCCGTGCCGCCGGTCAGGCCGTCCCAGTGCGTGACCACGAACTCGACGATCTGCTGGGCCGCCAACGTGGCCACGGCAAGGTAGAGCCCCTTGAGCCGCAGGGAGGGAAGTCCGACCACCAGGCCGGCAACGGCGGTGATCAGGGCCGCGGCCGGAATGCTGAGGTAGAAGGGAACGTCCAGCCGGACGGTCAACAGGCCGGAGCCGTACGCGCCAACCGCCATGAACGCGCCCTGGCCGAGCGAGATCTGGCCCGTGTACCCCACCAGGATGTTGAGGCCGATGGCGCCGATCGTGGCGATCGCGATCTGGTTCGCGAGATTCAGCCAGTACGGCGTGGCCAGAAACGGAAACACGACGAGTCCGGCCAACAGCAGGCCCGTGCGCACCTTCTGCAGGGGCATGCGCCGCAGTGCCATGTCCGAGCGGTAGTCGCTGAAGAAGATGCCGGATTCCATGCCTCAGACCCGCTCGATGATCTCCTTGCCGAACAGGCCGTAGGGCCGGATCATCAGGACCAGGACCAGCACGATGTAGGGGACGATGAGTTCGAGCCCGGAGGTCGTGTAGCCGGCCGTGTACGACTCGAGCAAACCGATCACGGCGCCGCCGACGATCGCACCGGGTACCGAGTCGAGGCCGCCCAGGATGACGACCGGAAACACCCGCAGACCGATGAAGATGATGTCGTGGCTGACGCCGACCGTGTTCGCCAGCATGATGCCGGCGACCGCGGCGGTGATCGCCGCCATCGCCCAGGCCACCGCCAGCACCCGCTTGATGCTGATACCCATGGAAAGCGCTGCCTGCTGGTCGTCCGCGATCGCACGCATCGCGATGCCGTCCCGGGTGTGGCGGAAGAAGAGCGTCAGGATCGTCAGAAGGACCCCCGCAATGCCGATGACGAGCAGGCGGTCGATGCCGACCACGGCGCCCATGAACTCGACTTCCCCTGACGGAATAAAGTTGGGGAACGCCTTGGGCCGCACACCCCAAATGCCGTTGACGACGGCCCGCAGCAGACTCGACAGGCCGATCGTCACCATGATCATCGAGATCACCGGCTCGCCGATCAGGGGTCGCAGGACGAGGCGCTCCACGATCAGCCCGATCATGGCGGCGCACAGGAGAGTGACGACGACGCCCAGGCTCCAGGGCAACCCGAACTGGCCGATGAAGGCGAACGCCAGATAGGCGCCGAAGAGCAGGAACTCGCCCTGCGCGAAGTTGATGACGTCGCTCGCCTTGAAGATGACGACGAAGCCGACCGCCACAAGCGCGTAGACCATGCCGTTCGAGAGGCCGGAGACGATGAGTTGAAGGAAGACGTCGGAACCCATCATCCCCTCCTCAGGTGGTCACAGGCTGAGCTATCCGCAGCCGGGTCTGCAGGACGGCCGTCGTGCCGTCCTGATAGGTGATCTCGTTCTCGATCTCCACCGCATCCTCGCCGCCGTACAGCGCGTCGACGAGCAGGCGATAGCGGCCGGCGATGAAACGCCGCCGCACCTTGCGGGTACGGGTCAACTCCTCGTCGTCCGCGTCGAGTTCCTTGTGCAGCAGCAGGAGCCGCTGGATACGGGCCGACTCGGGCAGCTCGGCGTTGATGCGCGCCGTGTGCTCCAGCGCGAGTTCGTAGATCTCGGGCTTCTGCGCCAGGTCGGTGAACGTCGTGTAGGGAATCTGACGCCTCTCGGCCCACTTGCCCGCGTTCGCGAAGTCGATCGTGATCAGGGAGGACACGAACGGGTACTCGCCGCCGCCGAAGACGACGGCCTCCTTGATGTAGGGGCTGAACTTCAGCTTGTTCTCGATGAACTGGGGCGAGAACTGCGTCCCGTCGTGCAGTTCCATCACGTCCTTCTTGCGGTCGATGACGATGAGGTGGCCGTCGTCGTCCATGTAGCCGGCGTCGCCGGAGTACAGCCAGCCGTCACGCAGCGCTTCCTCGGTCGCCTCCTCGTTCCTGTAGTAGCCAAGGAACACCGACGGGCTCCTGGTCAGGATCTCGCCGCCCTCGCCGAGGCGGACTTCCATGCCCGGAACAGGCGTACCGACCGTATGGAACTTGATGTCGTCGTCCCGGTGCGCGACCGAGATGCCGGACACCTCCGTCTGGCCATAGATCTGCTTCAGGTTGACGCCGACGGCGTGAAAGAAGCGAAAGATGTCGGGGCCCAGGGCCGCGCCGCCGGTGTAGGCGCGCCGGATTCTCCTGAGACCCAGCTTGTCGCGGAGCCAGAAGAAGCAGCACGCGTTCGCGAGCGCCCGCTGGAAGGCGAGGAAGGCCGGCTGGCGACCGTGCTCGAGGAGGGTGTCCGCGGACCGGTAGCCGACCTCTAGCGCCCATCCGTAGATCTTCCGCTTGAGCCACGAGGAGTCCTCGATCCTCACCTGGACATCGGAGACCATGTTCTCCCAGATGCGAGGCGGCGAGAACATCGTGTGCGGGCCGATCTCCCGGATGTTCTGCTGCACGGTCTCCGGCTCCTCCGGGAAGTTGAGCGAGAAACCGACCACCAGGCCGCAGGCGGCTCCGATCATCTGCTCGCCGATCCAGGCCAGGGGCAGGAAGGAAACGAACTCGTCGTCGCTTTGCATCGGGTCGATGCCGTTGAAGGCGTGCGCCATGACCAGCAGGTTCCGATGGGACAGCATCGCGAGCTTCGGCTTACCCGTGGTGCCGGAAGTCGTCGAGAGCAAGGCCACGTCGTCGACTTCGGTGGCCCGGACCCAATCCTCGAAGTCGGCTTCGGTGCTGCTCGAGGCGGAGCGTCCGATCTCCTCGACCGCGGAGAAGCCGAGCAGAAAGTCGTGGGGGTAGGAACCCAGACCGCGCGGGTCGTAGTAGATGACGCTCCTGACCTGGTGGTCGCCGGCGTTCAACTCGTCCCAGACTTCCAGCAGCTTGTCCACCTGCTCCTGGTCCTCCGCGATGACGAACCGGGCGCCGGAGAACTCCATCAGGTACCGGACCTCGACCGCCACCGAGTCCTGGTAGATGCCGAGAGACCTGGCGCCGATCGACTGCGCCGCGAGTTGCGCGATCAACCACTCGGGCCGGTTGTCGCCGAGCACGGCAACGATCTCACCCTTCTTGAGGCCAAGTTCGACCAGGCCGCGGGCGAAGTTCCTGACCCGCTCGGCGTACTGGACCCACGTAAAGCTCTGCCAGATGCCGAACTCCTTCTCCCTCAGCGCGACCTCGTCCCCGCGTTCGCGGACGTTCTTGAGCAGCACCTTGGGCAGCGTGTCAGCGTCCGGGCGCAGTTCCACCGGAGCCGTCATTCGGCGTCACCAAGGTAGGCATGAATCACCGCCGGATCGGCGCGCACCTCGTCCGGCGAGCCACAGGCGATCGAGCGCCCGAAGTCGAGCACGGCGACCTGGTCGGAGAGATCCATGACGACTCCCATGTCGTGCTCGATCAGAACAGTCGTGACCCCCCGCTCCTCGTTCACGTCGAGAATGAAGCGGGCCATGTCCTCCTTCTCCTCGATGTTCATCCCCGCCATCGGCTCGTCCAGCAGGAGGAGCTTCGGATCGAGCGCCAGCGCCCGGGCGAGTTCGACCCGCTTCTGGAGACCGTAGGCGAGCGTTCCGACTGCCTGATGGCGGAGGTTCTCGATCTCCAGGAAGTCGATTACCTCCTCGACCGCGGCGCGGTGCGCAATCTCCTCCCGGCGCTGCGATCCCCAATAGACCCCGCAGGTCAGCACGTTGCCGCGCATGTGGATGTGCCGCCCCAGCATCAGGTTCTCGAGCACGGTCATGGCGCGGAACAGCTCGATGTTCTGGAAGGAACGGGCGACGCCGAGCCGCGCGACCTTGTGGGGCGCACGGCCGATCAGGGATACGGCCGTCTCACCCGCCTCCGCCGAATACGTGATCGAGCCCTTCTGCGGACGGTAGAGACCGCTGATGGCGTTGAGCAGCGATGTCTTGCCGGCGCCGTTCGGTCCGATGATGGCGAACACCTCGCCGTGTCGCACGGACAGATCCACATCGTCGAGCGCATGCACGCCGCCGAAGGACAGAGTGAGACCGCTGACCTCGAGACAGGTCGCGGCCGGCGGCGAGGAGGCTGAGGGTTCGGCCACGGCTGCGCGATTGTATGCGGGTCACCGCCGGAAGGGGGAATCCCGCTGCTGGAACAGTTGCCGCGCGGCACGATCTGAGAAGATCGCCGCTCCGTCCCCTCCCCATCAACCAAGCAGACTTCAGAGGACTCTCACGATGCCGGCCCGTCCCGCCCTGAAGGGCGCCCCCTCCCGCCTCGACCTGGCCGTCCCGGAAGACGTCGGTCTCAGCACCACCCAGTTGGCCCGGATCGACGAGCATCTCCACCGGCGCTACCTGGAACCCGAGAAGATCGCCGGCTGCCTGACCCTCGTCGCCCGCGGCGGCCGGCCCGCGTACCTGTCGGCTCAGGGGCTGATGGACCGCGAGCGCGGGCGCCCGATGCGTCCCGACACGATCTTCCGGATCTACTCGATGACGAAGCCGATCACCGCGGTCGCCCTGATGCAGCTCTACGAGCAGGGGCACTTCCAGCTCGACGACCCGGTCCACAAGTTCATCCCCGAGTGGCGCGACCTGAGGGTGTTCCAGAGCGGCAACCACCCCCACTTCCTGACCCGGCCCACCGAGCGGCCGATGACGATCCGCGACCTGTTCACCCACCAGTCGGGGCTCACCTACGGCTTCATGGAACGCACGAACGTGGACGCCGCATACCGCGAGGTGGGGGTCGGCGGACCGCCGATCGGCGGCAGCCTGCGGCAGATGATCGAGCAGCTCGCCGAGCTGCCGCTCGAGTTCTCGCCCGGCGAGGCCTGGAACTACTCGGTGGCCACCGACGTCCTCGCCTACCTGGTCGAGGTGTTCTCCGGTCAACCCTTCGACGAGTACCTCCATCAGCACATCTTCGAGCCGCTCGGCATGGCCGACACGGGATTCACGGTCCCGTCCGCCAAGATCGACCGCTTCGCCGCCAACTACCGCCGCGACCGGAACAAGAGGCTGGTCCTGCTCGACGATCCGGTGACGAGTCACTACACCGGGGACGTCACCTTCTTCTCCGGGGGTGGCGGACTCGTATCGACGATCCACGATTACTACCGCTTCTGCCAGATGCTCCTCTCCGGCGGAACCCTGGGAGGCGCGCGCGTCCTCGGCCGCAAGACAGTGGAACTCATGACGATGAACCATCTGCCGGGCGGCCGCGACCTGACCGAACTGGCGGTCGGCACCTTCAGCGAGACAACCTACGAGGGCGTCGGCTTCGGTCTCGGCGTCTCCGTCACCCTCGATCTGGCCGTCGCTCAGGCGATCGGCTCCGTCGGCGAGTACGGTTGGGGCGGCGCCGCCAGCACCGCTTTCTGGATCGATCCGAAGGAGGACCTGATCGTCATCTTCATGGTCCAGTTCTGGATGTCGGGCACGTTCAACTTCCGCGGCCAGCTCAAATCGATTGTCTATCCGGCACTGACCTAGTGGACGGGGCGCGTTCGACCGCTGAACGCCGAGCCGAGGGGCGCGCCGCTCTACTGGGGCGAACGCGGAGGTTCGAGAAGACCGTCTCGTGGTCGCGGCTGGCCACCGTTCTCGTGGCGGCCGTGCTGGTCTGGCTGTCGGTCCAGGCAAGGCTCTTCTCCCTGTCCTGGGCGGCAGTCCCGGCCCTGCTCTTTCTGGTCCTCGTCGTCCTTCACGAGCGCGTCCTGAGACGGGCCGAACGACTGAAGCGTGCCCAAGCCTTCTACCGCCAGATGCTCGACCGGCTCGACGGCGACTGGCGGGCCGGCGGACGGCCCGGCTCGCGCTTTGCCGACGAGCACGCCGAGCACGTGTACGCCGCCGACCTCGACCTGTTCGGTCCCGACTCGCTGTTCCGGATGTTGAGCCGCTCCCGCACCCGCGGCGGCGACGAACTGCTGGCGTCGTGGCTGCTGGAGCCCGCGCCACCCGACGTCGTACGCAAGCGGCAGGAGGCCGTACGCGAACTCGCGCCCCAACTCGACTTCCGGGAGCGTCTGGCGGTACCTGGGCGGCTCGCGCGCACCGACATCGATCCGGAAGCCTTGCGGACCTGGGCGGCGGGGGGAGGGACGCCCGCCCTGCCCGGCGCCGGCGGGCGCGAGTTCCTGGTGCGCGCCCTGTTGACGACAGCGGCCGCCACCAACCTGGTCACTGTGACCGGCTGGATGATCTGGAGCTGGGGTCCTTCGCCGTTTCTGGCCGTGGCGGTGCTGGAAGTGCTCTGGATGATTGCCAGCCGGCGCGCCATCGCGGCCGCCACAGGTGGCGTGACGCGAGCCAGCCGTGACCTCAACCTGGTTGCCGCCCTGCTGGAGGTCATCGAGCGCGAGCCGTTCGAAAGCGACCTCATGGTCGAACTGGCCGAGCGATTGCGGGGCAGCGACGGAAGCACCGCCTCCCGGAGCGCCAGACGGTTGCAGCGTCTGGTCGATCTGCTCGACTCGATGCGGAACGCCCTGTTCGTGCCCTTCGGCCTGCTGCTGCTGTGGACGCCCCAACTCGCCTACGCCATCGACTCCTGGCGGCGCCGGCACGGAGACCGGGTGGCCGTCTGGCTCCACGTGCTCTCGAGTGTCGAGGCCCTGGCCAGTCTCGCCTCCCACGCGTTCGAGCAGCCGAGCCACGTCTTCCCCACGCTGGTCGAGCCGGCCGGGAAGCGGGGTCCGCTGCTGGCCGGACGACAACTCGGGCATCCTCTGCTGCCCGCGAAGGACTGTGTGGCCAACGACGTCGTACTGGAAGCCTGCCCCACGAAACCGGAGTCGCCGGCCCAGTGCCTGATCGTCAGCGGCTCCAACATGTCCGGGAAGAGCACGCTGCTCAGGACGGTCGGCACGAACGTCGTCCTGGCACTTGCCGGCGCGCCCGTGCGCGCGAGGTCGCTGGTCCTCTCACCGCTGGCCATCGGATCGTCCATCCAACTCCGGGACTCACTCGCCGTAGGCCACTCCAGGTTCTACGCCGAGATCACGAAGCTCAAGTCGGTGCTCGACCTGACCGAACAGGAGACGCCAGTGCTGTTCCTGCTCGACGAGATTCTCCACGGCACGAACTCCCACGACCGGAGAGTAGGCGCCGAAGCCCTGGTCCGCGGCCTGGTCGATCGCGGCGCGGTCGGACTCGTGACCACCCACGATCTCGCCCTGGCGCGGATCGCCGACGACTCCCCGGGGCCGTCACTTCGCAACGTCCACTTCAGGGATGACCTGGTGGGTGGGGAGATCCTGTTCGACTACCGCCTGCGCGAGGGCACCGTCACTCGCAGCAACGCACTCGACCTGATGCGTGAAGTCGGCCTCGACGTGTAGGATCCCTCCATTCCCCGTCGCCTTCGTGTAGACTCGACGTCCTAATGACCGCGACGGTTGTTCCATTCCACTCGTCGCCTGAGCCGACGTTTGTCCCGGAGCGCGTTCCCGCGCCCGAGGTGAAGCCGTGCGCGGTGGACACGGCCGAGGACTTTGCGACGCTCAGGGACCGCGCGCGGGAACTGCTGGCCAAGGGCTCGTACCGGCGAGCTGCCGCGGCCTATCGACAGGCTGCCCGGGTCGCCACCGCTGCGAACGAAGGCGATCTGGCCGACGCGGCCCGTTGCGGCCGGTGCGCCGCCGAGACCGAACTCGGCAACGGCACCAAGGTCATGCCCGAACTGCGGAGAATTCTGCTCGGCAGCGAGGTCGACGACAACTGCTGGCTGGCCTCCTATACGCTTGCCCGCGCGCACGAGTTGGAAGGGCAGATCAGGAAGGCGCTGTTCTACGCGCGGCTGTCCCATCACCACTCCGCCTACGTCCAGCGCCCCGGTCTGGCAGGCCTATCGCACAACCTGCTGGGCAACCTGCTGGTAGCGGAGGGTCGCGAAGCTGACGCAGCCGCCGAGTACCGAACGGCCCTACACGATGCGAAGGACTCGCCTCCGACGTGGGTTGCAGGCGCCGAAACGAACCTGGGCTACTGTCTCCTCGTCGGGGCTGTCCGGTCAAAGGGTCTCCGCCGGGGCAGAATGCGGGAGGGCCTTCGGCTTATCTACCGAAGCATCCGCACATTCCGGCGGGAAGGCGCGGTCCAGTACAGCATGCTGCCGCATCTCGACCTGTGCTTTGCTCACCTTGAGCTGCGAAGGCCAGCGACCGCGAGACGGCACGGAGAACGCGCACTCGCTATGGCCAAGCAGTACGACGATTCCGCAACGATCAAGAACAGCCTCTATCTACTTGGCCATGTGGCTCTGATGGAAGGCGATTCGGAAACGGCGCGCCAGTACTTCGGCGAACTAGGAGGGCGTTTCTATCCCGACCAAACCGGCTTGACGGACGTACTGATGTCGCTTGATCTCCGCCAAGTGGTGAATCTGAGGGCGTGATGAGGAGGAGCATCCACCTCAGCTTCAAGAAAGCGCCGTTCCGCTACGGAGCTGTGGCACTGTTGGCCCTGCTGGCCGGCGGCGCGGCCCACGCGGAAGGCAGCGCCCCTGTTCTGGGAAGAAGCGGCGACATCTACAAGGTCACCGTGGGAAGCTACGGCGAACTCTTCCCGGAAGGCACTGAAGCGTCGGCGGAAGCGGAAGTCCTCCGCCTCGAAACCCGCGGGAGTTCGGGAACTGTTGAGCACCATCTGGTGCCCGGAAGCGAGCCCGCCGACAGCGACAAGACGCCGTCGCTTTCCTTCGACGCATCTACTGGCCAGCTCTACGTCGTGTGGTCGAGCAACAACGACTCGACGCTGACCCGGATCAACCTGGCCTCCTTTGACGGCACGGAATGGGCCGACACGATCGAAGTCTCCGGCAACATCTACAGCAACAAGTCGGCACCGCGCCTCGCTGTGACCCACGACCGCTTCGAACTCGCGGAAGGAAGTGCCGGCGAGTCGAGCACGCGAACCGTGCTCCACGTCGTCTGGTCGGAAGACACCGCCGGCGGCGAAAAGGTCATGTACGCGCCTGTAGTGCTGATCGACGGCGAACTCGCCTCGAGGTGGCGCCGCGTTCACCGTCTGAACGACTACGTGTCGCAGGATCTGATCGACGAACCGTTCAACGCTGAGGTACCGGCAAGTCTGCTGAAGGCGCCGACCGTCGACGCAGCGTCAGAGTCCAATGCAGTAGTCATCGGTTTCGCTGACAGCGCCAGCGGGGCTCTCGTCCAACTCGAGCTCTCGACGCCGGCGACGGAACTCTCCGAACTCGCCGGCAGTCTGGCCGACTACCTTGAGTCCACCAATCTGTGCCAACGGATAGAGGACGAAGAACAGGATGCGATTGCCACCGTTGCCGAGGCGGCGCGGGTTCACATCGTCGTCGGAGGCCGCCGGATTCGCAGCCGAGTGCTCCGTGCGTTAGCCCAAGACGTGAAGGACGTGTTGGTCCGCCACTCGACTGATTTGTGTGCCGAAGGCGGACTAACGGGCGTGTCGAGTGCGGCTCGCGTCCACATCGTCGTCGGAGGTGCCCGCTCTCAGGAAGGTGACCTCCTGGAGGACGCCGTGCCCGGAGAAAGCCACGTTCTCCTCGCGGCGGCTCAACCGGTAAACGACGGCTATGTCCAGCACCTCGCCCGGCTGCAGGTGAAGTCGGAGCGGGTCGCGCCTACAATCGGCGACGGACAGCCGACAATCTTCGCCTCGCCGACCGGCACCGGTGCCGTCGTCCTCTGGGAAACCGGTTCATCGCTGACCTACGTCGAGACGACCAGCGACGATCCAGAAGCAGCCTGGAGCGAGTCCTTCACGCTCCTGCTCGACAACGACCTCTCCCGCTCGGAGGCCTACTCGATCCTCCACGAGCGAGCGCGCTCTCTCGAATAGCGAGCCACGCCTCTCGGCCAACCGCGAGGCGCTGCCGCCGTCCAGCCCGCTCCGCCGGCGCGGCGCCTACGGTCCCGCGCTGACGACGGAACGGTCCAGGCCCCGGAACTCCCGCCGCAACGCGTCGCGGTGCCGGAGAAAGGCTGGCAGCACGTCAGCGGCCAGCGGGGGAACAGGATCGTTGACCAGGGTGGCGGGATTGATCCAGCGGCCGTTTCTCTGCACGCGGTAGTCGAGATGGGGCGCGGTTGAGAGGCCGCTCGAACCCACGTAGCCGACGACCTGGCCCTGTCTAACGCGGCGGCCGCTCCGAATCCCCTCGGCATAGCCGGACAGGTGGAGGTACGCCGTCAGGTAGCCGTTGGCATGACGCAGACGAACCGTTCGGCCGCCGCCGCCGCGCGTGCCGGCCGAAACAACGGTGCCGTCGGCGGTCGCCTGCACCGGCGTTCCGGTCGGCGCTCCGTAGTCGACGCCGTAGTGGGGCATGCGCCGCTTGAGGATCGGATGGTAGCGATTCATCGAGAAGCGGGACGTGACCCGTGAGTAGGGCAGAGGTGAGCGCAGGAACTGCCGTCGCAACGGCTGGCCGTCGCCGTCGTAGTACCGGTTGGCTCCGGTCTCCGCCGCCGCGACCGCATCTTCGGGCCCCGTGTCTTCGGCGCCCGGGAAGCGATACGCCTCGAGCCAATTCTCCCGGTTCCGGTAACGCAGCGCCACGATGGCGGCGACACCTTCCGTCTTGCCGTCCAGCAACAGTTCCTCGTAGAGGATCTCGAAGCGGTCGCCAAGACGAAGATCGCGATTGAAGTCCAGATCCCACTGCAGCACGCGGGCCATGCTGTACGCGAGGCGGGGAGGCCCACCGGCGCGGCGGATCGACGTCTCCAGCGCTCCCCGTAGTTCACCCTGAACCAGGCGCCGCACGTGGGCCCGCCGGTAGGGACGGTAGCGGCTGCGCCAAACGCCGTCCGTTCGCTCGGCAACGACGACGCCCCGACCCCGGCGCGGAATGCTGATGGCGATCAACTCCCCGCCCCGACGAACCATGGAGTAGACCGGGTCGCGGGCGCGGAGTCTCCGCGGATCGAGCACCTCCGCGACCGATTCCGAAGCCTGCAGCAACTCGGATTCGGGGACGCCCGCTCGCGTCAGAACGCGATCCAGTGTGTCGCCGCTCCGGATCCAGCGTTCGAGGGGGAAGGGCACACGGTCCAGGGCCACCGCATCCAGGTCAGGAGCTGAAACCGGCTCGGTTGGGACGCCCGGTCTCTCGAAGTCGACGACCAGCCTCTCGGATCGCGGCTGCAGTCCCCGCCATCCAAGGAACACGCTCAGACCGACCAGCGCCGAGGCGCCAATCCTGAGCGCAAGTTGCTTGGAATGCATAAGTTAGCGGTGCGGCGGAGGCGGACGAGTCCCCTATTGTGCCACGTCGGGCCGCCTTCGGCACAGACCCGGCTACCTTGTGGCTTCTGCGCCTTCGACAACCGCCACTCAAGGCCTTCAGGCTGCGTCCTGCCTGGACCGCATCTTCCGGGGCATACCGGACCGGATGTAGCCGTGCTCCCGCCCGTAGCGCAGCAGAACCGTCTCCAGCTTGCGCCGTCCCCGGTAGAGGCGGCTCATCACGGTTCCCAGGGGGATTCCCAGCCGGTCGGCAATCTCGCGGTAGGACAGTCCCTGCAGATCCGCCAGTTCGACGGCGACCCGGTAGTCCTCGGGCAGATCTTCGAGGGCCCTCTTGACGTCCTGATCCAGCGCGCCCTCCAGCAGGTCTTCCTCCGGCGTCGTGCCGCGCGCGAAGAGCGGCGACTCCAGGAGCTTCCACTCGAAGGCGTCCTCGATGTCGTCGAACGAGTTCTTCAGCGGCTGTCGCTGGCGCTTGCGGTATCGGTTGATGAACGTGTTCTTGAGGATCTTGAACAGCCAGGCCTTGAAGTTCGTCCCTTCCTGGAACTTGTCGTAATACTTGTAGGCCCGCAGATAGGTCTCCTGGATCAGATCCTCGGCGTCCTGCTTGTTCCGGGACATCCGATAGGCCGTGCTGTAGAGGCTGTCCACGAAGGGCAACGCCTCGGCGTCGAAGTTCCAACCACCACTGTGATCGGCCATCGCGTTCATCTGTACCTCCCCGCCGCGCATTGTTGGACCGCGGCACTTTCGACAGCGAGGGGCAGCACATTTGATGCCAAGTCCCGCGAGCAGAACTCAACGGGACGTTCTTCCATTCCCAGCCTGCGTTTTGGGGCAACCCGGCAGCGGCCCTGGCAGGAGGTTCGCGCCTCTCAGACCGGTGCCCGACACGGCCAAGATGGCCGGTGCATGCCGGAATTGAGTCGCACCTCCAACCGGGGCCACTCCAGCGGGCCCTCGGCGGGTGTTGTGGTTCAGCGGCGGAGCGCGCAGCTTCCGCCGCTAAGCCACTTCCTGGTTTCTAGAAGAAACCGGCGCCGCGGAGCGCGATGAGCAGGGTGTAGAGGACGACCGATTCCATGAACGCCAGCCCGATGAGGAGCATGATCTGAATGCGGCCACCGGCACCCGGGTTGCGCGCCAACCCGGCGCAGGCCTCGCCGGTCGCGCGACCCTGACCGATCGCGCCGCCGGCCGCGGCGATGCCGAGCCCCACGGCGGCCCCCAGCAGGCCGAGATTGGCGCCGCCGTCGCCTGCCCCCTCGCCGTCCTGCGCCAGAGCCGGAACGGCAAACAGCGTGAGTAGCACGGCCACGAGAAAGACCAGCTTTGACTTCTTCATTTCGCGAGAGTCCCCTTAGTGTGCCTCGGCCTCAGCCTCGGCGATGTAAACAGTGGTCAACAGGATGAAGATGAAGGTCTGGATGGTGGCAGCCATGAGACCCAGAGCCATGATCGGCAACGGCACCGCAAACGGGACCAGACCGAAAATGGCGGCAGCCGCGAGGTGCTCGCCAAAGATGTTCCCGAACAGGCGCAAGCCCAGCGACAGCACCCGGGCCGCGTGGGTGATGATCTCGAGCGGGATGAAGAGGGGCGCCAGAAAGATGACCGGCCCGGCGAAGTGCTTGAAGTAGCGCAGCCCGTTTCTGCGCAGGCCGAACAGGTGGTAGAGCACCCACGCCGTGATCGCCAGGGCGAACGTCACGTTCACGTTCTGGGTCGGGGGCTTCAGGAAGAAGATCAAGCCCGACAGATTGCTCAAGAAGATGAAGAAGGCGAACGAGGCAATCAGGGGCAGGTGCCGCGAGCCACCCTCGCCGATCGTCTCTTCCAGCAGGTTGCGCAGCCACACGAAGAAGACCTCGATGATCTGCTGGAACTTGCCGGGATCGTCCTTGCGCAGGCCGCGTGAAACGGCGACACCGATCGTGGTGACGACGCCGAAGACGAACAGGGCCATGACCACATGGTCCGGCACCTCATGAGGGAGGTTCTCCCCGGCTCCGGCCAACTCCACCACGCCCTGCCAAGCCGCGTTGACCGGCTTGTAGAGGATCGAATGTTCACCCGCGGCCATGACGATTGAAACGACTCAGGAAGTGAAACCGGCCCGCCAACTCGGAGATCAGCAGCGCCAGCGGCACGACCGTGAATCCCAGGATCAGCGCGATGAACTCCCTTGACCCCACCAGAAGGGCCGCGACGATGAAAGCGCTCAACAACGAATAGCGGACGACGATGAACAGGATGTTCTTGGTGCCAACACGCCCGTCGGCGTTCGGCTCCAGCGCGCGAACCTGCATCTCCAGGCCGCGGAAGCTGAAACTACTGACGACCCCCGTTACTGTCAAGGTGAGCGCGGCGCTCAGACTCCAGGCCAGGGCAAGCGCGCCTCCCACCGCGGTCACGCACAGAGAGCACCGCACGACGCGCCTCGACATGACGGCGAGTTCATCCTTGGTCCGTGCCACCATCTTCCTCGTCCGCGTTCAGTCGCTGCACGACCTGGTACACGTTGTAAAAGCCCGCCGCGACACCGAAGAGACCGCCGATCAGGGCGCCGCCATTCGGCGCGTCGAACCAGCCTCCGATCGCCCTTCCAGCCAGGAACCCCAGAACCGAGGCCACGGGGAAAACCAGGCCAATGGTGGCGACATCCAGGAGGCGGCGCGGCAGGCGCATTCCAGGCACCGTCGCGGCGGACCGCCGTCAGGCCCTCGAGTCCCACAACACATCGGCCTCGCCACGCATCTTGTTCTCGTAGCGGGCCATCACGAACAGGGCATCGGAGAGCCGGTTGACGTAGGTCACGGCCGGGGCGCCCACTGTCTCGGTCGCCGCAAGAGTCACCAGACGCCTTTCGGCACGCCGGCAGATCGTGCGCGCCAGATGGAGAGCCGCCGCGGCCGGCGATCCCCCCGGCAGAACGAAGTTGGCCAGGGGCTCCAGCTCTTCCTGCAGCGCGTCGATCGTCTCCTCCAGGCCGCGGACGTGCCGTTCCTCGATGCGCGGCACCGGCGGAGCGTCGCCGTCAGCGGGCACGCACAGATCCGAACCGAGGTGAAACAGCTCCTGCTGCACCTGGCCCAGACAACCACCGATCCGTTCGGAAACGCCCGCAGCCACGGCTACGCCGACCGCCGAGTTCAGCTCGTCGATCGCTCCATAGGCCTCGACCCGGGCGGAGTCCTTGCGAACCCGGACCCGAATGCCCAGACCGGTCGTTCCGTCATCGCCGGTCCGGGTATAGACGCGCGTAATCCGCGGCAAGGGGGTCCCAGCGCCAGACTGTCAGATGTCGTCCCGGATCGCGCCTTCGACCGGGCTGCTGGCGCCCTCGGTATAGATGCCGCCGGTCAACTCGAAGGACTCGACGGCGCGCTCGCGGAGACGCTCCAGGGCCTCGTCGAAGTTCTCCGGCATCATCTCCTCATCACAGAAGGAGCAGCAACTCTCCCAAGTGTAGCCCAGGCCATCCACCTGCTTGCGGCCGCCGGGGGTGACCTCGTCGGTGATCGGACACCAGATCGTGCTCATCGCCAGCATGAAGTTCTGGACGTAGCGCTCTTCGGCGGCCTTGGAGGCGTGGGAGTCGGGATCACCGGCGAAGGAAGCCTGCACTCCCGGTTCGCTGCCGCGGTAGTCGATTCCCCCATGCGTCCACGTCTCGCCGTCAGCGATGGAAGGCACGAGCTTGACCGGGCAGAGATCGGTCGACTTGACCGCTTCCGGGATCTTCACCTTCGCGAGGTCGACCGCGTCGGGCGGCAACTGGGCGAACGCAGGCGCTACAAAGAGCAGCGCCACGAGAAGCACGGTGAGGCGAAGAGCTGAACGGTCTGAAACGAGCTTGATCGGCATGGGGTGTGTCCCTCCGCGAGGCTGAGAGTCGAGATGGAAGGCGCCGGACACCGGCGTTCGCTACCTGAAACAGGACGCGGCAGTATAGCAACCTGCGGCCGCATTCCGCAGGGCTTCGCGCGAGCTCGCGGGCCCGAAGAGGGACCGGCCTCGGTCATCGGGCTGTTACCCTGTCTGGCCGTGACCCGAGCCGGCTGCATGCAACTCCACCGGCTTCGGAGCTGCCGGAACCCCTTCGTCCTCGCGGGCATCCTGACCGGCCTTGGAGCCGCGGCCTTCCTGGCCACGGTCGCCTCCGCGCAAGAGGGCGAGGGGAAGGGGAGCGGGCCGTCCGGCCCCGTCCAGATCGCGCCGAGCGACGACCTGGACAAACGCCACGCGCAGTGGCTCGCCGAGGTCGCGGCGATCATCACCTCCGAAGAGCGGGACCTGTTTCTCCGCCTCACAAGGGACTATCAGCGCGATGCGTTCGTGCGGAAGTTCTGGCAGGTCCGCGACCCGGTTCCGAAGACGGGCCGCAACGAAATGCGGGAGCGCTGGGAAGAACGGGTGGCCTACGCGCGAAGCAACTACGGAGGACTTGCCGACGCCCGCTCGCAGGTGTTGCTGATTCACGGCGAACCGAACCGGATCGTTCAGGTCCGCTGCACGACAACCCGAATCCCGGCCGAGATCTGGGTCTACCAGGGCAGCGATCGCGTGAGGTTCCGCTTCCTGCTGATCTTCGTACGAGCCCGGGGCCTCGGCGAGGCCCGGGTGTGGGTGCCGGGCCGCGGCGACATTCGCGGACTCATAGAGGGCGCCAAGGCCTGCATCAACGGCCATCTGCTGGAGGATGTCGTGGACCAGGTGCGCGGCCTCGGAGGCGACTATTCGAGTCAACTGGCACGGGTGCTGGCGAAACCACGCCCCCGCAACGAAGAATGGGTGGCCGCGTTCGCCGCCGCGTCCACCGACCTGCCTCCGGCGGCGGCCCTGTTTGAAGCAGACGTCGAGTACGACTTTCTGGGGCGCTTTCAGAGCCGTACGGTGGTCGAGGGCCACGTCAGCATCGAGGCGTCCGCGGTTGCAGTGGGCGAGTTTGCCGGATACCGGTCCCAGGATCTCGTGCTGGTTGGCGAAGTCGTCAGGGACCAGGAGTTGTTCGAGTCCTTCCGCTACAAGTTCGGCTTTCCGGCCGCTCAGGATCAGGTCTCCGACATCCGACGCACACTGCTCCTGCCCTTCCAGCGCTACCTGCGCCCGGGGGAGTACCGGATCATCCTGCGGCTCGAGGACATCAACGGCGGCGGGTTCTTCCGGGAAGAGCAGGACCTCGCCGTGCCGAAGCTGTCCAGCCGGGCGCCGCTCGCCGAGCCGGAGACCGAAGGCGAGCGGTTGCTCTCGGAAGCGGCCCGCAGCGTCGGGTCGGAGTCGGTCCGGATCCGGCTCCTCAAACCGGCGGGCGAAATCCTGTCGGGACTGGTGCGCTTCGATGCGGTGGTCGAGGGCGAGGGAGTATCGGCAGTCTCCTTCGTGCTCGACGACACGCCGGTCCTGAGCAAGGCCCAGCCGCCCTTCAGTGTTGAAATCGACCTCGGCGATTTCCCGCGGCCCCGCACTCTGCGCGTCGAGGGCAAGGGCGACGACGGCGGTCTGCTTGCCTGGGACGAACTCGCGATCAACTCAGGCGAGCACACTTTCTCCGTCCGGCTGATCGAACCGCACCGGGGGCGCCGCTACATCTCGAGTCTGCGAGCCCGCGCCGATGTGGACGTGCCGGACGGCGCGATCCTCGACCGGCTGGAGTTCTATCTGAACGAGAACCTGAGTTCCACGGTCTACCAGGAGCCGTTCGTCCAGCCGATCCAGCTTCCACCGTACGCCGGCGTCTCCTACGTACGTGCCGTCGCGCACCTGAGTGACGGCAACACGGCCGAGGATCTCGTGTTCATCAACTCGCCCACCGACATCGAACAGGTCGAAGTCCAGTTCGTCGAGCTCTTCATCTCGGTGACAGACCGGAGAGGGCGTCCGATCGACGGCCTGGACGAGAACGACTTCACCGTGTTCGAGGACGGCCAGATGCAGACCACGAGCCGCTTCGAACGCGTTGTCGATCTGCCTATCCATGTCGGCGTCGTTATCGACAACTCCGCCTCCATGCGCGACTCTCTCGACATCACCCGCCGGGCAGCACTCGCGTTCTTCGAACAGGCGGTGACTCCACGAGACCGGGCGGCCGTCATCACCTTCAACCGCTTTCCACAACTGGCAGTTCGCCTCACGAACGACCTGACGGAGCTGGGCAGCGGTCTGGCGGGCCTGGTTGCGGAAGGCCAGACCGCGCTCTACGACAGTCTCATTTTCAGTCTGTACCACTTCGCCGGAGTTAGCGGTCAGCGCGCGATCCTGCTGCTCTCGGACGGCAAGGACGAGGTTTCCCGCTTCTCCTTCGACGACACCCTCGAGTACGCCCGCCGTGCCGGCGTCACCATCTACGCGATCGGGCTCGGAATCGGCGAGGCGGGAGTCAGACGACGACTCGACCGGCTAAGCACGCAAACCGGCGGAAAGAGCTACTTCGTCCGCGACCCGGACGCGCTCGACGAAATCTACGCCAGCGTCCAGCGCGAGCTCCGCTCGCAGTACTTCCTGGCCTACCAATCCGCCAGCACCCGCACCGACGACGCCTTCCGCCAGATCAAGGTCGACGTTCGCCACCCGAACGCGAAGGCCCACACAATGAGCGGCTACTACCCCTGACCCTCCCCCGGCCGAACCGGCCGGCCCCTGGGTCAGCCGTTACGGACGCGCACGCCGGACCGAGCCCCGCAAAGAAAAGCCCCCGGCGGGCTACAAACCCACCGGGGGCTAAGAGGATCCCGGCGACGACCTACTCTCCCACACCGTCCCCGGTGCAGTACCATCGGCGCTGCGGGGCTTAACTGCCGTGTTCGGAATGGGAACGGGTGTTTCCCCCGCGCTACGGTCACCGGAAATCACTACAAACCGGGCGGAGCCCCACGTCCGGCGACTCCGCCACCAAATCGAATCCTTCCGGGTCTTGCCCACGCGACCCGATCGGCCACGCGTAAACCTAAGCGCCCAACTCCCGAGTGCAGCAACCTTTGAAGATGGTCAAGCCGAACGACCGATTAGTACGGGTTAGCTAAACGTCTCGCAACGCTTACACGTCCCGCCTATCAACCTGGTAGTCTACCAGGGGTCTTCAGGGATACCTCATCTCGAGGCTGGCTTCCCACTTAGATGCTTTCAGCGGTTATCCTTCCCGAACATAGCTACCCAGCTGTGCCGCTGGCGCGACAACTGGTGCACCAGAGGT
>WTGL01000312.1:0-724 GCA_011523565.1 Acidobacteriota bacterium
TTGCAGCTACTGGATTCCCTTCTCCAACTCGATCAGACCCCATTCCGCCGTGCCGGGCGTCACGAACCCCGACTACGACCCGGCCTTCGACAACGGCCACCTGTTCGACTACCTGACGACGATCCTGGGGACGCGCGGCGAAACCACCCTGCTCGTTCTGGAAACCGTGGCCAGCGGTCTGCTGGACTGGACGCTCTCCGGAGGCGCGGCGGAGTACGCGGTCGGCGCCCAGTGGCGTGCCGAGACCTACGAACTGACGCCCTACTCGGTCGGCGTCACTCCGCCCCGCGGCGGCGCACTCCACGACATCGAGATCTATCCCTGCCCGGGCGGCCCGGAGATCACTTCCTGCGACAATCCGGAGGGCCTGTTCGTCTACCTGCCGCCCGCCTTCTCGACCGAAGACGACCGCGGCATCGGGTCCGTGTTCGGCGAACTGTCGCTGCCGCTGGCCTCCTCGCTCGACAGCCAGGTCTCCCTACGCTTCGAGGACTATGGCGGCGACGTCGGATCGAGTCTCGATCCGAAGGTCGCGCTGCGCTGGCAGGCGACCGAGGCGCTCGCGCTGCGCGGTTCCCTGGGCACCACGTTCCGTGGCCCGACGCTGAACCAGACGGTCTCCGGCATCGCCGAGACGTCGCGCGAGAACATCGGTCCCATCGGTACCGCGAAGCCGGTCCGCATCCATGGCGATCCCGCGCTCGATCCGGAGTCGGCGACGACG
>WTGL01000312.1:734-4958 GCA_011523565.1 Acidobacteriota bacterium
ACATCGAGACCGACGGCATCGACTTCCGGGCCGACTTCGAGGCCGATGCGGGCCGGGGACGCCTCCGCCTGGGCGCATCGGCCACGTACGCGCTGTCCTGGCGGATCGACGGCTGGGAACTTGGCGAGGCGTACGACGCGAAGGGCCGGCTGAACTACGACACCTCCCTGGCCCGGCCGCTCCCGGAGCTCAAGGGCCGCGTCTTCGCCGGCTACTCGCGCGGTCCTTTCACCGGCCGCTGGAACCTGAACTACACTGGCTCCTTCCTCCAGGACGCGCCGCCGCCGTGGGGCGACGACTACCCGGTCGACGCCCACGCCACCCACGACATCCACGTCTCCTGGGCCCTGCCCGGCGACCGCGCCACGCTCTTCGCCTCGATCCTCAACCTCGCCGACGAGGATCCTCCGCTGATCTTCCGCCCGGCGAACTACGACGCCTCGACGCACGATCCCCTGGGCCGGGTCCTCAGCATCGGCGTGCGGTTCGAACTCCGATGACGACACGCAGGACACCGGGGAGGTGGTCGTCGCCTGCCGCCTGGACCGGCGCCGCGATCCTGAGCCTGTCGATCGCCGGCGGGCCGACCGCCGGTGCACAGACCGATGGAGACGCGAGTTCCCTCCCCGGCCATCTCCGGCCGGCCGCAGACGGAGTCGCGACCCTGGTGTACGACGCCTCTCCCGGCCGTCCCATCGGCCTGACCTTCGTTCCAGGGTCAGGCGACGATGCGGTCGTGCTCAGCCTGAACGCGAGCGCCGGGGACCTGCAGCCTCTCGTAGCGGAGATCCGTGAACTCGCGCTGCTGCGGCGGCCGGCTTCACTCGGTCGAATCGTCCGCCTCGGGGACGACCTGGGAGACGCCCTGCTCGGCCCGATTGCCGGAGAACTCCGGAACGTCTCACACCTCGTCCTGTCCGCCGACGGACCACTGAGCGACCTGCCCTTCGGTGCGATTCGGGCACCACGGTCGCTCGATCCTCAGGGGCGTTACCTGGTCGAAACACGGACTCTCTGCTGGGTGAGTCCGGCCCTGGGTACCGACAACGACGACAATCCACTGGGGGGCGAGAGACCCGTAGCGCTGGTGATCGCCGACGCCGTCTACCGCCCACCGGCACGGCCCCTCGGCGCCTCGATGAGCGACGGTGGCATCTCCTGGCGCCAGCACGCCGCGCGCCGCAATCAGGCGGGCACGATTCGCGCGCTGCGCCTGCCGGTGGTGTCCCGCTTCGGCCAAGCCGCCTCGCCCGCCCTCTTCTGGGAGTCCACCGAGAGCTACGCCGTCCGGTTCCTGCACCTGGCCGTCGAAGCACGGATCGACCCTGCCAATCCTGACCGTTCAGCTCTGCTGCTCTCCCCCAAGCAGTACGACGAGCAGGCGATTCCAGTAGCCACAGGCCAACTGGCGTCAAGGCTCGCGCTCGAACCCGAATCGCTGGTCGTCCTCTCCGGCCTGGACACGGGAAACCACGGAGTTGGCCCCGGCCCGTTCGTTGAAGCCTTCGGCGCCGCGGGCGCGGATTCCGTCGTCGCGTCGCTCTGGCCGGTCGTCGACGAGTCCACCACGCACCTGTTCGAAGCGTTCTACGGCAACGTAGCCGGGGGAACGACCACCGCCGCGGCGCTCCGGCGAGCCCAGCTCGCGCTTCTGGCGGAACCGCTCCGTTTCGAACAGGGTGAGGACCGGGAGCCCGTGGAGTTCGATGCTTCGCATCCGTACTACTGGGCTGGGTACCGCGTCTACCGGGGTTCGGCGGAAACCTGCGCTTGACCAACGCCGTCAGGGCGCCCGGGTTCAGACGCGTCCATACGAGAGGTTGACACGATGACAGCATGAGTACATAGTCTCGCTGTCATGCCTTCAACTCAACTGACCATACGCAACGTAGACGCTGATCTGGCTTCCCGGCTACGCGCCATCAGCGCCGAGCGAGGCGAGAGCCTGAACACGACGGTGCTGCAGGTCCTTCGTGAGGCAGTCGGCCCGAACGCCCGGCGAGCCCGCCTGCTCCGCTACGCCACCTGGACCGACGAAGACGCCGATGAGTTCGACGCGGCTCTGGCGGAACAGCGCGTGATCGATCGGCAGTACTGGGAATGAAGGCGATCGATCGACTCGTCCTCGACACCAGCGCCTATTCACACCTCCGCAAGGGACACCCGCAAGTACTCGCAAGTCTCACGGACGCCGTCCACGTCTCCGTGCCTGTCGTCGTCCTCGGAGAACTGGAAGCAGCCTTCGAACAAGGAAGTCGAACCGCCGAGAACAGGCGGGTGCTCGCGGAGCTGCTGGCCGAACCGTTCGTCAGCGTGTTGAACGTGACGCCTGCGACTGTTCGCCACTACGCCCGGGTCTTCGTGTCGCTCCGAGCCGCCGGAACGCCCATCCCCTTGAATGACGTCTGGATCGCTGCATGCACGCTTGAGCGTCACGGCCACCTCCTGACCTTCGACCGGGACTATCTGCGCATACCTTCGCTCGAGTGCACGGTGCTTGAGACACCGTGAGGACACTCCCGCGCCGAAGAATCCGGGAGTGCCTCGCGTTGTCGGCGCGGATAGAATCCCCGCCATGACTCGCCGCACCGACCGTCTCCGCGTTCGTGCCATCACAACCGTCCTCGTCCTGGGCGTGATGACGATCTGGGGCTGCGGCGACTCGTCGCCGACCCCCGCGACGGCGGCTGGCGACGATCCGATCGCCGCGCTCCTTGCCCTGCCGATGGAGCGGCTGATCGCGTACAACGCCGAGATCGATCTGACCCCTGAGCAAGAGGAGATCAAGCGCGCAGCTCTGACGCCGATTCCCGCCCCTTGCTGCAGCGACCGCTCGGCCTACACGTGCTGCTGCCAGTGCAACCTGGGCCGGGCCTGGTGGGGCCTGTCGGCCGTGCTCATCACGGAGCACGGCCAGAGCGCGGCCGAGGTCCAGGCCAATGTTGAACGCTGGATTCGGAACGTGCGCCCACAGGGCTTCGCCGGCGACTCCTGCTACACGGGACGCTGCTCCACCGCGGCACGGCATGACGGTTGCTCGGGCATGAACCCGCGTCGCATCGTCAGTTGACAAGGCTCCGGCGGCGACGCTTCACGGCGCCGCTCATCTTTCTCTGCCTCCTCTGCTTCGCTCCCGGAGAGGCCCAGGAGGAGCGGCCGACTCCCGCCGGGGAGCACGAGCATGAACACGCCGGCGCGGAGGAAACCGAGCACTCCCACGAACACCACACGCACGAAGTCGAGACCTTCAGCCACACGGTCACCGTCACCGGCTCCTGGATTCCGGGCACCCCCGAGGACGCCGCGCAGCCCGTCTCCGTTGTGTCTCGCGACGACTTGGAGGCGGAAGGCTCGCCCAGCCTGCTCGGCGTCATCCGCAACCTCTCGTTCAGTCTCGGCGCGGACCTGGAATCCGACCAGTTCGGCGCGCGCACGAACGAGGACCGCTCGACGCTCAACCTGCGCGGTCTCGGACCGAGCCGATCCCTGGTGCTGCTCAACGGCGACCGCCTGACCTGGTCTCCAGGCGCCATCCCGGACCAGGCGCAGCTCATCGTCGACACGAGCGTGCTGCCCATGGTCGCGGTCGAGCAGGTCGAGTTCCTGCGTGACGGCGGCGCCGCGACCTACGGCTCCGACGGTCTGTCCTTCGAGGGCAAGCACAGCGTGATCGACGGTTCGAACGGAGACGGCGAGGTCGGCATCATCGGCGGCGGACCGTTCGGCGGAGGACGGGGTCATGCGGCCAGCTCCCTCGGTCTCTCGCGGCGGAGTCCGATCCGGCTCCGCGACCGAAACTGGGCCGTTCGGCCGTACGCCGACAATCCCAGGGGCGGCTGGTCGGGGACCGGACGGCCGGCGGTGTTCTACCCGCTCTCGGGCGCACCGGCGATCCGCGACCCGAACTGCGAGCGCGTCGGCGGCGCGATCAGCAGCCCCGACAGCCCGCTCTGCCGGGTGCAGTACACGCCATTCGACAACCTGGTGCAGGACACACGCCGTGGTCAGTGGTTCACGGAAGCCTCGTGGGATACGGAGGGGGGCTGGCATATCGGCGCGGAGTTCCTGTTCGCCAGGGGTGACGTGCCTTCATGGCAGACCTCGCCGGGCTATCCGCCGAACAAGGTCGTCGACCTCACCCGCTCGGTGCGCGCGAACAACCCGGGACTCGTCGACATGGCCCGGCTCTACCCGGATCTGTACGGCGCGTACGCCTTCTGCGAC
>WTGL01000312.1:4968-5900 GCA_011523565.1 Acidobacteriota bacterium
TCTCCCTGGACACCCTGCGCCGGCACGCGGGCCAGGGCGACTGCCGCTACTGGATCCCGTTCTCCAACTCGATCAGGCCCCATCCCCTGGTGCCGAACGCCTCGAACCCCGACTACGACCCGGCCTTCGACAACGGCCCCCTGCACGACTACCTGACGACGATCCTCGGCAACCGGGGCGAGACGTCGCTGCTCGTCGTGGAAGCGGTCGCGAGCGGCCTGCTCGAGTGGAGCCTTCCAGGCGGCGCAGCGGAGTACGCGGCCGGCGTCCAGTGGCGCGGCGAGACCTACGAGCTGAATCCGTACACCGTCGGCGCGCCGACGCCGCGGGGCGGCGCCCTGCACGACATCGCGATCTACCCCTGTCCGGGCGGTCCGGAGATCACGACGTGCGAGAAGCCCGAGGGTGTGTTCGCCTACCTGCCGCCCGTCTTCCCGATCAAGGACGATCGCGGGATCGGCTCCGTGTTCGGCGAACTGTCGCTGCCGCTCGCCCCCTCGGTCCAAAGCCAGGTCTCACTCCGCTTCGAGGACTATGGTGGGGATGTCGGCTCGAGCCTCGACCCCAAGTTGGCGCTGCGCTGGCAGGCCACCGGCGCGCTGGCCCTGCGCGGCTCGTTCGGCACCACGTTCCGCGGCCCGACGCTGAACCAGACGATCGACGGGATCGCCGACACGTCGCGTTTCTTCATCGGTCGCATCGGCACGTTCAAGCCGATCCACATCCACGGCGACCCGGCACTCGACCCGGAGTCGGCCACGACGCTCAACGCGGGCCTCGTGTTCGAGCGCAGCGGGCTTGGCGGCGGCAGCGGCCGTTTCTTCGCCACCGTCGACTACTGGCGCTACGACTTCACCGACCCGCTCGTCATCCAGCCCTTCAACTCCATCCTCGGCCTCGCCTGCCCGCCCGCGAATCACCCGCTGTGCGAC
>WTGL01000312.1:5910-6451 GCA_011523565.1 Acidobacteriota bacterium
GCTGACGATCAGCGGCGGGCTTCCCAGCCTCGAGAACCTCGACACGCTCGCCGTACGGATCGTCAACGGCCCGGACATCGAGACCGACGGCATCGACTTCCGCGCCGACCTCCAGACGACCGCGGGCCCGGGACGTCTGACCCTGGGCGCCTCAGGCACAACCACCCTGTCCTGGCGCATCGACGGCTGGGAACTCGGCGACCCCTACGACGCGAAGGGCAGGCTGAACTACGACACCTCCCTGGCCCGCGCCCTGCCGGAGTTCAAGGGCCGTCTCTTCGCCGGCTACACGTTCGGCTCCTTCACCGGCCGCTGGCACCTGAACTACACCGACTCCTACGTCCACGACGCGCCACCGCCGTGGGGCGACAACTACCCCATCGACGCCTTCGCCACCCACGACCTCCACGTCTCCTGGTCCATCCCGGGCGACCGCGCCACCCTCTTCGCCTCCATCCTCAACCTCGGCGACCAGGATCCACCCCGCGTCTTCCGCCAGATCAACTACGACCCGTCGACCCACAACCCCCTGGGCCGGATC
>WTGL01000312.1:6465-8194 GCA_011523565.1 Acidobacteriota bacterium
GGGCCTCGTTCGTGACCAGGATCAGGGCGTCCGAGCAGCGCGCCTTGGCGTTCGAGACCTGGAGTTCCGCGTCGTCGCTGCCTTCGTCGAGGGCGCGCGCCGCCGCCATGACGGTTGAACGTGACAGCTCGATCTCGATGAACATCTTCGCGGCCCGATGCTTGAGCGCCTGGAACGTGCCGATCAGAACGCCGAACTGACTGCGCGACTTGAGGTACTCGATCGTCCGCTCGAAGGCCTCCGTCATCACCCCGAGCATCTCGCCGCAGACGGCCACCGTGGCCCGGTCCACCGCCCGTCCGAGCGGTTCCAGGCCGCCGCCGACGTCGCCCAGGACAGCGCCGGCTGTCACGGAAACGCCGTTCAGCTTGACGATCGCCGAGTTCCGCGAATCGACCCGTTGCTGGGCGACCACCTCGAGGCCGTCCGCCGACGCCGGCACGAGAAAGAGCGTCAGACCGTCGTCGCCGCCCTCCGTTCGGGCCGCGATCAGGAAACCGTCGGCGCCGACGCCGCCGACCACCTGGACTTTCTCGCCCGAAAGCGTCCAGCCATCGCCGTTCGTCTCCGCCCTGGTCTCGACTCGGTCGAGGCCGTATCTGCTTCCCGCTTCGAGCAGCGCCGGCGCGAGTCGCTTCTCTCCGTCGATCAGCGGCGGCAGCCACTCGGCCTGCTGCTCCGCGTTGCCGGCGTCCGCGAGCAGCCCGCCCGCGAAGACGACCGCCGAGACGAACGGCTCGGGCGCCAGGCCGCGGCCCATGGCCTCCGTGATCAGCACGGTCTCGGCCATGCCCATGCCGAGACCGCCGTGCTCCTGTGCTACGGGAATGCCCAGCCAGCCGAGATCCGCCATCTCCGCCCAGACCTCGGGGCTGTAGCCGAGTTCGGCGCCCTCGTCGCGGAGTCGGCGCTGGCGGTCGACACCGCCGTGCTTCGAGACCAGCTCGGCCGCCGTCCGGGCCAGCATGTTCTGGGGTGCGGTGAGGACGAGCGGAGCCATCAGTCCGGCAAGCCCAGCACGCGCTTGGCGATGATGTTCAACTGAATCTCCGACGTTCCGCCCTCGATGCTGTTCGCCCGCGACCGCAGCCAGGTGCGGGTCTGGTTGAGCTCCGCCGGCTCGAAGCCCTCCCCCTCCCAGCCCAGGGCCTGGGGGCCCCGAATCGAGAGCATCAGTTCCTCGCGGCGCATGTTGAGTTCGGTCCCGCAGTACTTGAACATCGAGCTCTCCGGCCCGGGCTTGTGCCCCGCCTCCAGGCCGTCACCGTGACGCTTGATCGTGAGCCCGTAGGACATCGCGTCCATCTCCCACTGGGTCACCCGCTCACGGATCGCCGGGTCATCGATCCGGCCCATCTCGTCGGCGCCGACGTAGTTGCGCGCCAGGTCCGGCAACGAAGCTCTCGCGCCGCCGCGTCCCATGCCGCCGATCGAGGTCCGCTCGTGGCCGAGCAGCGCCTTCGCCACCGTCCAGCCGCCGTTCACCTCGCCGATGACCTGGTGGACCGGCGTCCGCACGTCGTGGAAGAACGTCTCGCAGAACGGCGAGGCGCCGCTGATCAACCGAATCGGTCGCACCTCGACGCCCGGCGACTCCATGTCGACCAGGATGAAGGTGATGCCGCGCTGCTTCTTGACGTCCGGGTTGGTGCGCACCAGCATGAAGATCCAGTCCGCCTCGTCGGCGCCGGAGGTCCAGATCTTCTGCCCGTTGATCACGTAGAAGTCG
>WTGL01000312.1:8204-8949 GCA_011523565.1 Acidobacteriota bacterium
CACCGCCGACGTGGCGAGAGATGCCAGGTCGGATCCCGCGTTCGGTTCCGAGTAACCCTGGCACCAGCGGATCTCGCCGCGTGCGATCTTCGGCAGGTGTTCCGCCCTCTGCCCCTCCGTGCCGTGATCCAGAAGCGTCGGCCCGATCATGCTGTAGCCGAAACCGGTCAGCGGCAGCGGCAGGGCCAGGCGCCCGATCTCCTCGTGCAGCACGGCCGCTTCGTCACGGGAGAGGCCGGCGCCGCCGTACTCCTCGGGCCAGGTCGGCACCGAGAAGCCCCGATCGGCCGCGGCGAGCAACCAGTCGCGGCTCTCGGGGTAGACGAAGGGCGCCTTGCGGCCGCCCGCGGCCCAGGCGTTCGGGTCGGCCGCCTTCCCGCGCAGGAACTCGGGCGCGTTGCCCTCGACCCAGGCGCGGGCCTCCTCTCGAAACACGGACAGATCATTCATGCGGTTACCTCGGGCGAAATCAAACGGGCGCGCATTCTGGCACGGCGCCCGACTATAAACTCCCGCGCCGCCGCTGCCCCACTCCGGCCCGTCCCGTACCCTAGCCATGACCACCCTTGCCGAAGCGGTCTCTCGACGCCGCACGTTCGCCATCATCTCGCACCCGGACGCGGGCAAGACGACGCTGACCGAGAAGCTCCTGCTCTACGCCGGTGCGATCCAGCTCGCCGGTGCGGTGAAAGCCCGTGGCGAGGCTCGCCGCGCACGCTCGGACTGGATGAAGGTGGAGCGGGAG
>WTGL01000312.1:8959-9406 GCA_011523565.1 Acidobacteriota bacterium
CCGATGACCTGGCCGGTCGGCATGGGACGGAGCTTCCAGGGAAGCTACGACCTGGTCGGCGACCGGCTGATCCTGGTCGCGCCGGGAGACAGGGAGCGCCGAGCCGCCGAACGGGTCGTTCACGGTCTCGACTCCCCCGAGATCGACGGCGCGCTCGGCAGCGGACCGGCGGCCAGGCTGCGCGAGGACGTTGAGATGGTGCGCGAACTCTGTCCGCCGTTCGACGCCGACGCGTTCCTTTCGGGCAACCGCACTCCCGTCTACTTCGGCAGCGCCCTGCGCAGCTTCGGCGTCGGGTCGCTGCTCGACGGCCTCGCTCGCCACGCGCCGGCGCCGCAACCGCAGCAGGCGGCCGAGCGAACGGTCGCTCCCGGCGAGGGGACGGTCACCGGCTTCGTGTTCAAGATCCAGGCGAACATGGACCCGAAGCACCGCGACCGGATCGCC
>WTGL01000166.1:0-7988 GCA_011523565.1 Acidobacteriota bacterium
CCCCTCCCGAACCCCACGACCGCGTCCTCCTCCTCGGCGACGATGCCTGGGCCCCCGAACTCCTCGGGACCGGCTTCGCCGCCCACGTCGACATTGCCACCTTCCCCGGCTTCTCACGGGCCAACAACCCAACAGACCCAGTAGAGAACACCGCTCGCCTCCTCCTCGACCCCCGCCGCCCCGAACTCCCCACGGCCGCCTACCAGGCCGTCTGCTCCATCGGCGGCTTTTCCGCCCACCTGCGGCTCGAACGCCTCCTGATCACCGTGCTCGACGCGCTCGAACCCGGCGGCAGGCTGATCGTCGACGACTACGTGGGTCCCGCCCGGCACCAGTGGAACGGCCGGGCCGGCGCGGCCGCCGCCGCGGCCTTCCGCCGCCTCCCGGCCGCGGCCCGCCGCTTCGACCGGCTGCCCCTGCCGCCGATTGCCGGCGACTGCGCCCGCGCCATCCGCTCCCGCGACCTGGGGCGGCTGGTGCGCACCGGCTTCCGGGTCGAATCCACCCGTCCCTACGGCGGCGATCTGATCGCCCCGCTCGGCGCCGCCGTCGACTGGAGCCGGTTGTCGGCCGACGAACTGGGCCGCCTGGCGGAGGGCTCCGGCCGCTCGCAGGCGCACTACGCGCTGATCGTGGCGCGGCCGCACCGCGGCGCGGCCAGGCGGCTCGCGCGCCTTCGCTACCGGTTCGGACCGAAGCTGCGCCGCCTGTTCATCTACGAGCCGCGGCGTGCCCGCGACCTCGTCCTTCAGACGCTGAGAGGGCAGGTGTAGCAGTGATCGAAACCGTTCGTTGGGGCATCCTCGGCCCCGGAGCCATCGCCCGCACGTTCGCCACGGCCGTGGACGCGCTGGACGGTCACGACGTGACGGCCACCGGCAGCCGCGACCCGGAACGCGCCCGCGCCTTCAACGTCGAGCGCGGCTACGCGGGGGCCGAGGCCGGGACCTACGCCGAGCTCGCGAGCAGCGATGCGGTCGACGCGGTCTACGTCGCCACGCCCCACTCCGGCCACCTCGAGCACGCGGCGCTGGCGCTCCGGCAGGGCAAGGCGGTCCTCTGCGAGAAGCCCCTCGCCGTCAACGCCTCCGAAGCCCGCGCGATGTGCGGTATCGCCAAGCGGCACGGCGTCCCGCTGATGGAGGCCATGTGGAGCCGCTTTCTGCCGGCGACCCGCCAGGCGGCGGGCTGGCTGAAGGCCGGCGCGATCGGCGAACCGCGCCGCCTCGTCTGCTCCTTCGGCTTTGAGGCCCCGTTCGACGCGAAGAGCCGGCTCTTCGCCCCGGAACTCGCCGGAGGCAGCCTGCTCGACATCGGCTGCTACACCCTCTCGCTCGCTGCCCTCGTCTTCGGCGAGGCGGTGATCGGCCCGGAGGCACCCGAGCTCGAAGTCGAATGTGAGCTGGCGCCGACCGGTGTCGACCAGCACTGCGACATGACGCTGCGGTTCCCGTCGGGGGCCGAGGCGCGGCTCGAGAGTTCCATCAGCCGTCAGCGCGACCACACGGCGGGGATCAAGGGCACCGAAGGCAACATCGAGATCCACCGGTTCTGGCGCGCCCGGCGCACCGTGCTCTACCGGGGCTGCCAGCGGGTCGTGACCGCCGAACTCCCCTTCCTCGCCAACGGGTTCGAGTACCAGATCCAGGAGGTGGAACGTCTGCTGCGGGAAGGCGCGACGGAGAGCCGCCTGCTGCCCCACGCCGAGTCGATCGCGCTGCTGGAGCTGATGGACGAGGTTCGCCGGCGGATGGGGGTGCGGTATCCGTTCGAGAGCGCCATCGGCGTCACGGAGGGTGTCTCCGTTTGATGCCCGTGGCCGGCGCCGTGTGCATCGCCCTGGCCATCGGCGCCGGTGCCGCCTGGGGCTACGCGCGATTCCGGAGCGTGCGTTCCTTCGCCCTGATCCTGTCGCTGGCGACCCTGGTGGTGCCGGCGATTCTCGTCCTCGACGACGGGGTTCGGCGAAGCACCAGGGCTCCTAGCCGGGCCATTCCCGTCGAGCTGGCCGACTCGGGCGCCAGGGCGCCGATCGTGATGGTCATCTTCGACGAATGGTCGCTGACCTCGATCCTCGACGCCGGGGGAGAGATCGATCGGAAACGTCTGCCCAACCTGGCGTGGCTGGCCGATCGGGCGACCTGGTATCCGAACGCGACCGCGGCCTCGGACGCGACGGAACTGGCGGTGCCGGCGATGCTGACCGGCCGGAAGGCCGAACCGGGCCGGCTTCCCATGCTGGCCGAGCACCCGGTCAACCTGTTCACGATCCTGGCGCCGAGCCACGACATCCACGCGGTGGAGCCGGTCACGTCCCTCTGCCCGTCCGACGTGAACGCGCTGGCCGAGCCGCGTCCCCCCTTCGGGGACCGGTTCGGCCTGCTGGTCTCCGACCTGAGCCTGGTCTGGCTCAACCTGACCCTGCCGGCGATCTGGGCCGAGCGCCTGCCCGACGTGACCCAGACCTGGAGCGGTTTCGGTCAGGGCCCTGCCGCTGCGGCCCCCGCTGCCCCCGCTTCACCCCTCGCTTCAGCGGTGCAGCGGGTCCTGCAGCGCCTGCGCAACGTCGACCGGGCGGCCGAGTTCCGCGGGTTCATCGCTTCGATCGGGCCGCCGGACGACCAGCCGGGCCTCTACTTTCTCCACACGCTGCTCCCGCACCGTCCCTGGGAGTACCTGCCTTCGGGACGCAACTACCGGGTGACCGACCACCCCGTCCATGGCCTCCACCAGGGAGTGTGGACGACGGACGCCTGGCCGGTTCTGCACAACCGGAAGCGCTACCTGCTGCAGGTGCAAGCCGTGGACCTGCTGATCGGCGAGTTGATCGAGAGGCTGGAATCGCTCGGTCTCTTCGACCAGAGCGTCATCGCGCTCACGGCGGATCACGGCGTGTCGTTCCAGCCCGGCAGCCTGCGGCGGCACCTCGACGAAGAAGATCCCTCGGGCTTCCAGCCGCTGGACGTGGCCGGAGTCCCGCTGATCATCAAGGCGCCGTTTCAGCGGGAGGCGACGATCGACGACACGGTCACGTCCCTTGCCGAGCTGACGCCGCGGGTGCTCGCCCTGGCGGGCGCCCGGCCGTTGGCGCCGCCGCCACCGCAAAGCGCCCCGAGCCCCTCCCTGGTCGGCTACGCCGTCGATCTGGAGCTGCCGGCGGACCGGGAGCCCTGGAGACGGGCTCGGCTGGCGGAGCAGGCGGCACTGCTGGGCGAAGCGAACGATCCGATGGCGATCGGCGTCGCTCCCGGCCTGCACGGCCGCGAGATCGCGGAACTGCCCCGGTACCCGAGCGATGTCGGCGTCAACCTGGAGGTCGCCGATCTCTGGGACCATGTCGAGCTCGATGGAGACGTCCTGCCGGCTGTCGTCCACGGCGTCTTCTCGGGGACGGAAGCGCTTCTCGACCGGACCGTGGCGGTCGCGCTCAACGGGGTCGTCGCCGCTTCCGTCCGTCCCCACCAGACCACGGGCGGCGCGATTCGGATGGCCGCGATGCTGCCCGAACGCCTCTTCCGAAGCGGACCCAACCAGATCGACGTCTTCCTGCTTCCGGAGCCGGGAAGCCCGCTGGAACTCGAGCACGTGCGACGCTTCGTCTACCGGCTCGTCCGAGGAGAGCCTGCCGGCGACGGCGACGCGCTCGAGCGCCGGTCGAGGGACGGGGCGGACGCCGACGTCCTCCGGCTTCCCGTGCAGGAGCGGGGCGCTGCCGGACTGGTCGGCTTTCTCGAACACGGCCATCGTTCCGATGGCGGCGTCCGGGGGTGGGCCGCGGATCTCGCCGATCCCGGCGGAGTGCGGGAAGTGGTTGCCTTCCTCGAGGGAAGCCAGTTCTGGGTCGGACCGACGGACTCCAACCGAGCAGGTGTCGCGGAACGCTACGGCGAAGAACACCTGCGGAGCGGCTTCGCCCGGAACGCGCCGTCCGGCGCCATGCGTGACCCCGCGGCCACGATCGAGGCGATCCGAAGGAGCGGCATCGAGGCCTACGCCGTGACGCGGCGGGGCGTCGCCGCGCGACTCGGGTTCTTCCATGCGCCGCTGGAACGCGAGAACGGCACGGAGATCCTGCCCGTCAGCGACGGTCGCCGTCTCGCGGTTCGCCAGACGGGCCGCGGTCTCGACGGGGCCGTCGACATGGTGGCCAGAGAGGGGCGGAGCACGGTGATCGAAGGCTGGGCCGCCGATCTTAAGCAGCGCGAGCCGCCGCTGCAGATCGTTGTCTACCGCGACGGCAAGGTCGTGGCCGCCCACGACGCCACGCGAGACCGCCCCGACGTGGTCGACCGCTACGAGGATGCGAGGCTGCTTGCCACCGGCTTTCGGGGGTCCGTTCCTGGAGCTCCCGAACCTGCGACCTTCGCCGAGAGTCACCGGGTCTTCGCGTTGATGTCCAGTGGTTCCGCCCTCGAGCTGCCGATCCCCGGCACGTGAAAGCCGGCGACATCATCTCGCGGTTCCGGGTGCAGAACCCGCTTCCGTGCCTGCCGGGTGAACTCCCGGTGCCGCTGTACCGGGCGCAGGACATCGGCGCCCGGGCATGGGTGCTCCTTCAGCGCTACCCCGAGGACGCGCCGCGCGAGGAGGTGGAAGCGGCGGCGGAGCGGGCGGAGGTCCTCGCCGGCGCGGGCTTCGCCCGCCTGGTCGAGCGGTCCTTCGACGCGCCGGCGTTCCTCGCCTGGTCCCTCGGCGGCGGCGAGCCGTTGCGGCGGCGGCTCCAGCGGTCGCCGCTCAGCCCGGAGCAGGCCGCCGACCTCGGCCTGACGCTGACCCGGGCCGTGCGCGACCTGCACCGGGCGGGCGTGGTCCACGGCGGCCTGCGTCCCGCGAACGTCCAGCTCATGGACGGCGGCAGGGTCGACCTGCTCGCGCCCTCCAGCCTGGGGACGGTGACGCTGGCCGTGGCCTGCGAGGCTCTCGAATCACCGAGCCTGTGGACGGCGGCCTACCTCTCGCCTGAGCAGATCGGCGGAGCGGAGTCGGCGATCACCGGCTCACCGGCGCCGTTCACGACGGCGGACGACATCTGGGCGCTGGGCGTGATCCTCTATGAACTCGTGACCGGCGAGCTGCCGTTCATCGCCAACACGTACGAGGCCATGAGGCGCGCCGTCGCCGTGCAGCCGGTCGACCTGACCGGCACGCTGCCGGGCAGCGCGCCGGAAGCCTTCGAGGCGGTGTTCGAGGCGACCCTCGACCGGGACGTGGACCGCCGGCGCGCCGCGCTCGACGACATCGTCGGCCGGCTGCGCCAGGTCCGCGACGAACTCCTTCCGCGCGTTCGGCCGCAGGCGGACAGCGTCTCGCGCACCCGGGCCCGCAAGGCGGCCGCCGCCACCGATCGTTCCGTCGCCAGCCCGGCCGACCCCGAATGGCGATCGGCGATGTCGCGGCTCCACGACCGCCGGCGCCGGCTCGCACGGGAACGCCCGGCGCCCTCCCTGTGGCGCGTCCTCGCGTTCCCGCTGCTCGCCCTGCTGCTGGCCGCCGCGGCGGTCGGAGCGTGGCTGTTGCTGTAAACGAAGAAAGCGGGCCCGGCGGGCCCGCTCTCGAGGTCGTCGCTGTGGCGACGGTCAGGCGGCTTCGGCGGCGGTGACGGTCACGGTGACGGTGCCGTCGTCAGCCTTCATCGACGTGCCGGTGACCTTGGCGTTCTTGCCGCCGAGACCTTCGAGGGTCTTGATCGCATCGGCGTCGGAGCCGGCCCGGTCGATCTTGACGACGTCGTCGCCCACGAGCAGACCCATCTCGTTGCCGTCGCCCAGACACTTGGCGGCGCAACCGGCATGGCCGGGGCCCTTCTGGCCGTTGCCGAAGCAGACCATGTCGAGGACCTCGCCGGTCCAGGTGTCACCAGCCAGCGCCGGAGCGCCGACCATCAGCGAAAGAGCCAGAACCGCGAACAGTGCCTTCTTCATGCCAGATCCTCCAGTTGCTTCGAGGCAGGGGTTGGGAACGGTTGTGCCGGGCAGGCTAGCACAGCAACGCCCCGGCGTCCCGGCGCCATGGGGACGACACGCTGAGTCGTCGCCGGCCGCGTGCCGGCACCTCACACCACCGCTGCCCTATGCCATAGTCCCCGTCCATGATCCGGTTGAACCGCTACTCCTCGCGCATCACCCAGGACAAGTCCCAGGGCGCGTCGCAGGCGATGCTCTACGGGGCGGGGCTGACGCCGGAGGACATGGCGAAGCCGCAGGTCGGGATCGCCAGCGTCTGGTACGAGGGCAACACGTGCAACATGCACCTGCTGGAGCTGGCCGCGGCGGCGAAGGAGGGCGTCGACGGGACGGGCTGCCTGGGCCTGCGGTTCAACACGGTCGGTGTTTCCGACGGCATCTCCATGGGCACCGACGGCATGAGCTACTCGCTCCAGTCGCGGGATCTGATCGCCGACTCGATCGAGACCGTGATGGCGGCGCAGTGGTACGACGCGAACGTCTCGATTCCGGGCTGCGACAAGAACATGCCGGGCTGCATGATGGCGATCGCCCGGCTCGACCGCCCGTCGCTCGTGATCTACGGCGGCACGATCGGTTCCGGCGAGTTCCGGGGCGCCAAGATCGACATCATCTCCGCCTTCCAGAGCTACGGCGAGGCGATCAGCGGCAATCTCAGCGAGGACGACAGGCAACGAATCGTCCGCAACGCCTGTCCCGGCGCCGGCGCCTGCGGCGGCATGTACACGGCGAACACGATGGCCGTGGCGATCGAGGCTCTCGGCATGTCGCTGCCGTACAGCTCGTCGACGCCCGCCGTGGCGGCGGAGAAGCTGGAGGAATGCCGCCGCGCCGGCGCCGCGGTCAGGAACCTGCTCGAACTGGATCTACGCCCGAGCGCGATCATGACCCGGGCCGCCTTCGAGAACGCGATGGTGCTGATCACCGTGCTCGGCGGCTCGACGAACGCGGTCCTCCACCTGCTGGCGATCGCCCACTCGGCCGGCGTCGACCTGTCGATCGACGACTTCCAGAAGGTCAGCGACCGGATCCCCTTCCTGGCCGACCTGAAGCCGTCCGGCCGCTACCTGATGGAGGACCTGCACGACGTCGGCGGCACGCCGGCGGTGCTCCGGATGCTGCTCGACCGCGGCCTGATCGACGGCGAGTGCATGACCGTCACCGGCCGCACGCTGGCGGAGAACCTGGCCTCGCTGCCAGATCTCGAAGCCGGTCAGGACGTCGTGCTGCCGTTCGATCAGCCGATCAAGTCCACCGGCCACCTCCAGATCCTGCGCGGCAACCTCGCGCCCGAGGGTTCGGTGGCGAAGATCACCGGCAAGGAGGGCGAGCGTTTCGCCGGCCCGGCCCAGGTCTACGACTCGGAGGAGGAGATGGTCGAGGCGCTGGAGCGCGGCGAGATCCGCGCCGGCTCGGTGATCGTCATCCGCTTCGAGGGCCCGAAGGGCGGCCCCGGCATGCCCGAAATGCTCAAGCCGACCTCGGCGCTGATGGGCGCTGGCCTCGGCGACGAGGTGGCCCTCGTCACCGACGGCCGCTTCTCGGGCGGCTCCCACGGATTCCTCATCGGCCACGTGGCGCCCGAGGCGCAGGAAGGCGGCCCCCTGGCCCTCGTTCGGGACGGCGACCGGATCGAGATCGACGCGGTCCGCAACACGATCGACGTGGCCCTGGGCGCCGGTGAACTCGAAGCCCGAAGGGCGGCCTGGTCGGAGCCGCCGCTCAAGGCGAGGCGCGGCACCCTTCACCGCTACATCAAGACCGTGAGCTCCGCCTCCACCGGCTGCGTCACGGACGGCTGATGCGCCTCGCGCGCCACACCGCCCTTCCGGGGGCCCTGCTTCTGGCGGCCGCGGCGGCGGCCCAGCAGCAGGACGAGCCGGCCGTCTTCTCGGAAGTGATCGACGTCCGGGTCGTCAACGCCGAAATCGTCGTCACCGACCGGGAAGGGAACCGGGTCCACGGTCTGGCGGCCTCGGACTTCGAACTCCTGGTCGACGGCGAGCCGATGCCGATCAGCTACTT
>WTGL01000166.1:7998-9321 GCA_011523565.1 Acidobacteriota bacterium
TCTCGATCGAGCGCGACCGGAACCGCGTGCTCGACAGCCTGGAAGAGGACCTGCTGGAACTCGGGCCGGTGGATCGCGTCGCCGCCGTCGCGTTCGACGGCGACGGCCTGGAGGTGCTCACCGCGTGGACGAACGACCCGGGCGCGATGGGGCAGGCGCTTAGTCGGGCGCGCGGGCGCAGCGCCCATGGCCTCGAGCGGCTGAGCGAACTGAAGATGAGCGAGGCAAACCGGGAGACCCAGGCGATCTTCGAGGCGGCCGCCGACCAGGCCTTCGCCCCGGACCAGAGAGAGGGCGGCGAACTCCAGCAGATCGCCATGGAGGCCCAGGAGGGTGGGGTCGGGGCCGGTGAGGCCGCGCAGGCGCAGACCTTTGCCGGGGAGGACGAGGCCGCGCTGAAGGACCTGGTGGGCACGTCTCTTTCCGCTCAGGAACTCCGTTACGCCCGGAGGCTGGAGGACCAGTTGGAGTTGTCCGTGCTGGCGGCCATGGCGACGATGCGCAGCTTCGCCAACCAACCAGGTCGCAAGGTGATGCTCCTGCTCGCGGGCGGCTGGCCGAGATCGGCGGCGCTCTTCACCGTGGCCGGCAAGGGGGACACGAGCAGCTTCGCCACCTCGGCCGACGGTGCGCTGATGAGCGAAGACGAACTCTACGGACCCCTGGTGGCGGCCGCGAACCTGATCGGCTACGCGCTCTATCCGGTGGACCTGCCGGGCATGAGCGCGAGCTTCGCTGGCGACGCGTCGCGCGCGTTCGGGCCCGACGCCCAGCCCGACGACACCAGCGCCGGCGCCGGTTCGCTGGAGCGCGAAGACATGCTGCACAGCACCCTCGATCTGCTGGCCGACTCGACCGGCGGCGTGTCGATGCTCAACGCCGACCGCGACCAGGCGCTTGCCGCGGCGGTCGAGGACACCCGCTCCTACTACTGGGTCGGCTTCGAGCCGACGCGCCGCGAGGACGAGGCCTTCCACGACATCGAGGTGCGGGTGGCCGGCCGGCCGGACCTCCGCGTGCGCACCCGCGAGGGCTACGTGGACATGTCGCGCGACCGCGAGGTGTCGATGACGGTCGAGGCCGCCATGCGGTTCGGCGTTCCCCCGGATACCCGGCCGCTCGAGGTGCGCTTCTCCGATCCGGTTCGCGCCGGCCGCCGCAAGATGTCGATGGCGGTCGAGGTGGTCATTCCGCTCGACCACGTCGAACTCATGCCGGTCGCCGGCGGCTGGCGGAACGAGCTGGAGGTCCGGGTGACGGCGATGGACATGGACGGCAACCGGTCCGAGATGTCGAGGGAGAGGATCCTGATCGCCGGCCCCG
>WTGL01000033.1:0-1481 GCA_011523565.1 Acidobacteriota bacterium
CGCCAGCGTCTCGGCGGCGCCGGCCCAGGCCGCCGCGGCCTCGGCGGAGAACCGAACGGTGTGACTGCGTCGCAGGAAGTCGTCGGTACCGAGACCGGAGGCAAAGCGGGCGCTGCCGCCCGTGGGCAGAACATGGCTGGGACCGGCGACGTAGTCCCCGAACACGATCGGCGACGACGCCCCGACGAACACCGCGCCGGCGTTCCGGACCTCGCCCGCCCTCTCCTCGGCCGCCTCGCCCATCAACTGCAGATGCTCCGGGGCGATGCGCTCGGCGAGCGCGATCGCCTCGTCCAGATCGGCGGCGACGAAGGCCGCGCCGTACCGCTCGAGGGCAGCCGCGGCCGTCTCAGCGGTCGGCAGGTCCCCGAGCCGCGAGTCGACTTCGGCGCGGACGCTCTCCGCGAGCTCGGCGGAGTCTGTGACCAGGACCGCGACCGCCAGCGGGTCGTGCTCCGCTTGCGCCAGCAGGTCGGCGGCGACGCACGCCGCCGGAGCGCCGGCCGTCGCGACGATGACGACCTCCGACGGCCCGGCGTCCCGGTCGACGCCGACATCCGAGGCGACGTGCTGCTTGGCCGCCGCCACCCAGGCGTTGCCCGGCCCCGCGATCAGGTCGACCGGGCGGATCGACTCGGTGCCATAGGCGAGCGCCGCGACCGCATGGGCCCCGCCCATGCCCCACACCTCGTCCACGCCGACCAGATCCAGGACGTGCCGCAGCACCGGGCTGTCCCGGTACGCCTGGGGCGGCGTGGCGACGACGATCTCCTCGACGCCCGCGAGCCGGGCCGGCACCGCGGTCATCAGCACGGTCGACGGATAGGGAAAGCGGCCGCCCGGCACGTAGAGGCCCACCCGCCGAATGGCGATACGACGTTCCTCGATCCGAACGCCGTCCCGGTCGACCTGCTCGACGCCGGGTCCGCGCAGCAGGGCGCGGTGGTACGCCTCGATCGCGCTCCGGGCGCGCTCGATAGCGGCGAGGACTGGCGGCTCGACCTCATCGCGGGCTGTTTCTTGGCCGTCAAGGCGGAGGAGACCCGTTGTCCTTGCCTCGTAACCGTCGAAGCGGCGCACCGCGTCGAGCAGGGCGGCGTCGCCGCCGGCCCGCACCTGGTCCGCGATCTCCGCCGCCGCCTGGCGGATCTCCGCCGCGATGCCGCCGCGGCCCCGGCGGTCGAGGAGTTCCAGGCGTTCCCTTCCGGCGGAACTCCCGGCGGCGAGGACCCGAAGCGCCCTGCCGCCGGCTTCAGTCACCGCCGGCCTCCGTCTCTTCCAGCGCGCCAAGCAGCCCGCTCAGCCGCCGGCGGTAGGCGTGAAACGAAGCCCGGTTGACGACAAAGGTCGGCGCAACGGCCGCCAGCACCTCGACTTCGTGCAGGTCGTGGGCCCGGAGCGTGCCACCGGTCTGAACGATGTCCACGGCCACGTCGGTCAGATCGAGCAGCGGTCCAAGCTCGATCGAGCTGGTGAGGTGG
>WTGL01000033.1:1491-2328 GCA_011523565.1 Acidobacteriota bacterium
AGTCGACGATCCCGTGCTCGACGTAGAGGGGCAGGTCCCAGTCCTTGAGCAGCAACACCTCGACCGGAGTCCCCAGGACGTTCTGGTCGGGGAACCGCTGGCGCAGCCGCGAGGCATCGAGGCCGTCGAGATGCAGTCCCGCGGTGGCGAGGGCGGCGCGCGCAGGGCCCAGGTTCCGCCCCTTGGGCAGGCCGAACGTGATCATGACAGCGGCTCCGCGACGCCGAGTTCCAGCAGCAGGTCGAGACCGAGCGAGAAGCCGACCGCCGAGCAATCGCCGCTGAGCGACCGGAACACCCTGTCGTAGCGGCCACCGACGCCGAGAGCCACGGCGGTTTCCGGCGCATAGGCGGCGAACATCAGGCCGTCGTAGTAGCCGCGCGTGCCCGCGCCGACACCGATGCGCGGGTCGAGGGCGGCGGCGGCGAACTCGGCGAGATCGACCTCGATCTCGATGCCAGCGTCGCGGTACGCGGAGGACAACCGGTCGCGAAGACCGAGCAGCTCGGACACCGCCTCTCCCGTGCCGCCGAGCACCGAGAGGTCCGTCGGGTAGCCGCGTTCGACGACGTCGGCCAGACCGGCCCGGCGCGCCGCGGTCCGGTCGCGGCTGGCGATGCGCAACGCGAGGTCGGAGGCTTCCCGCTCGCCGGCGGCCGCCAGCAGCGCCTCGTCGAGCGCTCCGGCCACGCCGAGCACGACGCGCAGGGTGTACTCCTCGCCGTCGCCGGGCGCGGGGGCCTCCCCGCGCGCCTCGAGCAGCACGTCGAAGAACAGGGTCAGCATCCGCTCGTCCGCTTCGGCCTCGTCGCCGCCGAGGAGTTCCGCGCCCAACTG
>WTGL01000033.1:2488-3670 GCA_011523565.1 Acidobacteriota bacterium
CTCGAAGTAGTCGAGGATGGGGAGCAGGACTTCGGCGAAACCGCGCTCCTCCAGCAGCCCGGAAAGCCGCGCCTCCAGCCGGCGGCGCCGCCTGGCGCTGTCGAACAAGGCGGCCGACACCCCGGTCGGCAAGCCGGCGGAGATCTTCATGGTCGCGGCTCCAGACCCAGCGCCGCCGCCCCGACCTCAAACGGCAGCGGCCCGCCCGTCATCGCCTCGAACTGGGCAAGTCCCTGGTGCAGGAGCACCTCGCGGCCGTCGACGACCACCAGGCCTCTGGCTGCGAGCGCACGGCTCCATGGCGTCGGACCGCCGCCGTAGACCAGCTCGACCGCCGCCGCCGAGGAACGAAGCGCCGCCGGGTCGCAGGGGAGCGGATCGTCAGCGCGGTGGCCGAGAGAAGTCGCGTTGACCACGATGTCGAAGCCGCCGGGTTCGAGTTCTTCGAGCGGCGCGAAGGCGACGCCGAGCGACTCGGCGGCAGACCGTCCCGTCGCCTCCGTGCGGTTGGCGAGAACGACCCGGGCGCCGGCCGCGGCCAGACCGAGAGCGGCGGCCCGACCGGCGCCGCCGGCGCCGATGACCACCGCCTCGCGGTCCTCCAGATCGACGCCGCCTCGGCGGAGCGGGCCCACAACCCCCTCGGGATCCGTGCTCTCCGCCCTCCACCGCCTGCTCGTGGCGCCATTCCGGCGAGGCAACAGCGTGTTCGCGCCCTGCGTCCCGCGTGCAAGGTCGCCCGCCTCGGAGGCCGCAGCGAGGGCCGCCGCCTTGTGCGGCGCGGTCACGCTCAGGCCGCTGAGCGGAAGGCCCGCCCGGTCGAAGAAGTCGGACAGCACGATCTCACGCCAGAAGGTCTCGAAGCTCGGCGCCTCGAAGGCGACGTAGAGAGCCTCCTCGCCGCGGTCGCGGTAGCCGGCGTTGTGAAGCCTGGGCGACAGGCTGTGGGCCGCCGGGCGGCCGACCACGCCGAACAGCCGCGATGCGGGGTGGAGGTTCGGCAGGCCGTAGTCGACCCGCAACCGTTCGACGGACGGCTGGCCGGGCGCCGCGGCCAGCGGCCCGGCGGCGCCGTAGATCCACGGTGCGCCGAGACGCGGCGCCACCAGCCGGGTCCAGGCGCCGACGGCGCCCATGGAGAAGGCGGCGATGTCGTCGCGGCCCGCGCCAAGCAGCAACTCG
>WTGL01000033.1:3680-5497 GCA_011523565.1 Acidobacteriota bacterium
TCTCAAGCGGCCCCGCAGGACCTTCAGGTTCCGCGCCCGGCCATGCCACGACACGACCCGACGCCGGGGTTCGACAACGTCCAGGACGGCCCGGCCGAAATCGCGGTCCGCCTCGATGTCAACGAGGTCGTATCCCCGTGCCGCGGAGAGCAGCGCCGCCCGGCGCTCCGGCTCAACGGTGCCCCGACCGCCTTCCGCTTCGCTCCGAAGCGTGTAGAGCAGTTCGCCGGCGAAGCGTTCCCGCAACCAGTCGACGCCGATATCGCCGACCAGATCCGCCCGCACCTCGAGACAGTCCGCCAGCTCCGAGAGAGCGCGCACCTCGTCGCCGGACGCGCTGGGCGCCTCGGTCAACGACGCTACCAACGTCGCACTCCGTGCGACCTCCGTCGAGGTGGCAATCCGGGATTCGTCGGTTGTCGGGTTCAAAACGGGAAGACCTCCTTCGATCCGGAAGGAGGTCTTCTCGCTCACCCTCGACCAGGAAGTTGACGATTGCCAGGACCCCCAGGAGGACGAATCCGTAGGAGGCCAGCTTGAAGATGCTCATCGAGCCGAACCGGGAGGAAAGGCCGAGGCCCACCAGAATGGACCCGATGGGGTAGACGGAAACCAGCGCGATGACGATGCCGGCCATCGACACGTAGGTGCCGAGGGCCAAGTCCTCCATGCCGCGCTGCATCAGGTGGACACTGAACTGCCGCATGCCCATCGCGACGACGTAGAGACTCCATCCGAACACGCTCACATACGCCCCTAGCCGCAGGCACAATCCGCCGGGTCCCTGCTGGGCCAGGCGGAGCCACGTGAAGGCAGCGTACCCATAGAGGAACATCCCGATGATCGACAGCATGGATGCCAGATGGGCGAGGCTCGCGTTCGCCGACGCTGCGTCGAGGGCAGCCGGGAAGTCGGTCTGGTCCACTGGGTCCACTACGCCCCCGGGAAAGAGGAGCGATGCGAGAACCAGCAGGATGACTCCGACGATCAGGGCCAACCCTCCCTGCCTGGTGACGGGGTTCGACGTGGTGGATGGGGCCATGTCCACTTCCTTTCTGGCGCGCGGCACCTGCTGAGACTGAGGAGTTGTGGCGATGTTAGCAGCCCGCTAGGCCCGAGCCATGATCAGCGCGCCGTTCGTGCCGCCGAAGCCGAAGGAGTTGGTCAGGGCCACGTCGACCTTCGCCTCGCGGGACTCGTGGGGCACGAAGTCCAGGTCGCACTCCTCGTCGGGTTGATCGAGGTTGAGCGTCGCCGGCAGCACCTGGCGGTCGACGGCCAGCGCCAGGATGCCGGCTTCGACGCCGCCCGCCGCTCCCAGCAGGTGACCCGTCGAGGACTTGGTCGAGGACACGGCCAGGCGGTAGGCATGGTCGCCGAACACGCGCTTGACCGCCCGGACCTCGGCGATGTCGCCGAGCGGCGTCGAGGTGCCGTGGGCGTTGACGTAGTCGATCGTCTCGGGCGCCAGCCCCGCGTCGTCGAGGGCGGCCAGCATCACCCGGGCGGCGCCGTCGCCGTCCGGCTCCGGCGCCGAGACGTGGTAGGCGTCGGAACTCATGCCGTAGCCCACGATCTCGGCGTAGACGTGGGCGCCGCGCTCAAGCGCCGCCTCACGCTCTTCCAGGATGAGGATTCCCGCTCCCTCCCCAAGCACGAAGCCGTCGCGGCCCTTGTCCCACGGCCGCGACGCTTTCTCCGGCTCGTCGTTGCGCACCGACAGCGCCTTCATGGCGCCGAAGCCGGCCAGCGCCAGGTCGGAGGTCGTGGCCTCGGTGCCGCCGGCGAAGGCGGCGTCGGCATAGCCATGCTGGATC
>WTGL01000033.1:5507-23261 GCA_011523565.1 Acidobacteriota bacterium
ACCAGGTCGCCTCCGTGCCCACGCCAAGCGGGGACACCAGCCCCACGCCGGTAATGACGACGCGTCTACGGTCGCTCATCTGTCATGTTGAATCCGTCCGCCGGGTGTCCGTCCGCCAGCGAATCCGCTCGGAATGGTCGGGACCGGCCCGCGCCGGTCAAGGGGAGATCAGTTCGAGGACCCGTGCGCCTGGATGTAGTCGATGGCTTCCTTGACGGAGCCGATCTTCTCGGCATCCTCATCGGGGATCTCGATACCGAACTCCTCTTCGAAGGCCATGACCAACTCGACGATGTCGAGCGAATCGGCGCCGAGGTCGTCGGTGAAACTCGCCTGCGGAGTGACTTCGTCGGCATCGACTCCGAGCTGCTCGACGATGATGCTATTGACCTTTTCGACTACGGACATTCTCGTTCCTCTCTGGGGTTGGCGCAGGTTTGGCGTTTCCGGCCCGCTGACGGGTGGAGACTATGCCACCACCAGGGCGATCCGTCCAACCGAACCCGAAAACTCCTCACGTCATCCCGCCGCTGACGCAGAGCACCTCGCCGGTGACGTAGGAGGCCTCGTCGCTCGCCAGGTACAGCACCGCGGGGGCGATGTCGTCCACGGTCCCCAGGCGCACGACGCCGTACTGCTCGCGGAAGCGCTCGCCAGCGCCCTTCGGCATCGCGGCGGTCATGTCCGTCTCGATGAAGCCCGGCGCCACGACGTTGACCGTGATCCCCCTGCTCAACAGCTCGCGCGCGAGCGATTTGCTGAACCCGATCAGCCCGGCCTTGGAAGCGGCATAGTTCGCCTGGCCGGCATTGCCGAGCACGCCCGCGACGGACGACACGGACACGATCCGCCCGTAGCGACGGCGCATCATGCCCCGCACCAGAGCCTTGGTCAGCACGAAGACGCCGGTCAGGTTGACGTCCTGAACCCGCTGCCACTGGTCCAGGGTCATCCGGGCGAGCAGGTTGTCGGCGGTGATTCCGGCGTTGTTGACGAGGATGTCGACCGCAGCGAACTCCTCCGGAAGCTGCCGTACCGCACCGGGGAGCGACTCGTGATCGGCCAGATCGAGCGCCATGGGATGCGCCTCGCCTCCGGAGGCTCCGATCTCGGCGGCGACTCCGTCCAGCATCTCTTCGTTCCGGGCGGCCAGCACGACGCGGGCGCCCCGCCGCGCCAGCAGCACCGCACAGGCGCGGCCGATCCCGCGCGAGGCCCCGGTGACCAGGGCAGTCCGTCCGTTCAGATCGAAGATGCTCACCATTGTCACTCCAAGTCGTCCGGCCCGGCCACCGCGCGTACCTCGAGGCTCCGGTCGATTCGCCGCGCGAGGCCCGAAAGGACCTTGCCCGGTCCGAACTCGATCAACCGACCCACTCCGTCCGCCGCCATGACGGTAACCGACTCCACCCAACGGACGGCGCCGTCGATCTGGCGGATCAGCGCGCACCTCGCGGCGGCAGCGCTAGTCACCGGCTCCGCATCCACGTTGCAGACCACCGGCACCTGCGGGTTCGCCATCAGCGCCGCCCGAATCAGCGGCTCCATGGCCTGGCGGGCCGGCGCCATCAGGGCACAGTGGAACGGTGCAGAGACCGGCAGCGTGATCGCGCGGCGCGCGCCCCGGTCGCTCGCCAGTTCGATCGCCCGCTCCACCGCCTCGCTGGAGCCGGCGATCACGATCTGACCCGGCGCGTTCAGGTTGGCAAGCTGGCAGACCCCGCCCGTGCCGGCGGCCGCCTCGCCGGCCAGGTCCACCGTGTCTTCGACGCTCAAGCCGAGCACCGCCGCCATCGCGCCCTCGCCCACCGGCACCGCCTTCTGCATGGCCTCGCCACGAGCCCTGACCAGCCGCAGCGCGTCACCGAGTTCGAGCGCGCCCGCCGCGACAAGCGCCGAATACTCGCCCAGGCTGTGACCGGCGACGAAGTGCGGCGTCTCCGTCTCCAGGCCCCGGGCCCTGAAGCAGCGGAGCGCCGCCACCGACACGGCGACGATCGCGGGCTGCGTGTTCGCCGTCAGTTGAAGCTCGTCCTCAGGGCCCTCGAAGCAGAGCCCGGAGAGCGCGAAACCGAGCGTGTCGTCCGCCTCCTCGAAGACCTCCCGCGCCTCCTCGAAGGCCAGGGCCAGCGCCCGGCCCATGCCGACGCGCTGCGAACCCTGGCCCGGAAAGACGTACGCCACCCCACTCATTGGAACAACGACGCCAGCGCCTAGAAGCGAACCGCGGCGGCGCCCCAGGTCAGCCCGGCGCCGAAAGCGGCCATCAGGACCAGGTCCCCCGAGCCGATCCGCCCGTCGCGATTCAGTTCGTCGAGCGCGATCGGGATGGATGCGGCCGATGTGTTGCCGTAGCGATGGACGTTGACGTACACGCGGTCGGAGGGCACGTCGATCCGGCGACCCACGGCATCGATGATCCGGCGGTTCGCCTGGTGGGGAATGAGCCACTTCACGTCTTCCGCCTCGTGGCCGGCGTCGGCGAGCACTTCGCCGGAAACCTCGGCCAGGGTCCGCACCGCCACCTTGAAGGTCTCGTTGCCGAGCATCCGGATGAAGGGCAGCCGCGCTTCCAGGGTCTCCGGCCGGTTCGGAGGATTGCGGCTGCCACCGCCCGGCATCTCGAGCAGGTGGGCCAGCGAACCGTCGCTGTGGATTGCCACCGAGAGGACACCCGGCAGCCCGTTCCGCGCGTCGGAGGCCGGCTGATCGTCGCCGCGCAGCACGACCGCACCCGCTCCGTCGCCGAACAGGACGCAGGTGGAGCGGTCCTCGTAGTCCGTGTACTTCGTCAGCGACTCGGCGCCGATCACCAGAGCGGTCGAGGCGGCGCCGCTGGCCACGTACTGGTGACCCACGGAGAGGCCGTAGACGAAGCCCGTGCATCCGGCGTTCAGATCGAAGGCGGTCGCGTCCCTGGCCCCGATCTCCTCCTGCACCAGGCAGGCCGTAGCCGGGAAGGGCATGTCCGGCGTCACCGTCGAAATCAGGACCAGGTCGATGTCGGCAGCCTCGACCCCGGCCATCTCCATCGCCTGTTCCGCCGCGCCGATCGCGAACTGCGACGTGTACTCGTCGTCTTCGGCTACCCGCCGCTCCTCGATGCCGGTGCGGGCGATGATCCACTCATTCGACGTGTCGACGATCTTCTCGAGATCGGCATTGGTCAGAACCCGATCCGGAACCGCCCTTCCGGTGCCCGCGATCCAGACCCGCCGGGCGTGGTTGGAGGAATCTCCCCTCAACCCGTTCGTCATCCCGCCACCGCCTTTGGCGCCACTTCGAAAGCGACCTCCGAGAGCTTGGCGCTGACCTTGAGGTGGATGCCGGCCTCGCAGAACTCCACCGCCCGTTGGACTGCGTTCGACATCGCATGGGCCGACGAACGCCCGTGAGCCACGAAGCAGCCGCCGCGCAGGCCGAGTAGCGGCGCGCCGCCGTACTCGCTGTAGTCGACCCGGCTCCTGAAACGATCGAAGGCGGGCCGGGCCAGCAGATAGCCTAGCCGCGAGCGGAGGGTGCGGCTCATCTCCTCGCGCAACTGAGCGCCCACGAACTCCGCGAGCGCCTCGGCGCTCTTCAGGATCGCGTTGCCGACGAAGCCGTCGCAGACGACGACATCGGCGGCGCCGCTGAACACGTCCCGGCCCTCGACGTTGCCGACGAAGTTGAGTCCCGTGGCGTCGAGCGACTTGAACACCTCGCGGACCAGGTCGGTGCCCTTCCCGGCCTCCTCGCCGATCGACAGCAGGCCGATGCGCGGCGAGTTCATCCGCAGCAGTTGCTGGGCCAGGTAGTGGCCCATGACCGCGAACTGACGGAGCTGGTCGGGTTTCGAGTCGACGTTGGCGCCCGCGTCCAGGAGGATGGTTCGACCGACGCGCCGCGGCATCGTCACGGCCAGGGCGGGTCGATCGACTCCCGGGGCCACGCCGATCACCATCTTGCCCGCGACCAGGGCGGCGCCGGTGTTGCCCGCGGTGACCATGGCCTGCGCCCGCCCCTCCTTGACCAGACGGGCACAGACGCGAACCGAGGAGTCGCGCTTGCGTCGTACCGCGAGTGCGGACTCGCACATGCCGACGACCTCGCCGGCATGCACGACCTCGATCCGGCCCCGGACGCCGGGCGCGGGCCCGAGGTCCTCGATCTCCTCCTCCAGGATCGATCGGCGGCCGACGAGGAGGAGCCGCAGCCCACGCCTGCGCGCCGCCAGCAGAGAGCCCTCAACCGCGGTTCGGGGCGCGTAGTCCCCACCCATCGCGTCGACGGCGATCACGGTTGGGGTTCGCGCTGAACCTCGATCCGTCAATTCAGGGTCAACTCCGGGTCGGTAGACCATCAGTGTAGCGCCTGGCGGGCCGCCGGTGGGCTGCTACAGCACGTCCTCCATCTCAACCACGTCGCGACCGCGGTAGTGACCGCAGTGACTGCAGGCGCGGTGCGGAAGCTTGGTTTCGCCGCAGTTCGGGCACAGAGAGCCCGCCGGCCGCTTCAAGTGATCGTGCGACCGTCTACGGTCACGGCGCGCCTTCGAATGCCGCCGTTTGGGATTTGCCATTCCGGGATTTCCTTTCTGGGTCTTCCAGCCTGATTGTCCAGCAGGCCACGCCGCCGCTTGGGCGGCGCGGCATCATACTCCGCCAAGTCGTTCGCGGATCGCCTCCAGCCCCGACCAGCGCGGGTCGAACCGCTCCCCGGCGCAGGTGCAGACTTCCCTCCCACGGTCGGCTCCACACTGCGGGCAGAGGCCCCGGCAGGCCGGATCACAGATCGGTTTCATCGGCAGGTTGAGCTCCACCTGTTCCCGAACCAGTACGGCCAGGTCGACCGCCCCGTCGACCGCACCGAGCGTCGTAAGGTCCTCCGGCTCGAGTTCGCGTGCCCCGGCGCCGTCGTCGGTCGCGGAGACATCGTCAGGTCGATTGGTCACGACGAACGCGAGCGGCAGTTCGACCTCCTGCTCGTAGGCGGTCAGGCAGCGGTCGCAGTGGAGCCTCTGCCTGTAGTGCAGTGTCGCCTCCAGCAGAAAGTCCGGGCCGACGAACACGAGGCTGCCCTCGCAGTCGACGCAGCCAAGCACGATCGCCCCGTCCCGCCCCGAGTCGGCGGCGGCCGCTTCAAGGCGTTCGTGCCAGCGCAGCGGGCCGTTGCGGGCTTGGTCGAGCTGCAGGTGCATCTCACGTTCCACCAGGCGTACCGCCGTCGCGAACCCAGGCCCCCGCACGTTCCGGCCAGACGCGACCGCGCAAACAAGAGAGGCTATGAATCGTTGCGGCAACTGTCAATCTCACTGGGAGCGCTAGCGCCGCCAAACCTGTCGCAGGCTCCATGTTTGGCCCCAGCCCCCACCTTCCCAGGAGCTTGCGCCGCAGAACTCACGTTGTTGCGTTTCTGCGGCGCAAGCTCCTAGGCTTGCAAGGTGGCCCGCATCGGCATCGACGCCCGCAAGGTTCGTGACTTCGGGATCGGTGTCTACGTCTCGAATCTGATCCGCGGACTGGCCCGGATCGAGGCCGAAGGCGAAGCCGGCGCCAACGAGTACGTCCTGTTCGTCCGCCCCGAGGATCGCGACTTCGCCGCCGATCTGCCGCCGAACTTCCGTTCGGTCGTTGAACGCTCCCCGGTGTACTCGGTGCGCGAGATCGGGATGATGACCTGGCGCATCTCACGGTCGAGCCTGGACCTCTACCACGCCACCCACTACGTTCTGCCGGCCGTCGTCCCCTGCCCGACGGTGGTCACGATCCACGACATCATCCACCTGCTCTACCCCGGCTTCCTGCCGAGCCGCGTGGCCTCCCTCTACGCCCAGCGCATGTTCCGCCACAGCGTCGGCCGGGCCGACCGGATCATTGCCGTGTCCCGGAACACGCAGAGTGACCTGCTCGACTACTTCGACATCCAGGAAGAGAAGATCCACGTCGTGTACAACGGCGTCGAGGATCGCTTCCGCAGGCTGCTGAGCGCGGAGGAGCTCGGCACCCACCTGCAGAACGTGGGCGTCCGTCAGCCGTACATGCTGTTCGTCGGCAATCCGAAACCCCACAAGAACCTGGACCGCGTGATCAAGGCCTACGCCAGGGCCCGCTCGCGGGCCGGTTTCGACGCGCCCCTGGTCTGCGTCGGCGCGCGGCCCGGCAGCGACTTCAAGCTGGAGCGCCGCGCCCGCCAGCTCGGCGTCGGCGACCACGTCCAGCTCGTCGGCCATGTGTCGGCGAGCGTCCTCCCGGCCCTGTACCAGGGAGCCAGCCTGTTCCTCTACCCCACTCTGTACGAGGGGTTCGGGCTGCCCGTGGTCGAGGCAATGGCGTCGCGCGTACCCGTGATCACGTCGAACACATCGTCGCTCGACGAAATCGCGCGGGGCTATGCGGAACTCGTGAATCCCCTGGAGGTGGAGGAGATCGCGACCGCCATCGAGCGATGCATGAAGGACCGGGACCATGCCCGGCAGCTCACCGACCGCGGCGCCTCCCGAGCCGCCGGATTCCAGTGGCAGACCGCCGCCGAGAGCACTCTCGCGATCTACCGGGACGTGCTCGGGGAGGCGGGAGGCTGAGCAGCGACCGGCCGCGCGGGGCCTTCGGGGGTTGTTAACATCCGGCGCCCGCCAGCGTCGGGCGCCCAACCCACACGACCTTCAGCACCGTGCTCCAGAAGCGACTCCGCGTTACCGCCACGCTGAACATCGCCGGCGATGTCCTCGCCACGGTCGGCGCCTTCTTCCTCGCCTGGTACCTGCGCTTCGTGCAGCCGGTGATCGAGGTGACGAAGTCCGTGCCCGACTTCGAGCCCTACCTCAGGATGCTGCCCTTCATCCTGCTGATCTGGCCCACCGTCTACTACTTCCACGGCCTCTACCGCATACGCCGCGGACACAGCCGCGTGGACGAGGCGATCAGCATCGTCGTCGCGACGATGCTGGCACTGGTGATCCTGACGGCCGTGTTGACGTTCGACCGGCTGACCCAGGCCGGCAGCGACGACCCGTTCTCCTACAGCCGGGCCTTTTTCGCCCTGTTCGTCGCCGGCGACATCTTCCTGGTCGCCGTGCTTCGCTTCGTCACCCGGGCGTTTCTGAGGGCCGTGCGGAGAAGCGGCCACAATGTGCGCCGCATCCTGATCGTGGGCGCCGGCGACAGCGGCGGAGAGATCGCGGCCAAGCTCGTCCGCCACCGGGAACTCGGCTACGAGGTCGTCGGCTTCCTGGACGACGATCCGGACAAGCAAGCCAGCCAGCCGGTCAGCGGCGTCAACGTGGTCGGCACCCTCGAAGACCTCGAAGCCGCCATTGAACGGTACAGCGTGGACCAGGTGATGATCGCCCTGCCATTCGAGGCGCACCGGAAGATCCTCAACCTGCTCGACCGGATCGGCAATGAGTTGATCGAGATTCGCCTGGTGCCGAACGTCCTGCAGTACGCGACGCTGCGCGCCGAGATGGAGGACGTGGACGGCACGCCGGTGATCAACCTTTCCCACGTGCCGATGGAGGGCTGGTCGAGCCTCGCCAAGCGAACGATGGACGTCGGCGTCTCCGTGGCGGCCATGGCCGTGCTGCTGCCCGTGTTGCCCGTCGTCCTGGTGCTGATCAAGCTGGAGGACCGCGGACCGCTGTTCTACCGCCAGGAGCGGATGGGACTCGACGGCCGCTCCTTCATGATTCTCAAGTTCCGCTCGATGCGCACTGGCGCCGAATCCGCCAGCGGCCCTGTGTGGGCGGTTGAGGACGACCCGCGCCGCACCCGCATCGGCGCCTTCCTGCGGCGCTGGTCGATCGACGAACTGCCCCAGCTCTGGAACATCTTCCGCGGCGACATGTCGATCGTCGGCCCCCGCCCCGAGCGGCCCGCGTTCGTGCGCAAGTTCCGCGACGAGATTCCCAATTACATGCTGCGCCACCGCGTGAAGTCCGGGCTGACCGGCTGGGCCCAGGTTCATGGCTGGCGGGGCAACACGTCGATCCGGAAACGCATCCAGTACGACCTCTACTACATCGAGAACTGGAGTCTCCGTCTCGACTTCCAGATCCTCTGGCTGACCCTGCGCCGGGGTCTGACCAAGAACGCCTACTGACCGCTCCGAGCCCCTACTCCGCGGCGAACTCGCGGTAGTCGCCGCGCTCTTCCATCGGGATCGGGTGACGGACCTCCACGTGGAAGCCGTCGCCCTCGGTGTAGGCGACGTCGTTCAGTTCGTAGACGACCTGCGACTGGGAGCCCTTCGTCAGACCCGCGGTTTCGATCCAGAGCAGCCGGCGTTCCTTCTCTGCCCCGTCCGGATCGGCGATCGTGAGATCGACGGTGATTCCGTCTAGCGTTCCCGAACCCTCGTTATGCACCAGGATGTCGAGCAGGACATCGACCGTGGCGGGCTCGGCCGGCATTTCGCCTTCCGCCTCGGCCTCCATGTCGGCCTCGGCGGCTTCGGTTTCCATCGCCTCGTCGGCGGCCGGGGCCTGAACCGCGAAGGACCGCATTTCGGCGATGTAGCCGGCGCGTGCCTCGGCCACGCCACCCCCACCGCCGCAGGCGAGGGCAAGCAGCGCGATGGCCGCCACCACGCCCAGGACCGTTTCCGGCCGCCGCCACGATGTCCGATTCAACGTCCCCTTCATCGTCTCCCCCTTCGCTTCCGTCAGCCTCACGATCACAATGGAGCCATGAGAATAGCCTGTCGTGCCGCGTTTCGTGGCCGTCAACCGGAACCGGCGCGCTCCCAGAACTCCTCGGCCAGGTCACCGGCCAGCACGATCTCGGGCCGCAGTTCGACGCCGAACCGGTCTCGAACCGCCCGGTGCGCCGCCACCATCAGATCGAGCACCTCGGCCGCGCGTGCCTTCTCGCGGTTGACGATCACGTTCGCGTGCCGCCGGCTGATCTCGGCGCCGCCGCAGCGCAGCCCCTTCAGGCCGCAGGCTTCGATCAACCGGCCGGCGAAATCGTCCTTCGGGTTGCGGAACACGGAACCGGCATTCGGCTTGCCGGACGGGAGGCTCTGCCATCGCCGCCGATTCAGTTCGTCGATCCTCCGGAGCGCGGCGGCGCCATCCCCGCGCCGCAGCCGGAACTCCGCCCGGGTCACGACGGCATCGGTCCCCTGCAGGTTGGTCGTCCGGTAGCCGGGCACGAGGCGCGAGACCGGAACGGTCTCCACCGGCCGACCCGGCCGCGCCACGCGTACTTCGGTGAGCACATCCCCGATCTCGGTGCCGTAGCACCCGGCGTTCATCACCACGGCGCCGCCGACGGTCGACGGGAAACCGGACAGGGCCTCGAGGCCGAGCAGCCCCTGCTTCGACGTGTCCCGCGCCAGTCTGGCCAGCGTGACTCCGGCGCCGGAGCGCACCGTCTCGTCCTCCACCTCGACCGACTCGAGTTCTCCGCGGAGCCGGCACACCACGCCACGGATACCGCGGTCCGGAAACAGGACGTTCGAGCCGTGGCCGTGCAGGTGCAGGGCGCTCCCACACTCCCGCACCACGGTCATTGTCGCGAGCAGCGCCGCCTCGGACTCCACGCGGACGAAGAGGTCCGCGGGACCGCCGATCCGAAGCGTCGTCACCGAGGCCAGGGGAACGGCTTCGCGCACCTGCACGCCGTCAACCGCGACAAGCCGGTCCCTGATCTCGCGGTTGACGGCCAAGGGGGGCTGCAATACGCTGACTGCGCCCTTGTCGATGTCGGCTGTCACGTTGTTCTACGCCACGTCGCCGAGCGTCCGCAGCGGCCGAATCCCGCCTTCCGTTCAACCGTCTGACGATCCAGGGGAGCGCCGCATCGGTCGCGCGGAAGTATAGCCACGGACCTGCGTCGACGACGCCGGCGCCGCGGCTCTCCTTCACCTCGACGGCCGCCGATCCCGACCCAGATTCCTGCCCGACCACCGCCAACGCGCCACTTCGAGAAGAGAGGAACGAAGAAACCCATGACCCCAACCCGCGCCAAGGCGCGCAAGCAGCAAGTCGGCCGCGAGGAAGCGATCTCGGGCGCGCTCACCCAGATCGAACGTCAATTCGGAAAGGGCGCCATCATGCGCCTCGGCGAGCAGGAACACCTCGGCGTCGACTCGATCTCGACCGGTTCCCTCGCCGTCGACCACGCCATCGGCACTGGCGGTTTTCCCCGCGGCCGCGTCGTCGAAGTGTACGGTCCAGAATCGAGCGGCAAGACGACCCTGGCCCTGTCGGTGGTCGGCCAGGCGCAGCGCACCGGCGGCGCCGCCGCGTTCATCGACGCCGAACACGCGCTGGACGCCGAGTACGCCGAGAAGATCGGCGTAAACATCGACGAACTGCTGGTCTCCCAGCCGGACAGCGGCGAGCAGGCGCTCGAGATCGCCGAGATGCTCGTGCGCTCGAACGCGCTCGACATCGTCGTGATCGACTCGGTCGCCGCCCTGGTGCCGCGCGCCGAACTCGAAGGCGAGATGGGCGACTCCCATGTGGGCCTTCAGGCCCGCCTCATGTCCCAGGCGCTGCGCAAGCTGACCGCCATCATCGCCAGGTCGCGAACGACCGTGGTGTTCATCAACCAGATCCGCGAGAAGATCGGGGTCATGTTCGGTTCGCCCGAGACCACGACCGGCGGACGGGCGCTCAAGTTCTACTCGTCGGTCCGCATCGACATCCGGCGCATCGCCGCGCTGAAGGACGGCGACCAGGTGGTCGGTTCGCGGGTGCGGATCAAGGTGGTCAAGAACAAGGTCGCCCCGCCGTTCCGGCTCGCCGAGTTCGACATCGACTACGGCGAGGGCATCTCGCGCGTCGGCGAGCTGATCGACCTCGGCATCCAGCACAAGCGAGTCGCCAAGAGCGGCGCCTGGTTCTCGGCCGGCGACGTCAGGCTGGGCCAGGGCCGGGAGAACGCCAAGCAGTTCCTGCGCGACAACGCCGACCTCGCCGATGAGATCGAAGCCCACCTGCGCTCCGAGATGGGACTGCCGCCGATCGTCGCCGCCGCCGCGGAGGAGTCGGGCGACCGCACGGCTGCGGCGGGCTAGCCGGCGGCGTGGGGCGGCGGCGTCGGACGGGGCGTCGGACGCACCCGCCCGTCTTGGGGCAGGAGGGGTCAGCTCCCAGGTGGCGTTCGCGCTCTAGAGGAGATGTCAGGGGTGGGGCTCACTCCGCTTCACTCGCTTCGGTTTGGCGTTGGTTCCTGTGCTGTCGTCGGCCGTCGCTCGTTCAGAGGCACCTGGGAGCTGACCCCTCCTGCCCCGACTGGGCTGGACGTCGGTGCCGAGAGAGCCGATGCACGAGGTAAACGAAGATCGACACCCTGGACGGACAGGGAATCTGAGCCGCCACAAGCTGTTATCCGGGCTAAGGTCCGCCACTGAGGGTTGGACTCTCTGAGCCAATGACGAAACAAGCTCCTCTTGCGGTAGCCATCCTGCTTGCTGGCGCCTTGCCGGTTGCCGGGCAGTTGCCCTGTAGTCCGTGTGTCGGTCTGGCGACTGAGGACCCTGACGGAACGGCGGAGATCCTGGGTGCGCTGCCGGAGTTGCCGGAGGAGGCGCTGCTGGTGGTCAAGTGGCCGGTGAATCTGACAGATGAAGCCGCTGTCGGTGGGGCGGCCGAGGCGGCGTCTAGGCTGCGCGACCGTGGCGTGGTGCCCTGGTATGCGGTCCGTTTCGCCGGTCCGCCGCCGGCGGCGGACCGCGGTGACGAGATTTCCGGGGAACTGGAGCGGCTGGCCGATCTCGCTCGGACGGCCTCGCCGGGCGCCTTCTTTCAGCTCATCTGGCCAGTCGAGCTTCGGGACGAGCCGGTGCAGGTCCAGGAGTACGCGCTCGCGCTGAAGCGGGCCGCGGTGGCAGTGTCGGGCGCGCAGCCCGATGCTCTCGTCGTTTCCCAGTCGTTGCCGGGCGATGCGGAGTTGATTCAGAGCCTCTACGCGCAGGAACTCGACGCCTATCTGGACGGCGTCTCGGTCAACGTCGACGCCGCGGCCGGCGGGATCGATCTGGCCGCGCTCAGGCGACTGCTGCGGGACCTGGATCCGGACGCCTTCATGGCGGTCGAGCGCGGTCCGGTCGCGGACGCGGACGCCGGCGGTGCCCTGCTGGTGCGCGCCGCCGCGGAGGCGGAGGCGGGCGTCAGCCTGTCCCTGTTCCCGCTCACCGGCAACCGCGGCGCCGACGCCGCGGCGCTTCGGGTCGCGCGGCTGATCGCCCAGGAGTTCTCGGGCGACGTTGCCTACGATCCCTACTCGACGCCCACAGGTGCCGACGCCTGGAGCTTCGTCCACGGCGAGGACCTGAGCCTGCGGATCGTCGTGTCGCCGCCGGCAGCGGGAGCGCCGGTCACCCTCAGCTTCAACGATCGGCAGATCGGCTCGCCCGCGCGCTTCGATCCCGCGACCGGCGAAACGGACCTGCTGTTCGGCGGGCGGCGCACCCGGCGAGGCTACGAGCTCGAGCTGACCGAGACCGACGGGCCCTTCGTCTTCCGTCTCGAGCGCGACCTGGCGGTCAGTCTGGAGGGCGCCGCAAGCGTCGAAGAGGCCCTCACCGTCGCCGACACGCGACGGGTCCCGGTGGGCGAGATCCTGAGACGGCTGCAGGCCTTCGAGGACGACCAGTCGAGGCGCATCGCGAACTACACCGCCACGAACACGACCTCCATGCGCTTCCAGCTCGGCACCGGCGTGCAGTCCGTCGACGCGACCTTCCAGGGTCCCTTCTTCTTCCGCCAGGGGGCCGGCTTCGACTGGGTCTGGCAGACCCTCTACGTCAACGGGATCCGATGGCGGCGCAAGAAGATCCCCGAGATCCCCTTGATCCAGCCGGAGAAGGCCGCGGCCATGCCGGCCGAGATCACCTTCACGAAGGAGTACCGCTACCGGCTCCGCGGTACCGCGACCGTCGAGGGCCGCGACACCTGGGTCGTCGACTTCGAGCCGGCCGGCGCTCTGGTCGAAGGGCGCAGTCTGTTCCGCGGCACGGTGTGGGTCGATCGCGAGCTCTTCGCCCGCGTGAAGACCCGGGCGGTTCAGCTAGGCCTCACCGGAGACGTCCTCTCGAACGACGAGACGACGTTCTACACGCCGCTCGACGCGAACGGCGAGCCCGCGGCCTGGGACCGGTCGTCGTACTGGTTGCCGACCCGCCTCATCGGCCAGCAACTGTTCTCAGTCCTGAACGCCACGACGATCGTCGAACGGGAGATCCAACTGACGGGCATCGAGATCAACCCGACCGAGTTCGAAGCCCGCCGTCAGGCGGCCCTGGGCTCCGAGGCGACGATGGTGCGCGACACGGAAGAAGGGCTTCGCTATCTGGTCGTCGACAACGAGACCGGCGAACGGGTCGTCAAGGAGGACGACAAGACCCGGATGTTCATCCTCGGCGGCGCCTTCTACGACGAGGCCCAGGACGGCCCGCTGCCCCTCGGCGGCGTGAACTGGCTCTCGTTCGACTGGCGCGGCACCGGCACCCAGGCCGACCTGTTCATCGCCGGGCCGCTGATCCTGGCGGACATCGCCAACCCGAGCCTGTTCGGATCGCGCTGGGATGCCGGCGTCGACGTCTTCGCGCTGGCGTTCGCCGGCCAGGACACCCTCTACCGCGACGGCATGGAAGCGCCGGAGGAGACCGTCGAACGGCTGCGACCGAACATCGACTTCAGTCTCGGCCGGCCACTCGGGAGCTTCACCAAGCTCGACCTCCGCTACGAGCTGTCCTGGCACAACTTCCAGCGCGCCGACCAGACCGGCGACGACTTCGTCCTCCCCTCGGATCACCTGAGCCACAGTCTGGGGGCCACCCTCCGCTACATCCGCTCCGGCTACCGTCTGGTGGCGGGCGGCACCTGGAACGTGCGCGCGGACTGGGAACCCTGGGGTCTGGGCGGCGCCAACCTGACCCCGGATCGGTACACGCTCTGGAACGTCGGCGCCGCCAAGACCTGGCATCTCCCGAAGTTCCAGAAGGTCGGCCTGTCCTTCGAGTACGTGGACGGCAGCGACCTCGACCGTTTCAGCAAGTACGAATTCGGCTTCTTCTCGGACGTGACCGTCCACGGCTACCAGAGCGACAAGGTGCGCGCCGAGCGGGCGGCCGCCACCCATCTGACCTACGGTTTCGAACTGGGTGAGCTCTTCCGGATCGACCTGGTCGGCGACGCCGCGTGGGCCACGGACGCCGCCTCCGGCCTCGACAACGAGCTGCTCGCCGGCGTCGGCATCGTCGGCACCTTCATCGGCCCCTGGGGCACGGTCGTCAACATGGACGTGGGCACCGCGCTCGCCGGCCCCGACGACGGCTGGAGCGCCTTCATCGCGGTGCTGAAGCTGTTCTGACGAAGGTGCGAGAAGACGAACTCCAACCCGAAGACGTCGTCGAGGTTCCCATCGGCGACGAGATCGACCTCCACCCCTTCCAGCCCCGTGAGGTAAAGGACGTGGTCGAGAGCTACCTGGACGCCGCGTACGAGAAGGGGTTCCGGGAGGTGAGGATCATCCACGGGCGCGGCATCGGGGTGCAGCGCCAGATCGTGCGCAAGGTGCTTGAGCGGGATCCCCGGGTCGTGTCGCTGCGAAGCGGCGGTCCGGGCGGAGGCGGCTGGGGTGCCACGGTGGCCCGGCTGCGATGAAGGATCAGCCGTCCCGGGACGCGGCGCGAGACGCGTTGTACCGGGCCAGGAGCATGCCGAGGCCGAAGGCGATCAGCGGCGTGGCGATCAGGAGGTCCGACGCGCTCACGGTATAGACCGGCTCCGCCGCAAGGGCTTCGGCCAGCGTCTGGTCCGGCGTCGGCACGTCCGGCGTCTCGCCGCCCAGGACCCGGGTCACCGCCGCGCCCGCTTCCGGACGCTCCGCCCGCAACTGGTAGGCCAGCCAGCCGCCCAGGGTCACGCCGGCGAGCAGGAACTGGGCGCTGGCCCGCCGCAAGCGCGACTCGGCCTCACGGTGCGCGTGTTCCCGTTCGCCCGAGGTGAGGTCGGGGTCGTCCACCAGCTTCCACCGCTCGACATCGATCTCGGCCCTGCGCCGGGTCGCCGCGATACCGGAGACGAAGCCGATCACGGCCACCAGCAAATGTAGCGCCCAGACCAGACCCGGCACGTCGCGGGGGACGATCTGGACCCCGACGATCGTGAGGATCGCCAACCCCAGGAAGACCGCCGACCAGCCGACGGCGATGCCCTGCAGGAGTTTCCAGTTCGTCCTGGGACTTGGGAAGCTCACTCCGCTCTGCCTATCAGGTTCCGGAGCGCGAGGCGGGCGTGGCTGAAGCCAGAAGAAGAACGGGTTCACGATCTACCCAACCAGTCCAGCAGGCCCAGAGTCAAGCCCGGGACATACGTGATCAACAGGACGCCGATGCCGAGGATGATCAGCGCCGGCACGGCGGCCCGGTAGATCTTAAGGAGCGGCCGCTCGAACCGGTAGGACGCCAGGAACAGGTTGAGGCCCACCGGCGGCGTCAGATACCCCAACTCCAGGTTGGCGACGAAGATGATCCCGAGGTGAATCGGATCGACGCCGAAGGCGAGACCGAGCGGGATGATCAGCGGCACCACGACCACGGTGGCCGAGAAGATGTCCATCAGGCAGCCGACCAGGAGCAGGAAGACGTTCAGGACCAGCAGGAAGACGAGCTTCGACTCGATGTTGTCCTGCACGAGTTCAAGGAGGCCCTGAGCCGCCTGGGCGTCCACCAGCCAACTCGTGAGCCCCATGGCCACGACCAGGATGATCAGCACTCCGCCCACCAGCACGGTGCATTGCCGGAACACGGCCAGCAGGGGCTTGCCCAGCTTCACGTCGCGGTGCACCAGGCACTGGACGATGAAAGCGTAGAGAGCCGCCAGCGCCGCCGTTTCGACCAGGGTCGCGTAGCCGCTGAAGAACGCCACGAGAATGACGACCGGAAGAAGTAGCTCCCACTTGCCGGCCCAGACCGCACGCATGATCTCGAGAACCACCGATAGGAACCGCTTGGCGGCGGGCGGGAGTGACTCCCACCAACCCGCCCCCACCGGGCCTCCGAGCTCTGTCGCCGGGGTTCTGGAGCCGGCAACACCCTTTCGCAACCCCTCCCTGACCCCCCAGGCGGCGATCAACGCGATCAACAACAGCCCCGGGATGAGACCGCCAATGAACAGGTCCTCGATCGGTACTTCGGCGACGATGCCGTACAGGATGAGCGGCAGGGCCGGCGGCAGCAGAAGGCCGAGCGAACCGGACGACGTCAGCAGGCCGAGCGAGAAGCGTTCGCGATAGCCATCGGCCGAGAGGGCGGCGAAGAGCACGCCGCCCAGCGCCAGGATCGTGACGCCGGAACCGCCCGTGAAGACGGTGAAGAACGCGCAGACGACGGCGCACACCACGGCCGTGCTGCCCGGTGCCCAACCGAACAGGGCGCGGAATACCCTGAGCAGCCTCTCCGACGCCCCGCCCTCGGCGAGCAGGAAGCCGGTCAGCGTGAACAGCGGGATCGCGGCCAGCGTCGGCGACACGGCGAGCCGGTAGCTCTCCGCCGGGATGGCAGCCAGCGGCACGAAGTCGGAGAGGAACAGGAAGACCGCCGCTCCGCCGAGGGCGGCGAAGATGGGGCCGCCGAGCAGCGTCGAGCCGAGGATCAGGACCAGCCAGGGGGTTGCCGGAAGCTCTCCGAACGCCTCGGCGTTGGCGCCGATCGATAGCCCCAGCACGATGCCGAGCGCGGCCAAAGCGCGACCCGCCCAGAGTTCCGACGACTTCCAGGCCAGCCGCAGGGCCAGGATCGCGAAGCCCACCGGCATCACCGCCTGCCCCACCCAGACCGGTACCCCGGCGGCCATCTCGATGCCGCCCTCGCGTTCGATCCGTACCAGGTCCAGGCTCGCCCCGCCCAGCAACGTCGCCACCATCGCGCTGACACCGCCGGTGAAGACCGCGGCGATGGTCCGGAACTTCCCCTCGGGCAGGAAGTTCCCGGTGGCGAGGGCGAGCAGGCGTCCTTCGCGCGCCGCCAGGGCCGCGCCGAGGAAGGCGATCCACAGCGTCAGGTGCTGTTCGAACGGAAGCGCTCCGGGGATGCCGGTTCCGGTCTGGCGGACGACGATCTCCGCCAGGGGCAGCAGCACCATGGCGGCCAGAAGCACGCTCGAGAGGCCGTCCTCGACGCGATGCGCGAGGCGTACGACGGCCCGAAGTGGTGCCGCGGCGCCGCCCTCAGTCAAGAGCGGCGCTACCGGCCGCTGTCCGAGGCGTCAGGCGCGGCCGCTTCGGCCTCCTGCTGCTTGCGGTACGCGTCCCGTACCGCCGTCGCCCGGTCGAAGACCGCCTCCGGGACGGTCTTCCCGCGCATGTCCTCGGCGAAGTCATGGGCGATGCGCTTCCAGTCGTCCTCCACCTCCGTACCCACGATCTGAACGACTTCCAGCCCCTCACTTCCCATCAGTTTGATCGCCGTCTGCTCGAGGGTCGGAATCGTGTCGAAGATCCGCTTCTCGGCCCGCTCGCCGCCCTCGATCAGCACCTCGCGATCCTCCTCCGAGATGCGATTCCAGGCGCGCCTGGTGACCACGATGGCTCCCATCATCGGAATCAGCGGTACGTCGGCCAGGAACTTCGCCTGCTTGAAGAACTGAACCGACATGGCGTAGATCGGCGGCACCGCGAGGGCGTCGATCATGCCGGTCTGGAGACCGGTGACGATGTCGGTGGCGGCCAGCGCCACAGGCTTGAAGCCGCCTTGCCGCCACCAGTCCGTCATCGCCTCGTCGCCGGCCCAGGTGAAGATCTTGAGCCGCTGCATCTCCTC
>WTGL01000033.1:23271-44374 GCA_011523565.1 Acidobacteriota bacterium
GGCCGCGTGGTACTGGCCGATCTTCATCTTGCGCAGGATGTCCGGCTCGTCGCCGGCGACGCCGCCAGGGTAGATCGTGAGCTTGACCCGACCGTCGGTACCGGCCTCCCACTCCCGGCCCATGGTCTCGAAGAAGCCGTCCCAGGGCGAACCGTCCGGCGACAGGGTCGCCATCTTGACCGTGAAGTCGGCAGCGCCGGCCGGCGCCGCAACGGCAATCACAGCCAGGAGCGCCGCCAGCAGCGGCGAGAACCGGAGGAATGCGGCCCTTTTCATGCTGACCTGCACTGTATCAACGGCGATCCGGGTCGTCGGAACAAACGAGCCGCCGCTCGACACCCCAGGCACGCCAGAAGGCGGCCGGCTCCACCGCTTCACCGAGACTCTCCTGCTCCTCCACCGCGACCAGAAGCACACGGAGCCGGTCCAGCAGCGCCGCCGCCCGGCGTTCACGGTCGCGGCTCCGCTCCCGTACCGCCACGGCGAGCGCACGCTCCTCCTCCATGCCGGCCAGCAGCACCGTCGGCCGGCACCACAACACGGAACCGATCAATGCCTCGCGGCTCGGTTCGAGCACCAGTGCCGCCAGATTCGTGCAGCACCAATGCAGCCAGGGCAGGGCCAGGCGGTCCACACACGTCGGAGGCCCGGGCGGCGGCGGGGTGACGACGACGATCTCCCGCACCCGTCCCCGCGGGGCCAGGACTCGGTCGAAAACGCCGTCGGAACCAGTCTCCGCGGGTGCCGCCGCGAGGTGGCAGCACAACGCCTGCGGCGAGGACTGAGGAGCGGGAGCCTGGTCGACGGTCAACCGTTCACCACGATCGAACGCCGCCTGCCAGCGTTCGACCTCGGTCCAGCCACGCTCGAACGACCACCATCGCCAGCGGCCGTCGCGCGGGTAGAACAGCCACGGCTCGTGCCCGCGGCTGCTCCGCGCCGCCATCCTCAACGCTTCAAGCGCCGGTGAGGCCGCCACGACGCTATGCTACGAAAGCAGTCTGAACCGCCAAGGACCACCACCGTGAGGGTGTTCGGCCGTGCAAGCCCCGCAGGCGCTGGCTCCAGCGCCGTCTCCCATATCGCCAGGTGCCCCCCGCAAGTGAAGTCCAGCACCAGTGCCCGACTGCCGACGGTCGTCGCGGTCCTGCTCCTGCCATTCCCGGTTGCCGTGGCCGTCACGGCCCAACAGCCATCGATCGACATCGAGGCCGACACGGCAATCGCCGCCGCCGGAGTCGCCCAGGACCCTGCGGAACTTGAGGCGGCGCGTGCCCAACTCCTGGAGTTGGGCCAGCGCTATCCCCGCAGCCTCTACCCGAGGTTCGTCGGCCGCAGCCGGGCGCTCGTGGAAGCCGCATCCCTCGGGCGCCGCCTCGGTTTGGGCAACGCGGCTGCCGGGGAGCTGCTGCACGTGCTGGAACGGGAGGCCGAGAACCAGTGGACGGCCAGAGCGCACCTCGAACTCGCCGAACTGGTCCTGGCCGACGGCGACTGGAGGCTCGCAGCGGATCATCTATGGCAGGCGCGTCAGGGAGCTCTACGCGAAGCGCACGCGGAGCCAGATGGAAGTCGACATGCCGTCGACGTAGCGCGCCTTTCCCTGGAGCGCATGACCCGCATCCACCGTCTCATTCTGCGGCCCCTGGCAGGTCACAGCCCCTGGACAACAACCCGCGCCTATCTGCCGCACGACTACCTGCCAGAGAAGCTCAAACTGAAGAAACCCCGCTTCGTGGCAGCCGGACCTCGCGGTGAGCTAGTGATCGCTGACGACAACCGCGCCGTGCTCTTCGACCCGGATCGCAAGGTGGTCGCAACTCGCGAACTGAGGGGGTTGGCCCGACCAAGCCTGGGGCCTGCCGGGGCACTCGGTGGCTTGAGCGCGGTCGTACCGACCGCCAACACGGTGATGCTGCTCGACGACCCGAGTGCGGTCACGCTTCAGCGCCCGTCTGGAGGCAGGCTGGACCAGATCATCACCGCTCACCGCGGACCCTTCGGCAGTTGGACCGTGCTCTCGCGCCGCGTGGACACCGTGTTGCGGTATCTCCCTGACGGCCGGTTGCGCGACTTCACCGAATCGGCCATGGCCCGACCCATCGACCTTGCCCTCGACACGACCGGAGCGATCCACGCCCTCGACGGGGGCTCGCGGCAGACTCCCGCCGCCGTACTGACCTTCGCCTCCGACGGCAGTCTCGAGAAGACGTTCAGGTCCGACTGGCAGCGTCCCGCAGCACTGGACGCGGACCCTCTCGGGAACCGCTACGTCCTGGAGCAACGCACCAACCAGATCCTCGTGTACGACCCCGACGGAAACCTGCTGAACGCCCTCGGGCCGGTACTTCCCGGCGGCATCGAACTGCGCACACCCACCGATCTAGCCGTCGACGGAATGGGCAGAATCTTCATCGCCGAGGGACGTCTGGGTACGGTGCTGGCGGTGGAGTAGATCCGGGCCGTGCAGCGACAAGAGATCACGGCAAGCCGTGTCGCGTGCTCGCTGGCATCGCCGCGTCGGCGCAGCCGGATGACGGTCACCTCGACGCTGGTCCTGGCTGCCATTTGTGCAAGCGCCTTCTCGCAGGTGAAGCCGACAGACGCCGTTGCCGCACAAGAGGAGGTCGCGGAAGGTGAGGAAATCAGTCGGCCGCCTTCGGGTCTGGTCTCGGTGGTCGTCAACCCCGACGATGCCGCGGTCTGGATTGCCAATGTGGATTCGATCGGCGCCGCGATGTCGGGAGCGACGACGATTGCCGACGCGGAGCGGTTGTTGGGCAAACTCACCGTAGACGCAATCCTGACGCTGGACTTTCCCGGCTGCTCGCTGCCAGTCCTGCTTGCTGCCCTGGAAGACACACTCGAGCCATACGAAGAGCAGGCACCGGCAGCCCTGGTCGCCTCCGACTACCTGCTTTACGCCACTCGCCCGGGCTACCTGCCAACCGTCATGGGCTTCGCGGTCGAGGCCGGAGGTTCAGTCGAAGTCGACGTTCCGCTTGAACGGTCGAGTTCGGTGATCCACCTGCGCACCACACCCGCGGATTCCGAGATCCTGATCGACGGGATCAAGAGGCATCACGTTGCTCCCACGACAGAGGCCGGCACCTGTCACCCTCCGGCTTCCTGCTCCACCGACCATCGGATCGACGGTCTACCTGCTCCCGGAACGTTCGATCTTGAAGTCAAGCGCGAGGGTTTCCGTAGCTATCGCGCCGTCCTTCAGCTTCCCGACCTTCGGGACTACAAGCTACCCACGGTAGCGCTGGAGCGAGAGGAGGCGGTAATCGCCCTCGTCGGCCTTCCTGACGACGCGATCGTCACCGCCAACGGCGACTCGCTTCCCATCGACCGCCACCTTCGAACGCCGGAGAGCCCACTGCCGCCCGGTGCCTATGACCTGACAGTCCGCGGCGCCCACGGATACTTCGAGACTTCGGCGGTTCTAGCGGACCGGCAGCGGCTCGAGGTCGAGGTCGAGCTTCGGGCGGTTCTCGCTCTTGTTGGTCTCCCGAACCTGGACCCGAGTGCCGCGCAGGCTGTTCGCTCGGCTATGGCTTTCCTCCGCGACCTGCAGTCCTACACCGTGCTGACGGAGCCCCTGGGCGTCGGCACTCTGCGAGAACTGGGAGTCGACGCGGCTACGCTGCGCGGAAAGGCCGGCCCGGAGGCGCGCTTCATGGCCTGGGCCACGATCCGGCAGCGCTTGCAGCGTCTGACGCCCGCAGCGCTCTACGTCATCCCCGTCCCGAACGACGAGCAGGCTGCAGACAGCGTCGACCTCTGGTGGTTGTCGGCGGCCCCAGGGCCTGCGATCCCCGACGTCTTCACACTACGCATCCAGAACGGAGAGCCCGAAGCCGACGACCTGCATCGGCTCGCCACGACCCTGCGTCCGAAGCTCGACCGGCGCGTCCCGCGAATCGGTGTCACCCTGGTCGAGTCCCTGGCAGGCAGCCCGTTGGTCGTTGCCGACGTCGAGATGGCCTCCCCCGCATACCTGGCTGGGATCGAGACCGGGATGCAGGTGATCGGTTTGGATGACTCGCAGCTCTCCCAAACGAGCGACTGGACTGCCGCTATCTCGGCGCTCAGACCAGGCGACACTCTGAACGTCCGCAGCCTGGGGTCCGACGGTACCCCAGTGACTCATCCGATCGAGCCTGAGTGGGGCTGGTCCGTACTCGACCCTTTCGATCCGGAACTGCTGCCCGCGGCTACGGCCGCGTATCTCATTCAGGAGCTGGAGCGGCCCGGCGACGTTCCGCGCTGGCTGGTCGAACTCGACCTTGCCACCATCCTGATGGCCCAGGGCGACCTCGACGGAGCGCTGCGCTTGCTGAGAAGAATCGAAGCCCCGGGGCGTGCCGGTCTGGGCCGAGAAACGGTCAGGTACCTGATCGGCATGGCGTTGTCGGAGCTTGCCGAACGGGGCGATCCCGAGTACGGAAACCAGGCTATCGCCGCTTTCCGGGATCTGGAGGTCGCTGAGAGCAGTCGGCTTGGCAGCGACACTGGGCCGTCCATCGCCACCCGAGCCCGTCTGCATGCCAAGACCTCGCTGGCGCTGGTGCCGCCCGAAACCGAGATCGTCGTCGGCGAGTATCGGGCGAATGTCCGGGTGGGTGGCGCGGACATCGTGACCGTGCGCTTCCTGGTGGACGGGAAGCCGCAAACGACGCAGTCGAGATCGCGCGCCTGGGCCATGCTGCGCCTGGCGAGGTATCCAACGCAACAGGTCATCCGGGTGGAGGGCCTGAACGCAGACGGCCAGATCGTTGCTACCGACGAACTGGTCCTCAACCAGCAGCAGGGAGATCTGCGGGTTCGGATCGAGGAACCGCCACCAGGTGTCAGCGTGTCCGGTATAGCCCAGGCGAGGGTAGCGGTGGTCGTGCCGAAGGGACGCCAGGTCAGTTCCGTGGTGTTCCGCGTCGGCGACGAGGTGCAGGCGGAACTCAGGCGACCACCGTGGCAAACGGAAATCAGCGTGCCGGAGGGCACGAATGAAACCGAGCCCGCCTACCTCACGGTGACGGCGATTCTGGACGACGGCGCCAACGCCGAGGCCGTCCGGTTTCTCAACGCTTCGCTCCTCACGGACCACGTCGACGTCGATCTGGTCGAGCTGTACACAACCGTAATCGACAAGGCGAACCGCCCGGTGACTGGGCTACAGGAGGCGGACTTCACCGTGTTCGAGGACGGCCTACGCCAGGACGTTGCGCGCTTCGAACTGGTTCAGAACCTGCCGCTGACTCTGGGTGTGGCGGTCGACACGTCAGCTTCGATGAAGGACGTCATGGAGCAAACAAGGGAGGCAGCAGGGCAGTTCCTCACCAACCTGATGAAGCCCCAGGACTCGTCGTTCGCCGTGGCGTTCGCCTCCCGACCCCACCTCCTCATGGGTCAGACATCGGACGTCGCCACGGTTGTCGACACGATCCACAGCCTGCGAGCAACCGGGCAGACTGCGCTTCACGACGCACTGATGACCAGCCTGTACTACTTCCGAGGCGTGACCGGTCGGCGCGCCCTGGTCCTGCTCTCTGACGGAGAAGACACGTCAAGCTCCGCCGAGTACGGTGACGTCCTGGAGTTCGCCAGGCATTCCGAGGTCGTCATCTACACCATCGGACTGGGAGTGGCTGGCGCCCAACCGTTCTTGCGGACGAAACTGGAGGAGATTGCAGCAGCGACCGGCGGGCGAGCGTTCTTCATCGAGGCAGCGAGGGACCTGGCGCCCGTGTACCGGCAGATCGATCGCGAACTCCGTTCCCAGTACCTGCTCGCCTACAACTCGAACCAGGAAGAGGCGGACGACGACTTCAGACAGGTCGAGGTGCGGGTTACAGGGAATCGTCGAGCCCGCACCATCAGCGGTTACTACCCTTGAGCCACCGCTTCCAGTGGGGCCGTTGGATCGGGCCGGCAACGCCGCGGACCATCCGATCCGTCGCGGTCCTCGCTCTCTTCTGGTCTGCCGAGCCAGCCATGCCGCAACAGGATCGGCAACCAGACCCCATCCGGAGCGGAGCGATCGCCGAACCGGCGGAAGGCGAACCGAACTCTCCCGATGTCGGCTCCGTCGGCCGTGTCTCCTTCCTGGTCGAGCCGCCGGACGCCCAAGTCGCCGTCGGGAATGGGGTACTTCGGGCAGTCAACGCAGCGGAGGAGAAGGCGGAAACGGGCCTTGCCGCCACCTTCCCGGTCGGACACCACCTCGCCGAGGTGTCTCGGCCCGGCTACGTACCGACGCTGGCTGGCTTCACGGTAGCCGAAGGCGAAGAGGTGGAGATCGCCGTCACATTGAAGCGCGTCAACGCCGCAGTACGGCTTCGCACCGCTCCCAGCGGCGCGACGATCCTGATCGACGGCTTCGTGCGCGGCCGGACGGAAGGCATGGCCGAATCCGGGTTCGACCCCGCGGAAGCGGCGGTGTCCACCCCTCGGGGGAGCTTCTCACGCGCGTTGTGGATTGGTGACCTTGCCACCGGTTCTCATCGGCTCGAGATCCGAAAGGACGGCTTTCGCACCTACCGCGCAAGTCTCAACGTCACCGACGTGCGCGACTACGAGCTGTCTCCGGTGGTGCTCGAAGCCCAGCGGGCTTTCCTGCTTCTCAAGGGCCTCCCGGACGACGCCAAGGTCTACGCGAACGGCGTCGAACTCAGACCCGACCGGGAGAAGCTGATGCCCGAGGCATCTGTGGCGCCGGGCAGGGTCGACCTCGTCGTAGCCCGCGGCGTCCATGCCTATTTCGAGGCCTCCGTGGAGGTGGAGGACGGCGCCTGGCTCGAAGTGCCCGTCGAGCTGCGACCGGCTCTCGCCTACCTGGGCGTCTTCGGCGAAGACGCAGCCGGGCTACGGGCGGTTTCGTCCGTCCTGGAGGTCCTCCGGCAGGAGGGCACCTACATCGTGCTCAACCGCGAGCGGGAGGGCGCCGCGGCGTTCGATGACCTGGCCATCCGCCCGTCCACGCTGCGCGACCGGACGGCGGCGAAGACGAACGTGGATTGGAACGCCGTTCAGGCCCGGGTCGAAGACCAGGTGCCGGCGGCCCTCTACCTTGCCGCTGTCCTGAGCGACGACCTCGTTGCCAACACGGTCGATCTCTGGTGGTGGTCGGCCGCTCCGGGTCCTTCCCGCCCGGATGTGCTGACGATCGACATCCCGAACGGCCGGATCGGGAGCGGGACGCGACGGCGATTGGCCCGCTCGGTGAACCCCGGGCTCGAAGCTGGTCAGAAGGCGCCCCGGCTCGGCGCCGTCCTGATCGAGTCGCTGAAGGGCGAGACGCTGGTCGTCGCCACGGCCGATACCGACGGACCAGCCGCCGCGGCGGGACTTCGTCCCGGGATGGAAGTCGTTGAGGTCAACGGTGAGGCCGCTTCCTCCATTCTCCAGGTGAGCGAGGCGCTCGCCAGCCTACGACCCGGCGGTGTGATCGAACTCGCGATCGGCGGCGCCGATGGGCCGGTCACGCTTGCTGTCGAACCCGAGTGGGGCTGGACGGGGATCGATGTCTTCGCGCCGGACCTGATGTCTTCGGTCGCAGCCGCCCACCTGTTCAGGGAGATCGAGCGGCAGGGCGACGTACCCCGCTGGCTCCTGGAACTGGACCTTGCTTCCCTGCTGCTCGCCGCGGACGACGCCTCCGGCGCCGTGCGGCTTCTCGAGACCATCAGTGCCCCCGACCGCGACGGACTGGGCAGGGGTTCGGTCCAGTACGCTCTGGGACTTGCGATGTCGGACCTCGCAGCCGCGGGTCACGAGGAGTACCGGCTACGGGCGCAACAGGTCTTCCGTGCGCTGGGCTCCGCAAGGCAAGGCCGGATCGAGGCTGATGGCGGCCCCTCGGCACCGGCGCGGGCGCGCTTGCGCCTCGCTGCCGCGGACGGCGAGTGATGGGCGCCGCAGCCTCCGGGAACACCATCGACGCCTCGTCCGAAGGGTATAGTCGCTCCGCAACGTCTCGCCGTTCGGAGTTCCGCCCATGCCATCCCCATCGGCTGCCGGTAGCCTCCATGCCCCATGTCGCCCTGACGCCTGGCCGGCGCGCTTCCGGGCCGTGACCAAGCTCCGCCACGGACTCGTCGCCGCGTGGGCTTTCGGAGCACTGGCGCTCCTTGCCGGCCCCGCGCCCGCGCAGCAGGACGACGCGGCAGCGGCTTTCTCCGAGACCATCGACGTGCGGGTCGTCAACGTCGAGGTCGTGGTCACCGACGAGCAGGGTCGCCGCGTCCGCGGCCTGACCGCGTCGGACTTCGAGTTGCTCGTCGACGGTCGAGCGGTTCCCCTCGACTACTTCAGCGAGATCCGGGAGGGTCGCGCCGTAGCGGTGCCAGCTGGAGGCGTAACGACAGTGCCCGCCCTGCGGCCGAACGCTCCCGTTGGGACGAACTTCCTGGTCTTCATCGACGACTTCTTCTCGATCAAGCGGGACCGCGACCGGGTTCTCGACCGCCTGGAAGCCGACCTGGCGAAGCTCGGGCCAACGGACCGGGTCGCCATCGTCGCCTTCGACGGCAACGCGATCACGAAACTGACGGACTGGACCAACTCGGCCGACCGATTGAACGTGGCCCTGGATCAGGCCCGCGGACGTGAGACCCACGGGCTCGACCGCCTGAAGGAGCGGATGGTGAGCGACACCACGCGAGGCGAACAGCTTCTTCTGCGTCGCGAAGGCGCCGAGGCGCTCACACGAGGTGCGTCCGATCTCTCTTTGCTGCAGGCTCGCAACCCCCAAGCCCGCAGGGGATTGCTGGAAGACACCTCGCAGGACCACGACGTGCGGTCGACCGTTCTCGACGGGGTTTCGGAAACGGGGCGTGACGGATCCCTGGATCTGCTGTACGCGGCGAAGCTGGAAGAGCAACTGGTGCGCTCCGTGCTTGCAGCCGCGGCGACGCTCCGCAGTTTCGCCGACCCGCGCGGCCGGAAGGTGATGCTGCTGCTCGCGGGCGGATGGCCGGAGTCGGCCGCAGCCTTCATCGTCTCCGACCGCCCCTCGAGTGCCGATCGCCCCTCCGTGCAGCCCAACGACGGTCTGATGAGCCGCGAGACCCTCTACGGCCCTCTTACGTCGGCCGCGAATCTGACCGGCTACACCCTCTACCCCGTCGACGTACCGGGTTTCAGCCCCGAAGCTCCCGGCGACGCTTCAGTGGCGTTCGACGTGAGGGATGAGCCGGAAACAGCGTTACTGTCCGACACCGATCCCACCCGACCCATTGGCGCCACCCAAGCAAGCGAGAGCACCTTCCTATTGCAACGGGAGACCCTGCGGCACGCCGCCCTGGAGCGACTGGCCGACGCCACAGGCGGTCTGGCGATGATCAACGACCAGCGCGATTCGGCCCTGGCCGCGGCCGTCGCCGACACGCGCTCGTACTACTGGCTCGGTGTACAGACGCAACGCAGAGAAGACGACGGAGCCCACAGAGTTGAAGCGCGCCTGGCGGACCATCCGGCCCTCAGGGTGCGCACCCGCGAAGGCTACGTCGACCTGTCCCGCCCATCCGAAGTGCTGGCGGCGATCGATACAGCCCTGCTGTTCGGCGACCCACCTTCGACAACACCGCTCGGGGTGCGCCTTGGCGAGCCGGAACGGGCCGGAAGGCGGTTGCACGTACCGGCCGAACTGGCGGTCCCGCTGGACCACGTCCTGTTCCTGAGAACGGAGGGAATGTGGCAGGCCGAACTGGAGGTTTGGATTGCCGTCATGGACGAGATGGGCAACCGTTCGGAGACATCGTTCCAGACGTTTCGTATCGCCGGAGGCCATGCACCTGGACCTGGCCAGATCTACTACATCGACACCGGCCTCGAACTTCGCAGGCGGCAGCACAAGTTCGTCATTGCAGTCTTCGATCCCCTATCAGGAGCAATCCTGACTTCGAGCGGGGAGATCGGCAGACGCTGAGCAGAAACCGTGAACGGCACACAGAAGCACACGAGAGCACCGCTCGCCAGGGGCGTAGCCGCGATCGCCTACGCGATCTGTGTGTTCGGCGCCACGGCCGCGCCCGCCGTCGAGATCTCCAATCCGGCACTGTTCGAGAAGAGCCTGGCCGCCGCGGCCCAGGCGGTCAGGCAGTACGGGCTGCTCGACGATCCGGCAGCTCAGGAACGGGTCAACCGGATCGGCTACCAGGTCGCCTACCACGCGGACTTCGACCGCTACCCCTTCACCTTCGCCGTCGTCGACACGCCGCTGCCCAACGCCTTCGCTTTGCCCGCCGGGCAGATCTTCGTGACCAGGGGCATGCTGGACCTGGGACTGTCAGATGACATGCTGGCGGCGCTCCTCGGCCACGAGATCGCGCACGTCACCTCCGAGCACTTCCTGAAGCAGAAGAAGCGCGCGACCTGGCTCAACGTGGCGAGTTCCCTGCTCTCCGTGGGCCTGATCGCGGCCAGCGCCTCCGACCGGAACGACGGCTACGTCGGCCCCTACGGCTACACCCGCGACCAGGGTTCGACGGCCGCCGCCGCCCAGGCGGCCCTGACCGGCGGCATGGTGTTCACCGAGCTGCTCATGCGCAGCTACTCCCGCGAGCACGAGGACCAGAGCGACGAGGTGGGACAGCGCTACGCCGCCGCCGCGGGCTTCGATCCGAACGGGCTGGCGCAGTTGATGACCAGGATGAGCGAACGCATCTCCCAGTCGAAGGTCCTCGGGTACTGGCAGACCCACCCGTTCTTCGACTCGCGCGTCGATGCCGCCGAGGCCCGCGGCCGCTACCTGGCGACCCTGGAGCCGGAACCCTCCGAAGACGTCGATGCGTACCGCACCGCCACGCAGACCGCTCTGCTGGAGTTCGCCGACCGCGGAAAGAAGGAGCAGCCTGCGGGCCGCCGGCAGGAACGGCCTCCGTCGTCGCCCGAACTCGATCTGCTGAAGGCAATGGCCCTCGGTGCGTGGCCCTCGGGCACCGCCGCCGAGTCGTTGCGGCTCGAGAACCTGCACAGGCTGCGCGACGCGGAGCTTGAACGGCTGGCGACGTCCCGCGACTACGGCCGGATCACCGCCGCCTACCGTCAGCAGATGGAGTACGTCCGCTCCCTGACCCCCGATTCGCCCTTTCTGGCGGTGCTCAGCAACGAACTGGCCGACCTGCGCCGCCAATCGGAAGAGCTGTACGCCCAATCGATCAGGATCCTCGACCGGGGAGTGTTCGAGACTCCCTTCCTGGAAGCTTTCCTCTCCAACTACCCGGACTCGCCGCGGGCAGCGAAGGTGGCGTTGCTGCTCGGGATCTCCTACAGCCGGCTCGGCCGCGAGACGGACGCGGTAGAGCACTTTCTCAAAGCCTGGGAGTCGGAACCGGCCGGCGGCATAGCGGAAGACGGCGACGGTCCCGCCGCCGACGCTCAGCGGGGATTGCGCAACCTGGCGCCGGTGCTCACACGTCTTGGCTCCCTCCAGCACCTCGCATCCCAGGAGCGCGATCCCGAACTCGGCCAACGCGCCGAGGACCGGCTGGGCAAACTGGTCGGCAGCTATGACGACATCACGAGCGGCTCCGAGTACCTCGAGCGCTTTCCGGACGGCCCATACGCAGGCGAGGTCGAGGAGCAGTTGAACAGACTGGCGGACGTGCTCTACAAGGAGATGCTCACGTACCAGGAACTCGGCGACGCGGCGAAGGCGATTGCGCGCGCCAACCTGATCCTCACCCATGCCCCTCACTCGCCAAGCGCCCAACGGATCAGTGACGAGAGGCTCAGCGACCAGGTCGACGCGTAGCTTCTGGTTCGGCCTCGCCCTGGTCTTCGTCGCCGCGGCGCTGCCGGCCCAGCAGGAGGCGGCCGAGCGCGAAGTCGCGGCGGCCATCGACACAGTCCTCGCGACCGTCGGCACCGCGCGCAACGCAGGTGACCTGGCGCGCGCGCGCGGGCAGCTGCTGACGCTCAGCCGGCGTCTCCCCCAGAGCGAACATCCTCAATCAGCAACTCGCAGCCGGGCCCTGGTCGAGGCTGGCGCACTGGGACGGCGCACCGGCGACGCGGCGAAAGCTGCCGGCGAACTGCTTCGGGTCCTCGAGCGCGAAGCCCAAAGCGAGTGGACGCCCCGCGCTCACTACGAACTCGGCGAACTGCTGCTCACGCGAGGGGACTGGCAGGGGGCAGTCGACCATCTGCGGCTGGCCCGGGAAGGCTGGCTCCGACAAGCCGCCGGGGCGGAGCCCGGAACCGGGCTCGCCGACGCCGCCCTGGACCGCATGACCCTGATTCACCGCCTGATCCTGCGGCCTCTCACAGGTAAGGAGCCCTGGAGCCGGTCCAGGCCCTACCTGCCCGAGCAGGCGGGAATCGAGCGACCCCGCGGCGTCGCCGCCGGAGCGAACGGCGAACTCCTCGTCACCGAACCGAACCGCGTCGCGATCCTCGATCCGAACGGGAGTCCATCCTCTGCCCGCGACCTCCGCGGGATCGTCCGGCCCAGCCAGAGTTCCGGCGGCGTCGGCGCCGTGATCACGGCCGACGGAGTGACCCGGCTCCAGGATCTCGTGACTGTCTCCTTTGCCCGCCCCCAGGGCGGGACCCTCGACCGGATCGTCGCCGCCCACCAGGACGAGTTCGGCAACTGGACCATCCTCTCGCGCCGCACCGCCGAAGTGCTGCGCTACGACCCGGACGGTCGCCCGCTCGAGACTCTCCGTCTCGGAATGATGAACCAGCCAATCGATCTCGCCGTGGGCGAGGACGGCGCCATCCACGTCCTGGATGCCGGCTCCCGCTCGCAGGCGGCCACGGTGCTTCGTTTCGGCAAGGACGGCGACTTCGAGGAATCGTTCCGCGCCGACTGGAACCGCCCCACCGCGATCGATGTCGACCCGTTCGGCAACCGCTACGTGCTCGACGCCTCGTCCCTTCAGGTTCTCGTCTACGACCCGCACGCCGTGCCCGTCGCCACGATCGGCCCCATCCTTCCGAGTGCTCAGGAGCTGCGGGCTCCAGAGGACATCGCGGTCGACGCCAGGGCCCGCATCTTCATCGCCGACAGCCGCCTCGGCGCGGTCCTGGTAGTGGAGTAGCCATGCGGAGCAGCCGCACGTCGACGGGACCCGTGCTCGCGACTGCCGCCGCCCTTCTGACGGCGCTCTTCGCTCTTTGCGGGTCCCTGGCGGCCCAGCGTCTCGGCGTCCAGGAGATCGGCCGCAGCGATCTGGAGATCGAGCGCTCGAGCCGGCTGCCGCCGCAGGCGACCGCCGCTCTCGCCGAAGCCGGCGATCTCTACGCGGAGGGGGACTCCGAAGGAGCCATCCCGGTCCTGGAGACCGTGATCGCGACGCTGGAGCCGCTCGCCACGGCAACCGGCGACGCCCGGACCCTCGCGGCCAGCGATCCACGCCTGTTCGAGACCCTGCAAACCGCCTGGCTCTACCTCGCCGCGGCCCACTGGACGCTCGACGACCGGGATGCCGCCGACGAGGCGCTCGACCGGATCGTCCGTCTCGACCCGCTGTTCGAGCTGGACGCGGAGACGGCCGGCAGGCAGTTGACCGATCGCCTGGAGAGCCGGAAGAAGGAACTCGTGGGACGCGTCTCCTTCCTCGTCCTCCCGCGGGACGCCCGCATTCTGGTCGGCGACCTGGAGTTCGAGAACAGCACGCCGCCGGAGACTCCGCCCCCGGCGGAGACCGGCGCGGAAGCGGACGACGAAAGCGAGCAGGAGGCTCCCGCCGATGACGGCGACGACGCCACCGCTTCCAATCCCGAGGCCGAGGCCGAGCCCGAGGTGGAACCGTTCGAACCTCCGGAGCCGACTCCCCTGCTGGTCGGCGACTACCTGGCCTCGGTGGCCCGACCGGGCTTCCTGCCCACCACCGCCGCCTTCACGATCGTGGGCGACCGGGACCTCGAAGTCGAAGTCGAGCTGGAGCGCGACAGCACGGTCCTCCGGCTGCGGACCGCGCCGACCGGGGCCACCGTGCTCGTCGACGGCATCGAGCGCGGCCGAACCGCCGGCCAGGCGGAACCCTGGTTCCGACCCGAGGGCCCCGCCTCGGAGCATCCGCCGGAGGACTTCTCGGAGGAACTCTGGATCGAGGATCTTCCGCCCGGCCGCTACCGGATCGAGATCGAGAAGGACGGCTTCCGCAGCGCCCGGACCAGCCTGCAACTGCCCGACCTGCGGGACTACGAACTGCCGCCGATCGTCCTCGAGCGGGAGGAGGCGGTGATCGGTCTGGCCGGCCTGAGCGAAGGCGCGACCGTCCTCGGCAACGGCCGGGTTCTGCGCCCCGACTGGTCGAAGTCGCCGCCCCAGGTGCGGCTTCCTCCCGGTGCGTACGACCTCTCGGTGACCCACGGCACGCTGGGCTACTTCGAGACCTCCGTCGTCGCCGAGGACCGGCGGCGGATCGACATCGAGATCGAACTCCGCCCGGCGCTTGTCTATCTAGGAGTGCTGGGCGACGATCCGGCCGGAGTTCGCGCGATGGAGGCGGCGCTCGAGTCGTTCCGCGGCACCGGCGCCTACACCGTCCTCGGACGCGCCGCCGAAGGCGTCGCCGCACTCGCCGACCTGGGAATCGATGCTGGAACCCTGCGCGACCGGGAAACCGCCCGCCGGGAACTGGACTGGAACCAGGTCCAGCAGCAGGTCGAGGCCAGCCTGCCGGCAGCGCTCTACTTCGCCGCCGTTTTGAACGACGACCTGGTCGCCGACGCGGTCGACCTGTGGTGGTGGCCGGCCGTACCCGGTCCTCCGGTGCCCGACGTGAGGACGGTGCGGATCGAGGGAGGGCGGCTCGAAGACGGACCGCTCATGCGTCTCGCCGGCGCCCTCGCTCCCGACCTGGGCCGTCAGACGCCGCGGTTCGGCGCCGTCCTGATCGACTCGCTGGCGGCAGGCGTGCCCATCGTCGCCACGGTGGAACCCGGCGGCCCCGCGGACGGGGCGGGGCTCCGGCCCGGCATGGAAGTCCTCGCGATCGACGGCACCGCAGCTTCCTCGACCCTTCAGTTGACCGCGGCGCTGGAAGACCTGGAACCCGGGGGCGTGATCGAACTCGAGGTCCAGGATCGCGACACCGAGACCCGTCTGATCGTCGAGCCGCGGTGGGGGTGGGCCCAGCTCGACGTCAGGGACCCCGACCTGCTGCCGTCCGCCGCGGCCGCGCGGCTGCTCCAGGAGCTGGATCGAAGCGGCGACATCCCGCGCTGGCTGCTCGAATTCCATCTCGCCCACCTGCTCCTTGCGCAAGGCGACGCTCCCGAAGCCATCCGCCGCCTGCGCACGATCGATGCTCCCGGCCGCAGCGGGCTGGGCCGCGAGGCGGTCGAGTACACCGTCGGCCTCGCCCTCCAGATCCTCGCCGACGAGGGCCGGAGCGAGTACCGGGCTCGGGCTCGGGCGGTCTTCGAGGCTCTTGCGTCCGCTGAGCGCGGGCGGCTCGTCTCCGACGGCGGGCCGGGGGTCGCGCCCCGGGCGCGCCTGCACGCCGACGCCCTGGCGGACAACTGATGCCCGCGTCCGGGCCGCGGCCCGACGTTCTGGTTGTCGGTGGGGGCCTGATCGGCCTGCTGATCGCCCGCGAGCTGATTCGCGGCGGCGCCCGGGTCGAGGTCGTCGACGACCGCCGCGCCGGCGCCGCCTCACCGAACGCGGCGGGAATGATCGCCCCAATCGCCGAGAGCAGCACCGATGCCGCATTCGCCAGGATGGCCATCACATCGCGCGATCTCTGGGCCAGGCTGGCTCCGGCCCTCGAGCGCGAGAGCGGGATCTCGATCGACTACGACGACACCGGCTCCATCCTGCCGGTCCTCGACGAACCCGGTCGCAAGGTCCTGGCCGGAATCCGGCAACAGGCTACCGACCTCGGCGAGCCGACCGCCGAGCTCGGCCGAACCGAACTGCTCCGATTGGTGCCGGATCTTCGGCCCGGGATCGAGGCGGGGCTGCTGCTGCCCGGTGAACACCGCGTCGACAACCGGCTGGCAGCGGCAGCGGCAGCGGCAGCACTGGAACGCCAGGGCGTGACCCTTCACCGGGCCACGGTCGAGCGCGTGACCGAGGAATCCGCTGGTGTCTCGGCCGCCGGAGCCGGCTTCGCACGCGACGCCGGCGCCGTCGTGATCTGCGGCGGCGCGTGGACACCGGCGATCCAGGGTCTGCCGACGCTGCCGATCCGTCCCGTCAAGGGTCAGATGATCGCGTTCGACCGCATCGACTGGGCCTTTACGGGCGCCATCCGAACCCCGTCTTTCTACGCCGTGCGGCGTGCCGGCAACCGCCTCCTGATCGGCGCTTCGGTCGAGCACACGGGCTTCGACCTGAGCCTCACCGACGATGTCGGCAACGGACTGGCCAGCGCCGCCGCCGACCTGCTACCCGCGCTGCGCGACCGGCAACCGGTGGAGCACTGGGCCGGGCTTCGCCCGGGAACGCCCGACGGTTGGCCGCTGGTCGGCCAGTTGAGCGAACGCCTGCACATTGCCGCCGGACACTTCCGCAACGGCATCCTGCTGGCCCCGCTCACCGCCCGGATGATCGCGCCGATGGTGCTCGGCCGACCCGCAGCGCCCGTCGTGCCGGTCCCGGCCGCGATGCGGCCGCGACGGTTTGGTCCGTGCACCCGATGACTCTGCTACTCTCCCGCTCTCCGCATCCGCCCGAACTCGAAGTCCGGCACTGGTTGTCCCGCGCGAGGAAAGAGCCCGATGACCCACATCATCTTTGAACCATGCATCGGCGTGAAGGACACGTCGTGCGTCGATGTCTGCCCGGTGCAGGCGATCCTGCCCCTGGAGGAAGTTCCCGAGGGCCAGGAGAAGTACATCGCGCTGAACTACACGGCGTTCGGCTTCGACCCGCCGTGAACTGAGCCGGCAACGGCGGCAGGAGATTCCTGGGGCGCGACGCGAGTCGCGCCCTTCGTGTATGTGGTGGCAAAGTTGAGTGTGATGGACTAAACTATACCCCGTACTTGGGTCGTTCGTGCTCAGACCCTCGGAATGGAGAACCGGTGGAATACAAGGACTACTACAAGACGCTGGGGGTGGCGAAGGACGCCTCCGCCGCGGAGATCCAGCGCGCCTACCGCAAGCTGGCGCGCCAGTTCCACCCGGACGTGAACAAGGACCCGGGCGCCGAGGCACGCTTCAAGGACATCGGCGAAGCCTACGAAGTGCTGAAGGACGAGGAGAAGCGCAGCAGGTACGACCAGTACGGCGCCGCCTGGCAACGGGTGCAGACCGGGGGCGCTCCCCCTCCCGGCTGGGAGGGCTTCCATTTCAACTTCGGCGGCGACGAGCGCTTTGACTTCGGCGGCGCCCGGGCCTCGGGCAGCGCCTCCGGCTTCAGTTCCTTCTTCGACATGCTGTTCGGGGGCGCGGGGGCGCAGGGCTTTCCCGGTGGCGGCCGTCCTGGGAGCTGGACCCGGCCCCGACGTGGTCGGAACCACGAGGTGGCGCTGCCGCTCAGCCTCGAGAATCTGGCGGAGGGCGGTCCCCGGGCCATCGAGTTCCTCGATCGTTCGACCGGCCGCACCAGGAACCTCGAGATACAGATTCCCAGGGGCGTGCTGCCCGGCCAGTCGATCCGGCTCGGCGGCCAGGGCGGCAAGGGGATGGGCGCGCCCGATGGTGATCTGCTGCTCAAGGTCGAGGCCTTGCCGCACCCGGTCTTCCGCCGCCGCGGGCGCGACCTTCACTGCGACGTGCCCGTGGCTCCCTGGACTGCCGCCCTGGGCGGCAAGGTGCGGATCCCCACCCTCAGCGGCTACGCGGAGGCAACGCTTCCGCCCGGTTCGTCGACCGGCCGGAAGATGCGTCTGCGCGGTCGCGGACTACCCAGTCCCAAGGGCCCGGACGGCGATCTGCTGGCCGAGATCCAGGTCGTTGTGCCGAAGCGGCTCACCGCTGACGAACGGACGTTGTTCGAGCAGCTACGGGAAGCGTCCGGCTTCGAGCCGTCCGGCGAGGTGCCGGAGCCGCCGAAACCGACCGCTGGCAACGCACGCGGATAGGAGAACTTGAACGATATGGACCCGAACAAGCTGACGATCAAGTCCCAGGAAGCCCTCACCGGCGCCCAGGACCGGGCGCGGCGCTTCGGCCATCAGCAGGTCGACACCGAGCATCTTCTGCTCGCCCTCCTCGACCAGCAGGACGGCCTGGCGCCCCGGCTGCTCCGGCGCCTCGACATCGACGCGGCCGCTCTTGGTGCCCGTATCCAGCGAGACCTGGAGCGCAAGCCGAAGGTCACCGGAGGCGCCGGCGAAGTCGGCAAGATCTACGTCACGAATGCCCTTGAGCAGCTCCTGCTTCGGGCCGAGGACGAAGCCAGTGGGCTCGGCGACGACTATGTCTCGGTGGAGCACCTGCTGCTGGCGGCCCTCGAAGGTGAGCACGGCGCCGCCAGGGCGCTCGCCGAAGCAGGGCTGTCAAGGACTCCGCTCCTGGACGCACTGAAGGCGCTGCGCGGGTCGCAGCGGGTGACGAGCAACAACCCGGAGACAGCCTACGAGGCGCTCGAGAAGTACGGCGTCGACCTGGTCGCCCAGGCTCGCGCCGGCAAGATGGACCCGGTGATCGGCCGCGACTCGGAGATCCGCCGCGCGATCCGCATCCTGTCCCGTAGACGCAAGAACAACCCGGTCCTGATCGGCGAACCCGGGGTCGGCAAGACGGCGATCGTCGAGGGACTGGCCCAGCGCATCGTCCGCGGCGACGTCCCCGAGTGGCTCAAGGACCGCAGCGTGTTCTCGCTCGACCTCGGCGCGCTGCTCGCCGGCGCCAAGTATCGCGGCGAGTTCGAGGAGCGGTTGAAGGCGGTGCTGACCGAGATCGCCCAGAGCGAGGGACGCATCCTGCTGTTCATCGACGAGGTCCACAACATCGTCGGCGCCGGCCGCACCGAGGGCTCCACCGATGCCGGCAACCTGCTCAAGCCGATGCTCGCGCGCGGCGAACTCCACTGCATCGGCGCCACGACGCTCGACGAGTACCGCCGGTACGTCGAGAAGGACGCGGCCCTGGAACGGCGCTTCCAGCCGATCCTGGTCGACGCACCCTCGGTCGAGGACACGGTGTCCATCCTGCGCGGGCTGCGCGAGCGCTTCGAGGTCCACCACGGCGTCCGGATTCAGGACAACGCCCTGGTGGCCGCCGCCACGCTCTCAGACCGCTACGTCTCGGACCGGTTCCTTCCCGACAAGGCGATCGACCTGGTCGACGAGGCCTGCGCCCTGATCCGCACCGAGATCGACTCTCTGCCGGCCGAGCTCGACGAGGCGACCCGGCGGGTCATGCGGCTCGAGATCGAGGAGGCGGCGGTGAGCAAGGAAACCGACGAGTCGAGCCGGAAGCGCCTCCAGACCCTGCGGCGCGAACTCGCCGACCTGCGCACTCGCGCGGCCGCCATGCGGAGCCAGTGGGAGAGCGAGAAGGCGGCCATCGACGACGAGCGGAAAGTGCGCGAACAGATCGAGCAGGTGCGACGCGAGATCGAGGTGGCCGAGCGCCAGTACGACCTCAACCGGGCCGCCGAACTGCGCCACGGGGTGCTGCCCGGGCTGCTGGAGAAGCTCCAGAGCGAGGAACAGGCCGCAGGCGAGGGCGACGTCGGCGGGCGGCTGCTGCGCGAAGAGGTGACCGACAACGAGATCGCCGAGATCGTCTCGAAGTGGACCGGCGTGCCCGTCACCCGCCTGGTCGAGGGGGAACGCGAGAAGCTCCTGCGCCTCGACGACATCCTCCATCGCCGGGTGATCGGCCAGGACGAGGCGGTCCAGCTCGTGGCGGACGCGGTGATCCGGGCCCGCTCGGGCATCAAGGATCCCCGGCGCCCGATCGGCTCCTTCCTGTTCCTCGGCCCCACCGGAGTCGGCAAGACGGAGCTCGCCAAGACCCTGGCCGAGGCGCTCTTCGATACCGAGGAGAACATCGTCCGCATCGACATGAGCGAGTACATGGAGCGGCACACGGTTTCCCGCCTCGTCGGCGCCCCGCCCGGGTACGTCGGCCACGAGGACGGCGGCCAGTTGACCGAAGCGGTACGGCGCAAGCCCTACGCGGTGGTCCTCTTCGACGAGATCGAGAAGGCGCACCGGGACGTCTGGAGCGTGCTCCTCCAGGTTCTGGACGACGGCCGCATCACCGATTCCCAGGGCCGCACCGTCGACTTCAAGAACACGGTCGTCATCATGACCTCGAACCTCGGCTCACCCATCCTGCTCGAAGGAGTGACGCCGGCGGGCGAGATCACGGAGGCCGCTCGTGACGCGGTGATGACCGAGCTCCGCCGCTCGATGCGACCCGAGTTCCTGAACCGGATCGACGAGGTCGTCCTCTTCTCGCCGCTCACGGTTGCCGAGATCGAGCAAATCGTCGGCCTGCTCACCAGGGAGCTCGAGAAGCGGCTCGGTGAGCAGGAGATCGGCCTCGAACTGACGCCGGCTGCCCGCGAGTTCACGGCCCGCGCCGGCTACGACCCGGTCTACGGCGCCCGGCCGCTCAAGCGCTACCTGCAGCGCGAGGTCGAGACACGGATCGGGCGCGCCCTGGTCGGCGGCGACATCGGCCCGGGGGACCGGGTCGTCATCGACGTCGACGGCGGTAGTCTCGCGATTCGCAGCGAGCCGGCGACCGCCGACGCCGACGCCCGAAGCGACGACAATCGCGCCGCCTGACACACCGTTTTCCCCTCCAACCCGAACGGGCCGACTCCACACGCAGACCAGGAGCCGTCATGAAGCTCTATGCCTTCCAGGGCTATCGCTACAACTCCGCCAGGGTCGACGCCGCCGTTCAGGCGGCGCCGCCCTTCGACCAGATCGACGAGTCCCTGCGCGACCGCCTGCACGCACAGTCACCGCACCAGTTCGCACATGTGACGAAGCCTGTCGGCGATGAAGGCAGGACCCCGCACGAGCAGTCGGCGGCTCTTCACCGCGAGTGGCTTGAGCAGGGCGTCGTCACCAGGGACGAAACGCCGTCGGTCTACCCGTACGCGATCACCGAGCCGGACGGCGCGAGCCGTCTCGGTCTGTGCGCCCTGGTCGGCGTCGAGCCGGGACGCGAAGGAGACCTCTGGCCCCACGAGCAGACCGTCGCGAAGTCGATCGCCGAGCGCCTCGAC
>WTGL01000033.1:44384-45679 GCA_011523565.1 Acidobacteriota bacterium
CCTCGACCTGCTGCGGCTCACCCGCATCGACATCGAGCCCGTGTTCTACCTCGCAGAAGACGACGGCACCCTGGAACGCCTGCTCGCCGAGGACTGCGGCGGCGCCGGCGGCGAGGCCCTGGTCAGCCACAGCGATCCCTGGACCGGCGACGTTCACACGCTCTACCGGATCACCGAACCCAAGCGGATCGCCGCCTACGCCGGCACGCTGGCAGGCGCCCGCGCCGCCATCGCCGACGGTCACCACCGCACCCAGGTGGCCCAGACCTACGCCGCCGAAGAGGGCGCAAAGAGCGGTACGGCTCCGGCCTGCAAGATGGTCGTGCTGACGAGCCTGGCCTCCGCCAACCTGCGGATCGACCCGGTCCACCGTGGCATCCGCGTACCGGTTGACCGCGACGCGATGAGTTCGCTGCCGCTCCGCCGCGAGACGTTGGCCGAGACCCGCGGCGCAGGCATCGCCGCCCGCGTCGCCGCCGCCGACCAACCGGCCCTTTCCGTCTGGTTCCAGGGCGACGAGGCCCCCGAACTCTGGACCCTCGACCCGGACGCCGCTCCGGCGGACACTCCCGGCCGCAAGGCGAACCTTCCCGCCGTCCTGCTCCACCATCACCTGCTGAAAACCACCGGCGTGCCGATCGAGTCCGCCACCGACGGCAGCATCGCCTACGAGGCCGACCCGGACGACATCATCGCCCTGCTGGAGCGGGCCGATATCACCGCCGGCGTCTTCCTGCCGCCGATGACCCCGAAGCAGTTCGCGCTGGCCACCGAAGACGGCGAGCTGCTGCCTCCCAAGTCGACCCGCTTTCTGCCGAAGCTGGTGTCAGGCCTCGTGTGGTGCGGACACGACGCGGACATCGTGCCCGGCTGAGCCAGTCAGTCCAGGAACCGGTGGCTGCCATCGCAGTGCGGCATCTTGCCGCTCTGCTTGCACTGACAGAGCGCGACCCGCCGATCGGCCTCCAACGTCAAGCGCATCGGCTCGAACTCGGTGCCCCGGTGGGAGCCATCACAGAAGGGCTGATTCTCCGACCGGCCGCAGCGGCACCACCAGTAGGTGCCGGCTTCCAGTTCGATCTTGGCCGGTTCGCGGGCAGCAATTCGAGCTTCGGTCATTCCTGATCCTCTCCTTCCACGTCGGACGAACGTGCTACTCGCCCGCCACGGCGGCAAGCGCCGCCAGCCTCGCGGCCTCGAACTCGTCGCCGGGGTTCCAGGACGGGAGTTCGGGGTTCTCCGATATCGCGCGGGCGCAGGCCAGGCCGAGTTCGACGTCGTCGACCATGCCTTCG
>WTGL01000107.1:0-8311 GCA_011523565.1 Acidobacteriota bacterium
CCCGGTCGGCATCGTCAGCGCGCTGCGCCATGGCGGGAAGCGCCGTTAGCAGGAAGGCCGCAAGGGCCAGCGGGATCATTGCTCGGTACTTGTGCATGTCGTCCTCCAGCTAGAGAGTGTCATTTCGACTCGCGACCGTAGGATAAACGGAAACCCGTAGTCCGTGTAGAAGCTCACACTGGGTGCGCCGGCGTCCTCGCCGGCATTCGGACAGCGGACGCTCCGAGAGTCCAGGAACCACCCCATGCTGAAGTCTCTTCCCCGATTCCTCCCCCTGCAGCTCGTCGCGGTCCTCGCCTGCCAGCCCGCAGCCGAGAACGAGCCGCCCAACGTCGTCCTCCTCATGGCCGACGACATGGGCTGGGCGCAGACCGGCTACTACGGGCACCCACTACTCAAGACGCTCCATCTCGACGCGATGGCCGGCGCCGGGCTGCGCATGGACCGGTTCTACGCCGGCGCGCCCAGCTGCACCCCGACACGGGCAACGGTATTGACCGGCCGCACGAACGACCGCACGGGCGCCTTCCAAGTCGGCGACTCGATCAACAAGCAGGAGAAGACGCTCGCCACGGCCTTCCGGCAGGCCGGTTTCGCAACGGCGCACTTCGGCAAATGGCACCTGAACCAGGTCCACCCGAGCGGCGACAATCCGCTCCCCGGAGACGACCCCCACAATCCCGGCGAACTCGGCTTCGACTACTGGCTGAGCCACACGAACCAGTTCAACGTGGACCCGCTCCTCAGCGAGAACGGAGTGCCGAAGCGATTTGAGGGCGACTCGTCGGAAGTCCTGGTCGCCGAAGCGCTGCGCTACATCTCGGAGCAGCGGGAGAGCGGGAAGCCGGTGTTCGCGGTGATCTGGTACGCCTCACCGCACCGGCCGTTCGCCGCCCTGCCGGAAGACGAGGTGTCCTTCACGGCGCTGGACGACGCCTCCAGGACGCACCACGCCGAGATCGTCGCCATGGACCGCTCGATCGGCGTCCTCCGCGAGGGCCTGCGCGAACTCGGCATCGCCGACAACACCCTGGTGTGGTTCACCAGCGACAACGGCGGGCTCCCGGACATCGACTACGGCCCCGAGAATCCCGGCATCCGCCCCGACACCACCGGCCACCTGCGCGGCTTCAAGAAGGACTTCTACGAGGGCGGCCTGCGCGTGCCGACGATCGTCGAATGGCCGGACGGCATCGCCCCGAGGATCTCCAGCTTCCCCGCCAGTACGATGGACATCTTCCCGACGTTGATCGAGGTCGCAAAGCTCGACCCGGAGTCGATCAACGACGTGCACGACGGCATCTCCATCGCGGGCGTGTTCGAGTCCGAGCCCGCCCGCCGGGAGCAGCCCATCGGCTTCCGCGCCAGCGGCGGCCTCGCCTGGCTCGACAACGACGTCAAGCTGGTGCGGAACTACTTCTCCGACCCGACCGATCCCTTCGAGCTCTACGACGTGATCGACGATCCCGGGGAACAGCACAACCTGATCGAGGAGCAACCCGAGGTCGCCGCCCGCATGCGGGCGGAGCTGGATGCCTGGAACCGGTCCGTCGATGCGAGCGTCACCGGTGCCGATTACCCGGAGGGCAGGGTGCTGCCTTCTGGGCGCGACAGCTAGGAGTCTGCGCCGGAGAACCTCGACGGTCCAGACTGGGTGCGCCGGCGTCCCCGCCGGCATCCGGCGCCAGCGTCGGTTCCGACTCCTCCAGAGCACCTTGCGTCATCTACTGCCCGAGGAGCTTCCCCAACTCCTCGTTCTCGCGCATCGAGTCTTCCAGATGCCGAAGCGCGTCAGGCCGCACACGGTGCCGCTCCAGGTACTCCTCGATTGCCTCGGAGAGCACTCCTGAGACGCTCCGTTTAGTCTCCCTTGCCAGGTTGCGAAGTTCGTTCCAGGCCGCCTCGTCGACCCTTGAACTGATCTTGATCGTTGTCATCCGTACGCCTCCCGTTCCATCTCTTGGGGGCGTGGCGCCTCTTCCCCGTTCCTTCGCATTTCTTCGACGCAGTGAGAAACCAGCTCTCGAGCGCCCTCCAGCGCTTCATCAGATGTCGGTGCCAGCCAGCTCAGTGACGGGAACTCGAGGCAGAGGCCCACGTATTCGACGTCTTCGGCCGACCAAGTGACTTCGTAGGAGTAGCGCTCGCTCATTCCGCCTACTATGTCGGATCAGCGAGGCGGACGATCACCGGAGCGCTGGCCGGCCAGGTCCTGCCAGGCAGCCCGTCGACCGGGGCCCGGTACTCGAGATCGACGCGCGCGGAGGCTACGGAGTCCGCAGTGCTCTCGCTTCCGAGGACCAGTTGCAGCCTCGTCGTGGGCGGAAGCCGGCGATTGAATCCATAGTTGAGGCCCCGGTCCGAAACCGGATTGACGCGCCGGTAAAGGTCCACGAACCCGGTCTCGAGGATCGTTTGCAGTCGCTCCTTCTCGTCGCAAGTGCAGTTGAGGACTCCGGGCTCCGCGGGAACGTCGGGCAGCACGTTGAAGTCGCCGCAGAGCAGAGAATGGTCCGACTCAACCCTTCGCTCCTTGAGGTGACCGATCAGGCGATCCAACCAGGCGACCTTGTAGGCGAGGGCACCGTCCTTCCCCAGTACCGCCGGATTACCGTAGGGCGCATACACGGACGAAACCACGAGATCACCGATTCGGGCCGTCAGGAACCCATCGTCGTCCGGACTGTCGCCACCGGGGAGTCCCCGATCCAGAATCTCGAGCGCGGGCAAACCGTGTCGGCTCAGCAAGGCAACGCCATAGAGGGACTGACACCGAAGAGGCGCGGACCGGTAACCGACTTGATCAAGCGCCTCCGTTGGGAAGTACTCTTCCGAAACCCGGATCTTCTGAAGCGCCACCACATCGGGACGCCGGCGCTCCAGCCAGTGGCAGAGAACGTCCAGGTAGCCACGCACACCACCGATGCACCAGGTAGCGACCCTCATCTGTTGATCCTGACCTCGCGCATGTGTGCATCCCTGGTCGCCTCGAACCGGCGAGCTACAGGAACGACATCGTCCAGGCCCACACCGAGGGCATCGGCAAGCCGGCGAAGCGTATGCGCGGAACCGGTTCGGCGACCTGCTTCGATGTCAACGATCTGGACACGGCCAGTGTCCGCGACGTGAGCCAGAGCGGCCTGCGAGAGGCCGCGATACTCACGCCACACCCGCAACGGCGACTCGCCGTCGATCAGGCGGCTGACCACCGTCTCGGGGACGAACTCCTCGGTTCCAGCATCGACTCTCGCTTCCACGGCGAGCCCCGCCTGAATGTCGGCCAAGTCCTCCTCGACGCCGCACAGGCGCTGGTACTCGGCCTTCGGGATCGTGACGGTCTCGGTCATGGGTCACTTCACTCTCTGTAAACACTTGAGGCCGCTGGCGGCGCAAGAGCCACCATCGCGGATGCAGACGCGCCAGTCACCTACGCGGAACGGCGTAACCCACCGGCCTCTCGAACGGCCCGTCAACTCTTTCAACATTGCTCCCAAAACACCAGGGCGGGGATCTGTAGACTCGCCCACCCAGCGCGAGAGGCGAGCTGCCCGTCCCGCTCGACCCACACGACTAAACGACATGGAGAGCAGCTACGTGGCTTCCTTCGACCGACCCTTCGACGACTCGCTTGTAGGTGACCTGCTAACCGTTGAGCAGGTAGGTCGCGGCAAGACTGATGTCTACTTCCTCCCGCTAGCGAGCTTCCTCGCCGATCCTGAAGAAGAGTACGAAGATACGAGTCGGGTACGACTGCTTCACGTCGACGTAACGAGCGGGCTCCTTACGACGTTTCCGATGAAGAACCTCTACAAACTGGACGGTCAAGTCAGACCAAAGTACGACGGAATCGAGCGTATCTCGTTCTCCGGCGGAGTCGACGCGTACTCGCCGGGCATACCAACCCCCGAGGAACCTAGCCCCGAAGGGAGGTTCATAGGCTCGTACCACGGCAGGACGACGCGGGTGGAACGCGATCCCAGTGTCCCCTCACCCGAGCCCGAAGAAACCGTCCCCACCTCTGCAGACGACGTCACCGAACTCCTGCAAGCGCTGCCGCGATACTGCGGTAGGCAGCCACAGTATGGCTTGGGCTTCAAGCAACCGTACCGAGCGATCGTGTATGCCATAGAAGAACTTACCGACGCGAAGGAGATTCTGATTACCCGCTGCGGCTCCACCGTCTATGACGAGGAAACCGGGAGGTTCGTCGTACCCCGCGAAGTCATGTCAGACCTCATCAAGTCGATCGACCGCGTGGACAGAACAACCCGCACCGCGGCGAACACCGTCAACAAGACGTCGATCTACAACGAGCTAGCCGACGCACTAGACCGTGCGAGGCGGCCCATGAGATACGGCAGGACGAAGCTGAGGAAGGTGCTCACCGCGGTGGGCAACGGCGAGCGACCCTTGTCTAGTACAGAGAAGGTCGAGCTCGTGGAGACGCTGACCTTGAACGTAAGTTCGATCCTGGAGAGCGAGCCCGCCACGATGGCCGGCCTGGAGTCCGGGATCGCGCAAGCTAGGACACGGGATCTCGTCGAAAACCTGCGGCGAATGATAGGGGCCAACTGCGACGAGCCCACTTGGCAGCGCTTCCTTCAAGACAACCCGTTTGTCCTATCGATGGTGTTCGGTCGGCCGATCGTCAAGATCGCCAACCAAGCATCGGTAGGTGGCCAGAAGATCTCTGGCGGCGGGCAGAAGATCGCGGATTTCCTCGCCAGGAACTCGTTGACGAACAACGCCGCACTCGTAGAGATCAAGACGCCCAACACGAAGCTGCTCAACAAGGCACCCTACCGGGAGAGCGTCTACACACCGGCAGGCGAGTTGGTCGGTGCCATAAACCAAGCCTTGGACCAGAAGAACCGATTCCAGCAGGACATCGCGGGCATCCGCTACCGCAACCGAACACTCCCGGTCGAGGCATATCACGTCCAGGCGTACGTACTGGCCGGAACGATGCCGTCTGGCGATGATCGCATCAAGTCCTTCGAACTATTCCGCCACAACCTCAAGGACGTGGTCGTAGTCACGTTCGATGAACTGCTGCGTAAGGTGGAGGACCTTGCGGCCTTCTTAGAGGGAAAGGACCGAACAACGGATCCTGACGCGGCGGACGACGTGCGAGCGGAGTATGAGGTGCCTTTCTGACGAGCTGAATCGCTCATCTACCAAGCTGACCCAGTTTCGAGGATTGTAGTATCGCTCGGCCCCAGCGTTTGGTCTCGTTGGTGCATCAACCGGGTCGAGCCTCCTGAGGATCCGGCCCGCCTCCTGGCGCAGATACGGCCTTGTTCGGGACCTCCCGAGAAGGTCCGAAAGGGCGGCCAGCGGCGCCGCCAGCGCGCCTTCTCTAACGGGACAGAGCCAGGTTCTGCGACGTCGTCCTCGTGCACAAGACATCGACGCTGATGACGACCAGCACTTCCGACCGACACTTGCTGTCCAAGAGTCGGTCCACGGTCACACGAAGACCGGCAATCAGGTTGTCGTCCTCGAGCAAACAGTGGAACGGAAGTTCGTCCTCCGCAGGCGTGTCTTCTGCGGGAATCTGGTTCGCTTGAGGAATCGACAGTGCATCGAACAGAGTCTTCAGTCGATTGTCAATATCTCCCCCTGCGTCACCACGTTCCCCGGTTCCTCCGGTCGAAGAAGTACGACATCAAGCTCGGCGATCAGGTCATGCGCCTCGTTCACAACTGACGAGAAGACCCACTCGCTGCAATCCCCTACTCGCTTGATTGCGGTCAACTCGTAGTCCGGATCGAGGAACTTCTTGTGGTCAGTAAGCGGACGCTGCTGCCAAAGGTCGCTCAACTGCCGTCGAAAATGCCGCCGCAAGTCTTGTTTGTGCTGCGGGTCTCCGTTGCTCTTGAGAGGGCCTCGATAGTGGAGTCGGAATCTCATCGCCTCAGCGTGGCCACGTTGAGACGAGAGGCGCTAGCCGTCATCCCGACCGCTCGCATTGGAACAGCTGACTTGGTCTCGCGGTGCCGTCTTCGGAGCGAGAGAAGTCGTAGTAGAGACCCATGCCGTCCGGTCGGATCCGGAAGGCATAGTCGTAGGTGCCGTCACCATTCGGGCCGAAGTCCCAACGAAGATCGAGTCCTCGAACCTCGAACGCCGCTTGGTGAGTCACGCTGCCCACGGACACTTGTCCGACCTTCTCCAAGCGAATCAGCGAAAGTAGCGTTCTCCTGTCGATTCTCGACTCGGAGCAACTCCACGTCTCCACGGAGGCCACGAGCTCCTGAGCGTCGCTAACTCCTTGGCGCGCAGCCATTCGCAACCACTCCACGGCTTCGGAGACATTCTGCCCTGCTCCGGACAAGTAACGGTGCCCAAGTAAGCTCTGGGCCCGCGCGTGACCCTGCTCCGCAGCCAAGCGGTACCACCGCGCGGCCTGAGAATCGTCTTCCTCAACGCCCGCCCCGACGCCATACATGAGCCCTAGGCTGTACTGCGCGTCTGCGTGGCCCTGTTCGGCGGCCAAGCGAAACCACCGAGCGGCCTCGTCAAGGTCCTGTCCGAAGTGCCCGTGCTCGTATCGGTACATCATTCCAAGTTCGTACCGAGCTCCCGCGTGGCCCTGGTGTGCCGCACGACGGTACCACCTGGCGGCCTTTGAATCGCTGTGCCAAACGCCGTCGGCCGTGTCGTACTTGTGACCAAGTTCGTACTGCGCATCCACATGACCCTGTGACGCGGCACGCCACAGTCGCGCGACCTCGATCTCGTCCTTCTCCGTCTCGTACAAGCGACCGAGAAGCTCCTGTGAGTACGCATGACCATTGTCTGCTGCCACCCGATACCAGCGTGCAGCCTGGGGCTCATTCTCTGGGATGCCCTCACTGGGCCTTCCCAGCTCGTAGATGTTCCCGAGCGAGAATTGGGCGAGTACGTGCCCCTCTTCCGCTGCCAAGCGGTACCAACGCTCGGCCTCGACGAGATTCTTGAGGACGGCCTCACCTCGCTCGTAAATCTGTCCGAGAAAGTACTGGGCATCGGAGTCAGCGCTTTCGGCAGCGACTCTCAGTCGCCGTTCGGCACATCGGAACCACCGCGCGGCCTCAGTGTTGTCCTCGGCGACACCGATGCCCGTGTCATATGCAACCCCAACGAGAAGCTGAGCTGGGACGACTCCCTGCTCGGCGGCAAGACGCATCCACACCATGGACTCCGCAGAGCCCTCCGGTGCGTCAGTCAAGAGCGCCATCTTCAGTTGAGCCTCAGAGTCACCTTCTTCGGCGGCCCGTCGGAGCTCGGCGACTTCCGCTTCGTCATTCACTCCACTGAAGGTGCTGAACATCTCCATCCAAGGGCCAAGCACCGCAGCATCGCCTGGCCCACAGTCGTCGACAACCTGACTCGTACTTCCCAGGTTCGTGTCGACGCTCGTCATCTCGATGGCACGGCGATACCAGCGCGCGGCTTCGTCTTCGTCCTCCTCCACGTCGATCGCGGCGAAGTACAGGAGGCCGATATCGGCCGCGGCTCTCGAGAGACCCTGGCCGGCAGCTTGCTTCCACAACCGAATCGCCTCAGCCGTGTGCTCCGGGACACCGAGGCCCTTGTAGTACATGAGGCCGAGGAAGTAGTAGCCCCAAGGGTCGCCTTGAGCGACTGCGCGGCGAATCCACTTCTCGCCTTCGGCCTCCTCCTGAAGGACCAAGATGCGGCCGAGCAGAGCCTGGGCCGCAGGATGGCCTGCTTCTGCGGCATGTCGTAGGAATAGGACGAGTTCCCGATTCGCTTCGACGCGCTCGGCTGCTCTCCGAAGATCGTCGGCCAATGCGGCCTCACCAGTCCTGTCCGCGTTGTTCGCCGCGTCCCGTATCTGCTCGAGTGAATACGTCTCGGCCAGCGACGCGCTGGACCCCAAGAGCGCGTCCGCCATGGCGTGCCCTTCCTCAGACGCTCGGCTCAACCACCGCATAGCCTCTGCAGTGTCTCTCGCAACGCCGCTCCCCAAGGCGTACAAGATCGCGAGTCTGAACTCGGCCTCGACATCGCCCAGTTCCGCAGCGCGCCGTACCGACGCAACGTCGGTCATGTTCGGTTCGTCGTCCTGACAACGAGCAGCAGGGCTGATGCCTACGGAGACGGTGAACGCGACGGCGACGAGAGCAGGTTGTCTGAGTGCCACGCGACAACGATAACGAAGTCCAGTAGTGCGAGAGTAAGCGAGCAGCGTGGCCTGCGTCAGTGAATCACCCCCCGCAGCCGCGGGTCCAGCAGATCCCGAAGCGCATCCCCCACGCAGTTGAACGACAGCACCAGCAGGAAGATCGCAACGCCCGGGACG
>WTGL01000107.1:8321-8742 GCA_011523565.1 Acidobacteriota bacterium
CGCGGCCTTGACGAAGTCGCGCTCGCGGATGGAGAGCCCCTGGCTGCGGACGATTCTCGCCATCCAGGGCACGTTGGCGATGCCGATGGCGATGATCACGGTGCGGAGCGAGCCGCCGAGCGCGGCCGCCAGGCCGACGGCAATCAGCAGGCTGGGAAACGTGACCAGCGCGTCCATCAGCCGCATGAGCACGTCGTCGATCCGGCCGCGGAAGTAGACGGACAGCAGGCCGAGAGGCACTCCCAGGAGCACGCCCAGGCCGACCGCGCCGAGGCTGACGGAGAGCGCGATCCGCGCGCCGACGATCAGCCGGGCCAGCGTGTCGCGGCCCATCTGGTCCGAGCCGAGCCAGTGCGCGGCGCTTGGACCCGAGAGCAGGTTGTCGAAGTCCATCTCCTCGGCGTCGACGGGGACGATCCAG
>WTGL01000107.1:8752-9261 GCA_011523565.1 Acidobacteriota bacterium
CAGCACCGCCGCCGCGGCGATCAGCGCCAGCACGACGAGGCCGGCCAGCGCCTGGGGCACGGAGGCGAGCTTGCGCAGTAGCTCGACGGTCGGGTGGCCTAGGCTGGCGGTGCCGCTAGTCACCGAACTTGATCCTCGGGTCGAGCCAGGCGCAGGCCAGGTCGGTGACCAGGTTGGCGGCGAGCACGGCGACCGCCATCAGCAGCACCGCCGCCTGCACGACCAGGAAGTCGCGGGCGAAGATCGCCTGCACGATGTACTGGCCGGTGCCGGGAATGCCGAAGAGCGTCTCGATAACGATCGCGCCGGCGAAGATCCTGCCGGTCTGCAGACCGAGAATCGTGATCACCGGCAGCAGCGCGTTGCGCAGGGCATGCGACCAGATCACCGTGCGCTCCCTCGAGCCCCGGGCGCGCGAGGTGCGCAGATAGTCCTGGGCAAGCACCTCGAGCATGGCCGAGCGGCTCTGCCGCATGATCAGCGCGCAGCTCGTCACGCCGAGGGCGAAC
>WTGL01000067.1:0-419 GCA_011523565.1 Acidobacteriota bacterium
GAACCTGTTCATCACCGATGGCGCCGCGATGGCCTCGTCCGCCTGCCAGAACCCGAGCCTGACCTACATGGCGCTCACCGCCCGCGCCTGCGACTACGCGGTGCGACAGATGCGCCGCCTGGAACTGTGACGTGCCGGAAGAAGGCGTCAGATCCGGCCGCGCAGGCTCTATGATTCTGGGAACCGAACGGAGAGGAGCAACTCCCATGTGCCCGAACTACCGAATCGCAAGAATCGCACTCGCCAGCATCTGCGTCCTCGCGTTGACAGCCGGCCTCACCGGCTGTGCCGGTGACCCCGGCCCGCCGCCAACACACACCTTCGAAGAGGTGGCCCCCGGCGTCTACTTCATCGTCGGTACGGGGTCCATCTTCGTGCAGAGCAACGCGATGCTCGTCGTGACGGACCAGGACGCCCTG
>WTGL01000067.1:429-6703 GCA_011523565.1 Acidobacteriota bacterium
CGTCACGCCGGCCGCGGCACGGGCCCTGCTCGCCTCGATCGCCGAAGTCACGGACAAGCCGGTCACGCATCTCGTCAACACGCACTACCACTTCGACCACGCCCACGGGAACCAGGCGTTCCCCGAAGACACCGCGATCGTCGGCCACGAGTTCACCCGTGCGATGCTGATGACGGACGTGATGAGCCAGCCGACCGCCTCGATCTTCACCGGGAACATCCCGAACCAGATCGCCGCCTGGAAGGAGGAGGCGGACGCGATGGAGGACGGCGAGGAGAAGGACCAGAAGCTCAACGAGATTCGGGCCCAGGAGGCCCACTACGTGGCGATCGGCGAAACGGACCCGACGCCGCCCAACGTCACCCTGACGAGCCGGATGACGATCCACCGCACCTTCGAGGGCCAGGACCGTCCGATCGAACTCCTCCACCTCGGCCGCGGCCACACGGGCGGCGACGTCGTCGTCCTGCTGCCGAACGAGCGGGTCGTCTTCACCGGCGACCTCGTCCTCGCCGGTGCCGCGTACATCGGCGACGCCTACGTCGACGAGTGGCTCGACACCCTCGACCGCTTCGAGGAGCTCGAGTTCGACCTCATCCTTCCCGGCCACGGCCCAACCTTCAGCGACATGGCCCAGGTCGATGCCCTCAGACAGTTCCTGGCCGACTTCTGGAATCAGGCGTCCGCCGCTCACGAACAGGGTCTGAGTCCCGAGGAAGCGATCGCCGAGATCGAGTGGCAGGGGTTCCTGGCCACCGCGCCGGACGCCCTGAAGATCCACTGCGTCCAGACGGCGTACAGCAGGATGGACGCCGACGGAAACCCCGAAACCAGCGATTCCGCATAGGGCGTCAGGACTCGGGGAACACGTGCCGATTTCGCTAAGTTCCGCATTTTGTGGTATTTACAACGAAACACCGTTAGCATCCTGGCATGGAACAGCAGCACGTTGCTCCCCTCTCCGTAGGCGTTTCCGCGCTCGACCGCGCGGTGGAACGGGCTAGCGGCTGGCTGCTGGAACGGTACGGCGAAGAGGTCGAGTGGGCGATCGAGGACCAGTTCCTGATCGGCCTGGACGACCAGGAACGGATCGACCTCGAAGAGCAGCTACAGACCCGCAGCGGCCGCGATCAAACCACCTTCTTCGCCAACGCGATGAGTTGCCTTCTCGCCCAGGGGCGCTTCGAGCCGGACGCCGAGGAGGGCGATTGCCGCTCCTTCAGCTTCGCCGACAAACTGCTGGGAGCGGGCGGTCTATTGCTGGAGGTGACGGAGCGTCGCTGGCTGGAGGCGCTGGTCGGAAGCCGGTTGCAGCTATACCGCATCGGTTCGGAGAACGGCCTGATCGCACTGGAGGAGGTGACCAGCCGCCAGGAGGTCCTGGTCGAACCACATCCGGCGATGGAGCCCCTGGGAGACGGCGACCTCGTGGGCACACGGGTCGTGGCCCTGGACGACGAGACAACGGGACGTCTCTGCGGAGTCTTCGGCTTCCCGGCCGGCGCCGCCGAACGGGGACTCGTCGAGTTGGTGGAAACGGCCGCGACGCACCCGCGCAGCAGCCGCGGCGAGATCCTCGGCATCGCCGAAGTCGTCGCCACCGCCTGGCTTCGCTCCTTCCTCCCCGATGGTTCGACGCGCGGGCCCCAGGCAGTCGTCGATGGCGGCTCCGAAGCCCCCGGCAGGCGCCGGATCCTGGAGTGGCCCGGCTCCGGCGACTGATCGCGATCGCGGCGGGGAACGCCGCCGACAGTTCGAGAGTTCGGGGCGTCACCGCGCGGCTGATCCTGTGCTGGTTCGCGGCAGGCGCCGCGACGGTCGTGGCTCAGGAGTCGGCGGCCGAGATCGCCACAGGTCCAGTGGCGATTCGCAGCTTCCAACTCCTGACCCCGTTCCAGATGGTCGGCAGCGGCATCGACCCGGAGGTCGAGGTCCGGGTCGAGATCGACGCCGCCGGGAAGGTCTCCAACGTACAGGTGCTCGCGATCGAACCGCCGTCCGAGTTCGACGACCTGCTCCGGTCGCACGTCGAGAACCGGGTCGGCGGGTGGCGCTATGGACCGGCTCGGGATGTGAACGACAACCCCGTCCCTTCCACCCTGTCGTGGCGAATGAAGTTCCAGAGCCCCGATTCCCGCCGAAGCCGGGTCGCCGACGAGCGCGGACGGCCCGACCCGGAGCTCGGAGTCCTGGTGCGGCTCGGCAACCTGCCCCTTTCCGCACGGCCTCTGACCCGCGAACAACGCGGACGCGCACTGACTCGGGCCGTCGAGGCAGCCGAGAAGTACATCGACCGCGAACACCGGCGGCGCCGCGAGACGCCGCGCTTCATCGTGATCAGCGACGCCGAGGACGAATCGCAGATCGAGATCCTGGCAGGCAACATGGAGGCCGTCTTCGAGGTCTTCCACCGGCTCTTCGATCCGCACCTCGAGCCGTTCGCCGAGAACTTCAAGACCGTCGTCTATCTCTACAGCCGGCAGGAGAACCTGGAGCGTCTGCAAACGCAGTTGGGCGGTTCCGGCTTCGGTACCGGCTTCTACCGTTCGCCCGGGTTCCTGGCCTTCCACCAGGAAGTCGAAGATTCCGACTACCTGCTGCACACGATGCTCCATGAGGCCTTCCACGCATTCCGGGACAGCCACCTGACCGCGCCCGGAAAGGAGCTGCCCCGATGGGCCGAGGAGGGGCTGGCCGAGTACTTCGGCAACTCGAAGATCGAGAAGGGCCGCCTGATTCCCGGCGAGATCAGCCATGGCAAGTACGTCATCTTCCACGCCGCCCCTGTCCGGCGCCTGCGAAGCAGGGCAAACTGGAGTCTGCGGGAGGCCCGCTCGGACCTGCGAAGCGGCGACGCGCCGACCGTGACCGAGCTCATGGAAGCGGGCCGGGACACGTTCTATGGCGAGCGCTACCGGCAGTACTACGGATTCTCGTGGTTGTTCACACACTTCCTGCAGCACGGCAGGGAGGAGTGGGAAACGGAGAAGCCGTTCGCCAGCATGCTGCTCTACCTCACCGAGGGCTACTCGGGACGCGACGCGATGGCGGCCGCGTTCGGGTTCACTTCCGAGGAAGTTCAGGCCGAGTTCGAGCGCTACGTCCGCAGGTTCTGACGCCCCGTTCACCCGTCGCCCAGCGCGTCGTACGCCTCCTTGTGCCTGCTGGCTTCGGCCTCGAGTCCGAGCGACCTGTAGCAAACCCAGAGTTGGTAGTGGGCGTGGCGACGCTCCGGGTCCAGTTCGAGAGCCCGCAGAAGCCGCGGGATGGCCTCCTCCCATCGTTCCAGGCTGACCATCGCCATGCCGCTGAAGAAGAACGTATCGGCCCGCTGATCGTTCAGCTCCGAAGCCCGGTCGAGCGCCTGCCAGGCCTCTTCCCAGCGCTCCGCCCGGTAGGCCGCGAAGCCCAGGTTGTACCAGACGGCCTCCAGGTGTCCCAGTTCCCCGACCGCCCGTTTCAATAACTCGATCGCCTGGTCGAAGTTGCCCGAGGCCAACTGGTTGGCACCCTCATTCAGCAGCGACTGCGGGTCGCTGACGGATTGCCATCTGTCCGCGACCGCGGTCTGATGCGCGGTCCGCTCCTCCACCGTGCCGTAGAGGTGAACGAGCGCGCCCCCGGCTTCCACGCTGGGCCACCCCTGGGACGGCGCATGTTCCTCCGCGAGGCGGAAGAGGCGCTCCGCCTCCTCGAGGCGGCCGGAGTCGCGCAGGCTCCAGGCCGCGGCAAGAACCTCGGCGGCATAGTTGTTGAGCGCGAGGGCATCCTCGCGGTCGATCTCTCCGGCGAGGACCTCGAGCTGCTCGCTTGCGTCCTCGACGCGACCCGCGCGAGCGAGGGTCCGAGCGTAGAGGGAGCGGACGGTCGGCCCTCCGTTGTCCGCCATTTCGGCAAGAAGCTCGGCGGCTCTGTCCCAGTGCTCCTGAATGCTGAGAAGGCGCAGCAGCGCCCAGGCGATCTCCTCGTTCTTCGGTTCCATCGCCCGGAGCTCTCCCAGGGCCTCCGTCGCTTCCGCACGATCCCCGAGGCGCTGGGAGAGAAGCGCCTTCAAGCGCAGGAAGCGCGCACGGTCGACGTCGGGCGACGACAACCGCCGTTCAACGAGCCGGCGGGAGGCGAGCAGCACCGTCTCGTCCGACTCGTCTTCACGGGCGATGAACTCCAGTACCCCCGGCGGCGGTGCCGAGGCTGGGTCATCGAAGGCAGCGATCAGGTCCTTGCGAACCTCCTGGATCTCCCCTTCGGGGAGCGGATTTCGAAGATGCGCCCGAAGCAGGGCGAGCAGTGCGGTGGTCGGCTGGTTGCACTCGTTGCGGGCTCTCCTCAGCCACCCCGCCTCGACGTCCGGCTGCGACTTGAGTTCCGCGATCCGGGCACTGCGCAGCAGGCGGAGGCACTGGACATCCGGCATTTCGCCGGACGGGTCGGCAGGAGGCTGGGCCGGCGACATGGCCGGCGTTCCGGCCAGCAGGGGAACGAGGAGCGCGCTGCGCGCGACGCGGCTCGCGCGCCTTCGGCTGCCGGCCCTGCCCCCGGCGATCACTTCGTCAGGCCGTCTCGACCGCCCCGGCCATCCGCTCCACGATCTCCTCGAGGATGGCCCGGGAGGTGGCGAAGTTGAGCCGCGTGCAGCGCTCGAAACCGAGTGGCGAGCCCGGCGGACCGAACTCTGCGCCGTCGTTGAGCGCCACCTTCGCCCGCTTCAGAAAGAACCGGGAAGCCGGCATCGACAGATCGAGACTGCGGCAGTCCAGCCAGTAGAGGTAGGTCGCTTCCTGGGGTCCGTGGACGATTCCCGGCAGGCGGCGGTTCAGGAAGTCCGTGAGGAACGCACGGTTCGCGTCCAGGTAGGCGACCGTTTCGTCGAGCCACGGCCCGCCGTCGCGCCAAGCGGCCCGCGCCGCCTCGACGCCCAGAATGCCGGGATGGGCGAGAACGAAGTGCGGCAGCTCGTCGAACCGCTTCTTGAGCTTCTCGCTGCCGAACACCAGGAGCGCGAGTTCGAGCCCGGCGAGGTTGAACGACTTGGTCGCCGACGTGATCGTGACCGTCCGCTCCCTGACCTCGGGGCCCAGGGTCTCGAACACCGTGTGCTCGTGGCCAGGGAACACGAGTTCGTTGTGGATCTCGTCGGCGAGGACGATCAGGTCGTGCTCGATCGCCAGTTCGGCCACCGCCTCCAACTCGCTCCGCGTCCACGACCGTCCGCTCGGGTTGTGCGGGTTGCAGAGCATGAACAGGCGCGTTTCCTCGTCGATCGTCGCCCTCAACTGGTCGAGGTCCATCTCGAACCGGTCCGGGCCGCGGCGGAGCGGTGATTCGACGAGCCGCCGGCCGGTGCCGGAGACCGCCTCGAGGAAGGGCGGGTAGATCGGTGTCTGGATCACGACCCCCTCGCCCTTTTCGGCGCCCAGCATGACCGAGAGGTCCAGCCCCTGGAGAGCGTTGACCAGGAACCGGATCCGCTCGGGCTCGACCGTCCAACCGAGCTGCTCCTCCATCCGCTGGCCGAAGATCTCGGGCAGATTGCCGATCTCGGGGGGCTCGCAGTAGCCGAGGTCGGACTTCTCGACGAGGTGACGCACCACACGCTGGATCGGCTCCGCGATGGGGTAGTCCATGTCCGCCACCCAGGCCGGCAGGATGCCGCTGCCGTTCGCCGCGTAGCGACTCCACTTGAACCCCGTGCGGGCCTCCAGGTCCTCGATCCGGAGGCCGTCGAACTGGTCCTTCACCGACACGGGCGCAAGCTATCAAGCGCTGCTAGGGTCGCGGCCCATGGCACTCAAACTCGGACTTCAACTCGGCTACTGGGGCGCGGGACCGCGTCCGGACTTCCTCGACATCGCCATCGAAGCGGAAGCGCTCGGCTACGACTGCGTCTTCACCGCGGAGGCGTGGGGCTCCGACGTCTTCACGCCGCTGGCGTGGATCGGCGCCCACACGTCGAAGATCCGCCTGGGGACCGGCATCGCCCAGATCTCGGCGCGCACACCCGCGTCGACGGCAATGCACGCGATGACCCTCGACCACCTGTCGAAGGGTCGGGTCATCCTCGGCCTCGGCGTCTCCGGGCCGCAGGTCGTCGAAGGCTGGTACGGGCAACCCTTCGGCAAGCCGCTGTCCCGCACCCGCGCCTACATCGAGATCATCCAGAAGATCCTCGCGCGCGAGGAACCCGTGACCCAGCACAGCGAGCACTACCCGCTTCCCTACCCCGGCGAGGGTTCCTGGGGCCTGGGCAAGCCGCTCCGCTCGATCGTCCACCCGC
>WTGL01000067.1:6713-7872 GCA_011523565.1 Acidobacteriota bacterium
CGCCGAAGGCCCGAAGAACGTCGCCCTGGCCGCCGAACTCTGCAGCGGCTGGCTACCGCTCTACTACTCGCCCTACCGCCCCGAGGTCTATGCCGAGTCCCTTGCCGGCAAGCGCGACGGCTTTGAAGTCCCCTACGGCGCCCGCCTCCGCGTCCATGACGACGTCGCCGAGGCCCTACTGCCGATCAAGCAGTCCCTGGCCCTCTACGTCGGTGGCATGGGCGCGAAGAACCGGAACTTCCACCGCGAGTTGATGGCCCGCATGGGCTGGGAGGAAGACTCCCTGCGTATCCAGGAGCTCTTCATGACCGGCAAGCGCGATGAAGCCGTGGCCGCCGTCCCCGACGAGTTCGCCGACGAGATCTCCCTGGTCGGCCCCCCCGAACGAATCAGGGACCGCCTCCAGGCCTTCGAAGACAGCGACGTGACGACGCTGATGGTCGGCGCCGCCAGCAAGGCCGAACTGCGGCAAGCAGCGGAGATCGTGCTCGGCTAGGGCGTCAGCACGCAGCAGCGGCGCTGGACTGTCGTCGGCTCCACCCGCCCGCTGTTGGGGCTCCGGGGGAGGTCTCCCAAGTGCCGTTCGCGCTTGGTCGGATGGTGAAAGGGGGTGCGCGCGCTGCACTCCGCTCGCTCCGGTTCGGTGTCGGTAGTTGTAGTGGCGCGGGGAGTCGCTCGTTCCGAGCCACCTGGGAGACCTCCCCCGGAGCCCCTGGGCGGGCTGGACGGCGTCTGGCTTCAGGCGGCCTTGAACAACTCGAAGCGCCGAGCAAGCCGATCGCGGTCGGGAAGATCCTCCGACCGCCGGGGCAACCGAATCCTGCCACCATGCAGCTTCTTCAGGGCCTCGAGCATCGGGCCGTCCTTCTGGCTCAGAAGGCGCTCCGCGACATGCAAGCGATAGTCCGGATCGACGCCAATCAAGTGCCGGTCGAAGGCCGCATGGTGGAGCTTCGAAAGCGGCATTCCATTCTGAACCACGGGCTGCCCAAGTAGCTCATCCCTGTCCGAGATGATGTGCGCAGCGTCAAGAAGATCCGGTTCAGCCAACTTCGACACAGCGCACCGCCCACTGTAAGCCGCGATCACCGCTTCCCGGAACGAAGTCTGGTGGAGCCGTTGCTTCACCAGCCGAAGCGCATAGCGGCGCTCTACGGCA
>WTGL01000067.1:7882-9257 GCA_011523565.1 Acidobacteriota bacterium
CGAGAGCAGATGCTGCATCTGCCGCGGCTTGAAGATCCCACGCTGCGGATTGACGAGCGGTATCCGCTCTCCCTCGAAGGTTAAGCCGGGACGCAGCTCCTTGGCGGTGAGCGTGCCATGCAAGTCGTTCAGCAACCGCACGCGCTCGAACGCGGCCAGGCGAATCGCCGTGTCTGTCTGGTAAGCCACGCCGTCAGCCCATGAAGCAGTTCTCGTTGTGCCAGGTCAGCACCGCGGGATCGGGCCGCAAATCGATGTCATCCGGAGCATTGATCTGACAGCCGTGGAACCTGTAGTAGTCCCTGCCGTTCTCGAACTCTTCCTTGATGCGGCCACTCACTTCGAACCGCAGATCGGGAGCCACGGTCACATAGCCTCGGTCGAAGAGCGTGTGGATATCCCGTCGGAGCAGCAGCCCGTTCTGTTCGACGTGCATGCCACCGTGTCTGTACGGCCGGATGTGAGCGGCCTCCAACGCCGGAAGTGTGCGCTCCCGCGTCACGGCACAGCGACGCTCGTACACATCCGTCACCAACACCCGGAACGCGCCCTGACCCAGACGTGGACGAATTAGCTGTGGTGAGCCGAAGCGATCAGCGACCTCTGTCAGGTCAGGGGCATTCGCCCGATTCAACCGTTCCTGCACCGCCTCCCAAAGCTGAAGACCATCAGCATTCTCGGTGCTGTAGGTCTTGTAAGTCATGATGTTCGACTTCCAATTCGGTGCAGAGAACCAGTCCGACTCGGGAAAAAAGAACGGCTGAGTGAGAATCCGGCAACCGATCTCGAAGTCATGCCGACCATGGGAATCGACTCGCCGCAGACCCGCGATCCGCTTGCGCATCTCGCCGGCTGTGATCGCTCCATTCGCCTCTCCAAACGCCTCCCAAGCCAGGGAACAGGGCAGCACATTCGCGTAGGCGAAGACACCTCCTCCGACGATCAAGTCTCCCTGCCTGCGTAACTTGAAGAGAAACATCTCACCGGGTCCAAGCGCCTTGAACCCGCGAGGATTCGGCGCCCAGTGGTTCACCTCCTGCAACTCTGGCTTCCGACGCAGGAGGTCAAACCAACGCCCGTCCGTGACCGCAGCAACGAGCTTGATAGCCATTCTCAGCCGCTCGCGAGAGCTGAAACAACGTTAGGAAGGGCAGCCACCACGTCGAGCGAGGACTGTAGCAAGTTCGTTTGACAACCGGCACAGCCCAGATGCACCCACGCGGGCTCTTCGGGGTGTGAGAATCTGGACGGAAGCACCCTCAAGCCCCAGCCGGCAGGCCACCAACGTGGCCACGGCGGCTCGACGGCGTCCACAGCCGGCGGAGGGGCTCAGGGGGGAGGGGGCCCGGCGGGCTCTGAACGAGCGACGCCCTAC
>WTGL01000095.1:0-470 GCA_011523565.1 Acidobacteriota bacterium
GTGGGTCGCGCCTCTCGCCATGCTGCTGGGGCTGGTCATGCTCTCCGCGGTCGCCCACCAGACCCTGTCGACGGGCCTGCGGCCGTTCGACGCGATGCGCCGCTTCGCGGGAGCGCCACTGGCCTGGAGTTGGGCCCTGGGCGCGCTGATCGCGTCGATCGTCTGGCACTTCCCGCAGTACGCGCTGGCTTCCGCGGTGCTGGTCGACCTCGGCGAAGCGGCCGGGATCGAGGGCTTGCCGGCCGCGGGGCTCGGCTTCGTCGTTCTTGTCTGGGCCGTGCTCATCTCGTCGCTCTACGGCCGGCGGCCCGAGTTGATTCGCGTCTACGAGCGGCTCCTGCGCTACATGGTGTGGGGAATCGTCGTCTGCTTCGCCTGGGTCGTTTTCCGCACGGGAATCTCGGACTGGGGAGGGCTGATCCGCGGCTTCACGAGCTTCGCGGTTCCCGGCGAGCGGAACGGCGTGCTCG
>WTGL01000095.1:480-8364 GCA_011523565.1 Acidobacteriota bacterium
GCCCTGTCGACGATCACCCTGCACATGCTGGCGACCGGGTTCGTGGCCTGCGAGCTGTTCGGTTGGGAGTTCGGCAGCAAGAGGCACCGGTTGGCCATGCTGCTTCCCGCGCCCGGTGTGCTCGGGCCGGTGTTCTGGGGCGACATCGCGGTGTGGCTGGCCGTGCCCACGAACATCGTCTGCGGCCTGTTCCTGCCGGCCGCCTACATCGGCTTCGTCATCCTGCAACGGAGACGCGGCTATCTGGGAGAGGATCGACCGGAAGGCGCCCGCGGCTGGCTGTGGTGGGCCCTGATGGTCGGCGTCACGCTGTTCCTGACCGGTTTCATGGCTTGGTACGTCTGGACCCAGGGGCCGGGCTACTTCGGACGCCTGACCGGCTGACGACTGGTCTCGTTCCATGCTCGAACTCCGGTCGATCGGCATGCGGTTCGGCGCGGTCGAGGCCCTGCAGGCCGTCGATCTGGAACTCGCCCCGGGTGAAGTCGTCGGGCTGATGGGCGACAACGGAGCTGGGAAGTCCACACTGCTCAAGATCGTCGCGGGGAACTTCGCGCCGACATCGGGCGAGATCCGCTGGGACGGACAGGCGGTCGAACTCACGCCGCTCTCGGCCCGCGAGCACGGCATCGAGGCCGTGTACCAGGACCTGGCCCTGTGCGACAACCTCTCCGCGACGGCAAACGTGTTTCTGGGCCGGGAATTGCACCGCAGGCTGTTCGGGATCCTGCCGGTGCTGGATCACGGCGCGATGCGGAACAGGTCCGCCGAGTTGTTCGACGAACTCGGTTCCGACACCCGTCCGGACGATCTCGTACGCAGGATGTCGGGAGGGCAGCGGCAGGCCACGGCACTGGCCCGGGCCCGGCTCAGCGCGCCCCGTCTCATGCTGCTGGACGAGCCGACCGCCGCGATTAGCGTACGCCAGATCGCCGAAGTGCTGGAACTCATTCGCAGCCTGCGCGACCAGGGAGTGTCGGTGCTCCTGGTTTCCCACCGGATGTCGGACGTCTTCGCGGTCGCGGACCGCGTCGTCGTGCTGCGAAGAGGGCGGAAGGTGGCGGACAAGGCGAGCGCCGAGTCGTCGCCGGAGGAGGTCACCGCGCTGATCACCGGTGCGATCGAAGCCGCGTGAAGGGCCTCCGCCGAGCGCCGCAGTCGCTGTGGGTGATGCTGACCGTCGCAGCTCTCGCCGGCGTGATGAGCCTGGTCTCCGAGCCGTTCGCGAGCGCCGACAACATCTTCAACATCAGTCGCAACTTCGCGTTCATCGGCCTGATCGCCCTCGGGCAGACAGCGGTCATTGCGACCGGCGGCATCGACCTTTCGGTCGGCTCGGTGATGGGGCTCGTGGGGATCGTCACGGGTCTCGTTCTGGCGTCGGGTCAGCCGCTGATCGTGGCGGCGGCGGCCGGACTCGGCTGCGCTCTGCTCTGCGGACTCGTCAACGGTGCACTGGTCGGCTACCTCCGCTTGTCGCCCTTCGTGGTCACGCTCGGCATGCTGAGCATCGCGCGGTCGCTGGCCCTCGTGATCTCGAACAACAGAATGATCCACGACTTCGGTCCCGACGAGGAGCTGCTGCTCACCCTGGGAGGCGGCCGGTTTCTGGGAGTCGCGAACCCCGTCTGGCTGCTTCTCGTTGCCGCGCTCTGCGCTGCCGCCTGGTTCCGGTACAGCCGGTTGGCGCGGCATGTGCTGGCGGTCGGCGGCAACGAGGATTCGACCCGGCTGGCGGGCGTGCCCGTTGCCCGGGTCAAGCTCACGGTCTACGTCCTCTGTTCCCTGCTCGCCGGAGTGTCGGCGATCCTGATGGTCGGTTGGCTGGGGGCGGTGACGAACGCGCTGGGCCAGAACTACGAACTGCGCGTCATCGCCTCGGCGGTGATCGGCGGCGCCAACCTGATGGGCGGGGAGGGCGGCGCGTTCGGCGCCGTAGCGGGCGCGGCACTGATCGAACTGATCCGCAACAGCCTGCTGCTGCTGGGTGTGGACCCGTACTGGCAGGGGGCCTTCATTGGGGGGTCGATCATCGCGGCTATGCTGGTCGAGCGGATCCGGCGTACAGGGCGCCCTGGAGTGGCATGACCGGTTCGGCGGCGGTGCCGCAGGCGGTTTCTCCACCGGGACGAAGGAGCAGGTGAGTGTGACGACGGGACGAAGGAGCGGTCGCGATGTGCGTCCGTCATGCCTGACCTCGGTTGCCGCGGCGGTCCTGGCGATGTCTCTTGCAGGCTGTGCGCAGGAGGAGACCGGCTACACCTTCGCCCTGGTACCGAAGGCGATGAACAATCCGTTCTTCGACTTCGCTCGCGACGGCTGCATGCAGGCAGCCGCCGACCTCGAAAGCGTCGATTGCCTGTACATCGGTCCCAGCGAACACACCGAAGCCGACCAGATCCAGGTGGTCGAGGACCTGATCACCCGCAGGGTGGACGGTCTGGCGGTGTCGCCGTCGAACGCAACCGCGATGGCGCGCGCGCTCGCGCGGGCACGCGAAGCCGGGATCCCCGTGATCACCTGGGACTCCGATCTGCTGGCTGAAGACGCGGGGTTTCGTACGACCTACGTCGGCACCGAGAACCGCGCCATGGGTGTCGAACAGGCCCGGCTGCTGCAGGAGCTGAAGCCGGAAGGAGGCAGCCTGTGCATCCAGTCCGGCGGCGCCGCGGCGATGAACCACAACGAGCGGATGCAGGGGCTCCGGGACACGCTGGCCGGAGTCGAGTCCGACGCACCGCCCGGTATGCGGCTCGAGAGTGACAACGGTTGGACGGAAGTCGACGCCTGCCCGCTGTACACGAACGACGACTTTCCTCTGGCGGTGCAGCAGATGGCCGACGTGCTCGCCTCCGAGCCGGACCTGGACGTGTTCTCGATCACGGGCGGCTTTCCGCAGTTCGTCGACCAGGCCTACCGGCAAGCGGTGGAGCCATACCGGGACCGGATCGATGCGAAGGACCTCGTGATCATCGGCGCCGACGTTCTGCCGATGCAGTTGGACTTGCTGGCCGAGGGGCTGAGCCACGGACAGGTGGGGCAGCGGCCCTACGCCATGGGCTACCGGTCGATGGAGGTGCTGTTGGAACTCGTGCGCGGGGGCGCGGTCGAGGACCCGATCTACACGGGCCTGGACGTGCTGACCAGCGCCGAGGATGTCGAGGCCTTCCGGGCCGGCCGGGGCCGATGAGGCCACCCGTTCGGAACCGGATGCCGGGAGCGTTTCAGGGCAGCGCGATGTCTCTGACGAGATAGCTGCCGCGGCCGGAAGCTTCGTCCCGGACTCCGACAGCGACGTCGAACCTGCCCGGCGGCAGATCGACGTTCACCACGACGACGGCGCTCTCCTCGGGCGGCGGTAGCTGAGTCTGGCCCAGGGTGAGCGTCTTCTGGCGCATCGAAGTGCGCTCGCCGTTCTCGCTCTCCGCGACCAGGAAGATCCGCAACGCCCCCGTCGGCCCGGAAGGTCCGGGCAGGAGCGTGACCGCGGATGCGGGAACGTGCACTTCGACCGGAAGGGTGACCGCTGGGGATTCGCTTGCCGGAGTGACCTCTCCGAACGTCACGTCAACGTCCAGGGGATTATCCTGCTCGTCCAGCTTGAGCGCGGCAAACAGGCGGTCCGCCAGGCGCTGCTCCTGGGACTTCAGGATGTAGGAGCGCCGGTAGCGCACCTGCCATCCCTTTCTGGAATTCGCAAGGCGGACATCGATCTGGCGGATGCGATGGCGGCCGCCTGGGGGCGCGCTGTAGCCCAGGGAGTAGTACGAACCGAAGTCGGCCGCAATCTCCTCCAGGGCCTCCGCCGGGCGTGCCTGGTTGAATACGGCGCGGCCGCCGGTCTCGTCGGCGAGCAGACTCAGCGTCGCCTGCAGGTTGTCGACCCGGACCCGGTCATTCCTTCGGCTCGGCACGAGAACCGTCGACAGGTTGTAGGCCCCGGTTCCCTCACCGGCCAGATCGCCCAGACCGCCGGCGAGGCTCGTATCGACGGACGAGGGCGGTCGAATCCCGGCGGCATCGACCGGATAGATCGTGACGCGGTTGGCGTTGCTGAAGGCGCTGAACTGGTTGAAGAGCGTCGTGTCGTCCCAGGCGCGTTCGAGGGCGTCCGTCTCAGACTGCCGGTCGGGACAGATCTCACTGAGATAGTGGTAGAAGTCCGCGCCTGGTCGCTGAGGCAGCCCATCGCTCACGTAGATCAGCGCCTTCGGCCCCGGCAGGCCTCCGAGGGCCGTCACCAGCTCACCCAGCGCGGACAGCGAGGGTCCGCTCCTGGACTGCATGGCTGCGGCATACTGGTTGGCCGAGCCGAGGAGGCTGGGCCACTGATCGACGCAGGGCTCGCAGCCCGGGTTGTTCGGGCTCGAAGGGGGCTGGGCGCACACCTCGTAGGTGAGACGCATCTCGCGGAGAATCTGGCCGCGCAGGATCTCGTCGTCATGGGCGAGGGCTCGGGGCTCCGATCGCAGCTCGTTGAGCGCCTCGGTCAGTTCGGCGGCGTCGACCGTGAACGGCACGCGGACGTTCAGCTCCGGATCGCCGGTCGCGAGCATGAAGCGCACACCGGCCCCGTCCCGGGCCCCGCGGCGGCCCAGGAAGGCACCCAGGTCGTCCTCGATCCTGAGCAGGTTGCCCTGGCTCGTGCGATAGCGGTCGATGTAGAGGGCCACCATCAGAGGCATGTCCGGGACCTCCAGGCCCCTCAGCGCGTCGCCCTCGGTCCAAGTTCGATCGTCGCGCGCGGATGCGCTCAGGAAGTTCGTGATCTCGACCGGCTCGCCCTCTTCGAACACCTCGAAGTCGTCGATCGAGAGGTCCGAGATCGGTCTGCCGCCGCGGTCGGTGACGTGAACATCGATGTTGACGACATTGACCGTCAACTCTTCGACGATCGTCGCCGCGGGCGGATCCACGCTGCCGCGCTGCTGGCCCTGCACCTCGGCCGTGGCCAGCATCGAGCCGGCCGCCAGAACCGTGGCCAAGGAAAGCGCCTGACCCTCGAAGGCCATGCGTTCACTATACTGCGCCGATGTTGCGGGCAGGTAGGAGCACCACGAACCGGGTGCTTCCCTCCCTGCCAGGAGCGTTCCTCCTGACCGTCTACGTGACCGTCACCGCCGTGTCGCTTCCGGCCCCGGCGCAGGTGTCCCGCCCCGATCCGGTGTACGAAGGTCCGGACCGGATCGAGGAGTGGTCCGGGCGACGGATCCTGGTCGTCACCCCCCACCCCGACGACGAGACGTTCACTTCGGGCGGCACGCTGGCGATGCTCGCCGCAAACGGCAACGAGATTCAGGTCGTCATCTACACGACGGACAACGCCGGCTCACGGGATCCGGAGATGACGAAGGACCGGCTGAAGGCGATCCGGCGGGCCGAGGAGGAGGAAGCCTGCCGCATCCTGGGCATCCCGAAGGAGAACATCCACTGGCTCGGGCACGACGACGGGATGCTGGAGTACGTCGACCGGCGCGCGCTGACGAGGCAGGTCGCGCGCGAGATCAGGCGCTTCACGCCCCATGCCCTGTTCTCGGTCGACCCCGGGTCGCCCTACGAGCAGTACCACAAGTCGGATCACCGCTCGGGAGCGATCATCACCGTCGACGCGATCCGGGCCGCGCGCTGGAGGCTGTACTTCCCGGAACTGGAGGCGGAGGGCTTCGAGGCGTGGAGCGTGCCGCTCGTCTTCTTCTACTACAGCGCCAACCCGAACTACACGGTCGACATCACGGATGTGGCCGAGAAGAAGGCGCGCGCATCGGCGGCCCACATCAGCCAGTTCGGTTCCCTCGTCGATCGCTACGACCCCAGCATCGTCGACGAGCAGAAGAAGGAGGTCGCGGCCCGCCTGCTTGCACGGGCCGAGCGCGAGAACGGCAGGGTGGTGGAGCGTTTCCGGCGTTCCGAGGCCTATTGAGTGGCGGCGAGCGGAACGGACTCCAGCCGCAAACCGGACGCCCCACAGTCCCCGCCGGCCCTGACGCTGAGCGTGCTGGACCAGTGCCCGATACGGGCGGGCGCCACCGCGGCCGATGCCGTGCTGGAGGCGGTGAAACTGGCGCAGGCCGCGGATCGGCTCGGCTACCGGCGTTACTGGCTGGCCGAGCACCACAACTCGGAGTCCCTGGCCTGCGCCGCACCGGAGGCCCTGATCGGGCAGGTGGCAGCGGCGACCAAGCGGATGCGGGTCGGTTCAGGCGGCGTGATGCTGAGTCACTACAGCGCCCTCAAGGTGGCCGAGGTATTCCGAATGCTCGAGACCCTGTATCCGGGCCGCATCGACTTGGGAGTAGGCCGCGCTCCGGGCTCGGATCGTCTGACCGCTCGTGTGCTCGCACACGGTCCGGGACGACTGGGAATCCAGCACTACCCCGAGCAGGTGGGCCACCTGCTCGGGTATCTCGGCCGCGGCCACGAGGATGAGCGCCTCAACGGGATTCGCGCCATGCCCAAGGGCGACACCCAGCCGGAGGTCTGGCTGCTCGGTTCCAGCCTCGGTTCCGCCCGGTTTGCCGCCTGGTTCGGTTGTCCCTACAGTTTCGCCCACTTCATTCAGCCCCGGGAGGCCGAAGCCGCGCTCGATTTGTACCGCAGCGAGTACCGGCCCTCCGAGCGACACCCCGAACCGCAGGCGAGTGTCGGCATCAGCGCGATGGTCGCGGCAACGGACGAGGAGGCGAGGCGCCAGTCCCTCAGCCGCTTCCTGTGGTGGATCCGGCTGACTCAGGGGCGCCCGGGGCCCTTCCCCAGCCTCGAGGAGGCGGAACGGTACGAGTTCACGGAGCGCGACCTCGTTGTCAGGGAGAAGATGCAGGCCCGTAGCCTGATCGGATCGCCCAATGCGGTGCGGGAGCGGGCGGAGGAGTTGGCGGGGAGGCTGGGAGTGGATGAACTGGTCGTGCTGACGATCTGTCCCAGCTACGAAGCCCGGGTGCGTTCGTACGAGTTGCTGGCCGAGGCGATCGGGATCGCGCCTTCATCGGTTGACAGCAGCGCCCCTGAAGCCTGAGGATCCACCCGGACTGGCGCTGTTCGAGTTCCTGGAGGTGTGCGACGATGACGGTTGTGGATAGGCGGATCGAAACGGACCCGGTGGTCGGGGAACGCGGGGGGCTGAGCGCGTCGGAGTTGTTTCCGGCTTCGAGCGGCATGGACTTCGCGGTCGCCGATCTGTCCCTGGCCGACGCCGGCCGGCGGCAGATCGAACTGGCCGAACACGAGATGCCGGGACTGATGGAGCTCCGGCGGCGCTACCGGTCGGAGCAGCCCCTTGCCGGCGCCCGGATCACCGGCAGCTTGCACATGACGGTGCAGACGGCCGTACTGATCGAGACCCTGGTCGACTTGGGCGCCGAGGTGCGCTGGGCGTCCTGCAACATCTTCTCGACGCAGGACGAGGCGGCCGCCGCGGTGGTTGTCGGCCGGCCGGGGTCGGGCGGCACGCCGGAGGATCCGAAGGGCGTTTCGGTATTCGCCTGGAAGGGCGAGACCCTGCCCGAGTACTGGTGGTGCACGCTCCGCGCGTTGGACTGGCCCAACGAGAGCGGTCCGACTCTGATCGTCGACGACGGGGGCGATGCGACGCTTCTCATCCATCGGGGCGTGGAGTACGAGCAGCAGAATGCGGTGCCTGAGTTCGATCCCAACGCGGAGCCCGAGGAATGGGGCGTCATTCTCGAGTTGATCCGCCGGGTACGGACCTGGGACGCGGACTATTTCAGCCGCATGGCCGGCGGCCTTCAGGGAATCAGCGAGGAGACGACCACGGGTGTTCACCGCCTCTACGAACTGGAGGAAGAGGGTGCGCTCCTCTGCCCGGCGGTCAATGTGAACGACTCGGTCACCAAGTCCAAGTTCGACAACATCTACGGTTGCCGGCAC
>WTGL01000095.1:8374-26311 GCA_011523565.1 Acidobacteriota bacterium
GAACCGCGCCACGGACGTGATGCTCGGCGGCAAGTCGGCGGTCGTCTGCGGCTACGGCGAGGTCGGCAAGGGCAGCGCCCAGTCGCTGCGTGGTCAGGGCTGCCGGGTGATCGTCACCGAGATCGATCCGATCTGCGCGCTGCAGGCCGCGATGGAGGGATACGAGGTGGCCCGTCTCGAAGATGTGGTCGAGACGGCCGACATCTTCGTCACCTGTACCGGCAACCGGTCCGTGATCACGGCGGAACTGATGGCCCGGATGAAGGACAAGGCCGTCGTCGGGAACATCGGCCACTTCGACAACGAGATCGACATCGCCGGGCTGAAGCGCATCCCGGGTATCCGCAGCCGGAACATCAAGGACCAGGTGGACGAGTGGATTCGCCCCGACGGCCGTAGCCTGCTCATCCTGGCCGAAGGGCGGCTGCTGAACCTCGGTTGCGCGACCGGTCACCCGAGCTTCGTCATGTCGACCTCCTTCGCCAACCAGGTGCTCGCCCAGATCGACCTGCACCGCGGAGGCCCGGAGCGGGAGCGGAAGGTGACCCTGCTGCCGCGACGGCTGGACGAGGAGGTCGCGCGCCTGCATCTCGATCACCTGGGCGTCCGCCTGACCGAGTTGACCGAGGAGCAGGCGGAGTACATCGGCGTTGAGAAGGGCGGTCCCTACAAGCGGGACGACTACCGCTACTGAGTATTCGCTGCCCTTGACCGAGGTCGCTCCGGGCATCGAAGTGCTGTACAAGTCCTTGTTTCTCAGTAAGATACGGCTCTCATGATCAAATCCTGTAGTCGTAAGTTCGGGATTCCCGCGCTGCTCTGCGGCGCTCTCATCACACTCGCGGCGCCGGGTCTCCAGGCCCAGGAGCGTTACCACGCCGCGATCGATCCGGTTCTGTTTCCGGTGCCGAAGAACCTCGAAGCGGCCGTGGAGTTCTGGCAGAAGGTCTTCACGACCTACACCAGCGACCAGGTCGTCCTTCACGACGAGCGGCACCTCGACGTCATCTACAGCGTGGTCGACATGAGCGACCTGCGCACGGTGGGCGCGTCGGAGTTGCAGATCGACCGCGCCCGGATCAAACGGGTGCGAGGCGAGGTGAGCCGCGTCTCCAAGGCTCTTCGGGATCTCGCGGCGGGACGGCCGGTGACGAGCATCCCGGCCGATCTGCGGTCGATACCGACACGGATGGAGCATGTGGAGGGCGGCAGGTCGAAGTACCGGCGGGCGGCGGGAATGGTCCGCGGCCAGCGGGGCCTGCGGAATCGCTTCGAGGAGGCCATCGAGATCTCGGGCATGTTCATGCCGGGCATCGAAAGGACGCTGGCGGAGTACGGCCTGCCGGCGGAGATCCGCTGCCTCCCGTTCGTCGAGTCGATGTTCAACTACCGGGCGCGGTCGAAGGTCGGCGCTTCCGGCGCCTGGCAGTTCACGGCCTCGACCGGCCGGGCTTTTCTTCAGATGGACGAAGCGGTCGACGCCCGTTCCGACGTGCTCCTGGCTGCCGCGGGGGCTGCGCGGAAACTGCGGCGGGACTACGAATCGCTCGAGGTCTGGCCGCTCGCTCTGACCGCCTACAACCACGGCGCCGGCGGCATGGCGCGGGCTGTGCGCCGGCTGGGGACCCGGGATATCGGCGTGGTGGTGGAGAAGTACAGGTCGCGGACCTTCGGCTTCGCTTCCCGCAACTTCTACGCCGAGTTCATCGCGGCGGTGATTTCCTACTCCGAGCGCGAGCGTCACTTTCCGAACGTCGAGCCCTTTCCCGAGATTCGCTTCGACGTCGCCAGGCGTGATCGCTACGTCGCGCTGACGGATCTGGCGACGGCGACCGGCGTGGAGATCGATCGGCTGGCGGAACTCAATCCGGCTCTGGACCGTACCGTCCTCGCTGGCTCCCTCCTGGTGCCGCCGCGCTACCCGTTGCGGGTGCCGGACGGCATGGGCGGGGCATTCGAGCGCGCCTATGCCGAGTTGCCGATGGATCGCAAGCCCGACCGTCAGGCCGCGTTCGGCTATCGGGTCCGGCGCGGAGACACGTTGGGCGGCATCGCGCGCCGGTTCGGCTCCAGTGTGGCCGAACTCCAGAGAGCGAATCGCCTGCCCAGGGCGGACCGCATCTATGTCGGCCAGCGGCTGCGGATTCCGCAGCGCGGTACGGGTCGCTCGGCGCCGCCACCGGCTCGCCTGGCCGCCCTCGAGGGGCCTGGAACGCGCGAGCCCGAGGCTACGACGCCACAGGTGACGGACAACCGGGAGCAGGCGCCAGAGACCACGGTCCACGTCGTCAGGAGGGGTGAATCGCTGAACCGCATCGCCAGGAAGTACGGTACGTCCGTCAAGGTCCTTGCCGCCGCGAACGAACTGCGCCGACCCGACTTGATTCATGCCGGGCAGCGTCTGGTGATTCCGTCGACCGGTGGGGAAGTGCTCTACAAGGTCCAGCGGGGTGACACGCTGAGTCAACTGGCGCGCACGTTCCGCACCTCGGCCGCCAGGATCCGTCAGGCCAACGGGCTACGGGGCAGCCTGATCGTCGTGGGTCAGACGCTGCGCATTCCCGCGGGATGACGAGGTCGCCAGCGCGTACGCTGCGTCGGACAGACGCTTCGCATTCCGGCGGGACGACTCCGCGTTCGGCCGGGACCGGATACGCCGCATCGTTCGCGGCGCTGGCGGTACTTCTTGTCGCTGGCTGCGGTGATCCGACGCCAGAGTCGGCGGACCTGGTGCTTCTGGGCGGCCGGTTGGTCACCCTGAGCGAGGATCCGGAGCGAGCGCCGGCCGAAGCCGAGGCCCTGGCCGCCAGGGATGGCCGCATCGTGTTCGTCGGCGCCGACGACGCGGCCAGGAGCTGGATCGGACCCGATACGGAGGTCCTCGCTCTGGAAGGCCGTCTGGCGGTACCGGGTCTGATCGAGGGACACGGACACTTCTGGGGCCTCGGCGAGTCGAAGCTCCAGTTGGCGCTCGAATCAGCGGCATCCTGGGACGAGATCGTCGCCCAGGTGGCGGCGGCAGTCGAGGACATCCCCCCGGGGACCTGGATTCTGGGACGCGGCTGGCACCAGTCGAAGTGGACGCAGATCCCGGATCCGAACGTGCAGGGCCTGCCCGTTCATCACACCCTGAGCGCCGTTTCGCCGGACCATCCGGTCCTGCTGACCCACGCCAGCGGCCATATGGCCTTCGTCAATGCCCGTGCGATGGCACTCGCCGGCATCGACGGGGCGACGCCCGATCCTGAGGGAGGCGAGATCGTGCGCGACGCGGCGGGCCAGCCGACCGGCGCGCTGAGGGAAACGGCGGAGAACCTGGTGGCGGGCCTGCGCGAACAAACGCTGGAGTGGAACCACGCCCGGCGTGTAGTGAGCATCGCGGCGGAGGAGTGCCTGGCCAAGGGCATCACCAGTTTTCAGGATGCCGGGTCGAGTTTTACGCTGATCGATGTCTATCGACAGATGGCGGACCAGGGGTTCCTTCCCTTGCGGCTGTGGGTCATGGTCGGGGAGGGCAACGAATCTCTGGCCGAGTCCCTGGGCCGCTATCGGATGATCGATCGCGGTGACGGTTTTCTGACCGTGCGGGCGATCAAGCAGTTCATGGATGGCGCCCTGGGTTCGCACGGCGCCTGGCTGCTGGAGCCCTACGAGGATCTTCCGCAGTCCAGCGGCCTGAACACGACGAGCCTCGACGTCCTTGAAGAGACCGCCCGGTTGGCCCGGGAGCACGACTTCCAGCTCTGCGTTCACGCGATCGGCGACCGCGCGAACCGCGAGACTCTCGACCTGTTCGAACGAGCCCTTGCCGGCGACCGGGAGCGGCGCTGGCGCATCGAGCACGCCCAGCATCTGCACCGCGACGACGTTCCGCGCTTTGCCGAGTTGGGCGTCATCGCCTCGATGCAGGCGGTCCACTGCACGTCGGACGGCCCCTGGGTGCCGGACCGGCTCGGCGATCAGCGCTCCGCGGAGGGCGCCTACGTGTGGCGGAAGCTGATCGACTCCGGGGCCTTGGTGACGAACGGTACCGACGCCCCCGTAGAGGACATCGATCCGATCGCCTCCTTTCATGCCGCGGTGAGCCGCCGGATGGCGAACGGCGAGGTGTTCCAGGAGCACGAGCGGATGACCCGGGAGGAGGCGCTCCGTTCCTACACGCTCGACGCGGCGTACTCGGCCTTCGAAGAGGACCGGAAGGGAAGCCTGGAAGTCGGGAAGCTCGCGGACGTGACGGTTCTGTCCCGCGATGTCATGACCGTGCCCGAGGAGGAGATTCCCGGTACCGAGGTGATCTACACGATCGTGGGTGGCAGGGTCGCCTACCGCCATCCTTCGGCATCTGCGCCAGGCGACGGATGAGGACTTCCCCCGGTCGCGCGGCACTTCGCTCCGGGGAAGTGAAGTTGCTGGGTGGCCGCTGGCGCGGTCGTCGTCTCCGGACGCCGCCCGACACGCGTCCAACGCAGGCCCGTGTTCGCGAAGCTCTGTTCTCTCACTGGGGAGATCGCGTTCTTTGCTGCCGCTTCCTCGAACTCTTCGCCGGTTCAGGCTGCGTAGCGCTCGAGGCGCTGTCCCGGGGAGCCGCGGAAGCCGTGGCCATCGACTGCGATCGGCGGGCCCTGGCGTGTATGGAGGCGAACCGGGAGCGCCTCGGGGCGGACGGGCTGTCCATTCGGCGAGCCCGGCTCCCGGAGGGCCTGGGCCGCGCCACCGCGAGGCAAGCCGTCTTCGATCTGGCCTTCGTTGATCCGCCGTACGATGCGGGAGGGATCGAGGACCTGCTGGTCGCGGTCGCCGGCCAGATGGCGGTCGGTGGAGAGGTGGTGCTGGAGCACTCGAGCCGGCGGCACTCGCCGAGCACGGCGGGCCCGCTGCGCCCTACCGGGGGCAAGCGTTACGGCGACAGTGCCCTGACGTTCTACGGATGAGAACCGGGTGACTGGCTCTGGTGCGAAAGGGGGGACTCGAACCCCCACGGTATTGCTACCACAAGATCCTGAATCTTGCGCGTCTACCAATTCCGCCACTTTCGCGGTGGCCGTCGGCCGAAGCGGATTGTAACCCCATATCGGACTGTTAGGCTTGCTGCATGAACAGCTCACTTCATCGTCGAGTACGTGCCGGCGGTGCCCCCGCTCGGACGGCCTTCGGCCTGTTGCTGGCCCTGGCATGCCTTGGTCTCGCCGCCTGCGGCGAGACCGGGCAGGAGGGGGCAAGCGACGAGGACCGGCAGGCGATCGAAGCCGTTCTGACGGACTACCTGCCGAAGCTCGGCGCGGCCTACGCGGAGGGGGACTTCGATTCGCTGGCGTGTTGCGCTGTGCCCAAGGAGATCGAGACGGTCAGAAGGCGGGTCTACGAACTGGAGATGGGTGAGAGCCGCACCCTGCGGCCCACACTCAAGAGCTTCGAGATCGAGAGGATCGATGTCTGGCGCTACTCGAACGCGGCGGTGACGACCCTGGAGGTCTGGGACATTCAGTCGCTGGCCAGCGGCACCGAACAGCTCCTCGCGACGGCCACGGATCGCTACCGGGTTCGGTACCAGTTCAAGAGGCGCGACGAGGGCTGGATGGTGATCGACCGCCGCATCGAGTACCAGTTCGAGTCCTGACGCGAGCCTCCCGTGCCAGCCGCGATCGCGATCGTCGGTCGCCCCAATGTCGGCAAGTCGACGCTGTTCAACCGGCTGATCGGCCGCCGGCAGGCGATCGTCCACGGAAGCCCCGGCGTGACCCGGGACCGGCTGGTTGGACGCTTCGAGCTCGAGAACCGGGGCATCGTCGAACTGATCGACACCGGTGGCCTGGTGCCGGGCGACGACCCGCTCGGCCTGAACGCCCAGGTCGAGTTCGCGATCGAGGAGAGCGATGTCCTGCTGCTGGTCGTCGACGGCAGGGACGGACTGGCCGCGGCCGACGAGCAGGTCATGGAGCGGCTCCGCGGCCATGGCCGACCGATCATCGTCGTGGTTAACAAGTCGGATACGCGGGCCGCCCGGGAGGGCTACCAGGAGTTCTACGCCCTGGGCGCCGACGGACTCGTTCTCGTCTCCGCCGAACACGGCGCGGGCCTCGGATCACTGCATGAAGAGGTTGCCACGCATCTCCCCGATGCGGCTCCTGCGGCGGAACCCGAGGCCCCGGGCGTCGCGGTCGTGGGTCGACCCAACGTCGGAAAGTCCTCACTGATCAACCGGCTGCTGGGCACGGAGCGGACCCTGGTATCGCCGACCGCCGGAACGACGAGAGATCCGATCGACAGCTTGCTGGTGCGCACCGAGGGCCCCGACTACCTGCTGGTCGATACCGCCGGAATCCGGCGCCGTTCCCGGGTCCACGACGCCCCGGAGGAACTGGCCGTGATGTTTGCCCAGAGGCAGATCGAGCGGTCCGAGCTCGTGGTCCTCGTGGTGGACGCCAGCCATGGAATCACCACCGGCGATCTGGCCATCGGCGATGCGGCGTGGCAGGCAGGTCGGTCAACCGTCGTCGCGTGCAACAAGTGGGATCTCCTGGACGAAGAGAGCAGGGAGCGGCTCGAAGCGGGCTGGGAGCGCATGGCGGAACTCTTCGCGAAGCCGGCCCGCGTCAACGTCTCCGCGCTGACGGGACGAGGCGTCGGCGGCATCCTTCCCGCTCTCGACCGGGTCCGGACACGTCACCGGTTACGCGTGCCTACCTCGGAACTGAACCGGGTGACGCGCCGCATCGTAGACCGTCACCAGCCGCCTGCCGAGCGGGGTAGACCGTGGCGCTTCTTCTACGCGGCTCAGGTGAACGAGACACCCCCGACGTTCCTGCTCTTCGCCAACCGGCGCCTGAAGCGGGGCGACACCTACCGCAAGTACCTCGAGAACCAGCTTCGGAGAGCGTTCGATCTCGAGGGCGTTCCGCTCCGCATCGTGGTCAGGGAACGGCGCGGCGAAGCAGAACCGGTTCCCGGCTGACCGGGACGGCAACTCCGACCCCGCTGATCTCCGGAGTTCTTCGTATAGTCTCCAACCCGTCCTTCGGACTCCAGGGAGCCGGGCGCCGCCCCTCGGGCGGCACTTGGCGAGCGATCGCCGATCAGCCGGGAGACCGGTCATTTCCCCAAAGCAGCAGTACAAGCTCGCTGACGTATGCCGGGTGCTGGATATCCAGCCCTATGTGCTGCGCTACTGGCAAACCGAGTTCCCTGTTCTCGCTTCGAAGAAGGGCGCGGGGGGCCGGCGGGACTATGACGCCGACGACGTGGAGACGATTCGCCGGATCAAGGAACTCCTGTACGACGAGGGCTACACGATCGCCAGCGCCAAGAAGAAGCTCGCCTCCGAACTCGAGGAGGGCGGTGTTCGCGGGCGGCCACTCATCGTGACCGAGGCACCGGCCGACAATGGCGAGGCGCCTGCCCAACAGGCGCCGAAAGGCGACGCGGAAGCCGAAGAGGCCGAACGAGCCGCGGGCGAGAAAGCGGAGACGGCGCCAGCGGTCTCTTCGGCCGATCCGGGACTCTCCGACATCGGGGAGATAGGGGTACTGACCCGGCGGGTCGAGAAACTCGAGGGCGGTGTGGCGGCGCTCGTTGCGCAGGCTCGTCAGCTTGCCTCCGAACTCAAGCCCGAAGTGGGAGTCGAGGACGACTGACCGCCTCGTGGAACCGGGGCTGTCGCACGGCACCTGTTGCAAGGGGCCGCGAATGGATAGAGAATGCCCCTCGGTCGGGACGTGGCGCAGTCTGGTAGCGTACCTGAATGGGGTTCAGGGGGTCGCGAGTTCGAATCTCGCCGTCCCGACCATCTGACGCAGTTCTCGTCGCAGCCGGTCCGCCGCCAGTCCCGACATGAAGACCGCTTCCGACGCGGCCGGTGTCAGGTTCGGCCTGGTAGCGGCGCGCTTCAACGGCCTCATCGTCGAACGCCTCGTCGAGGGCGCCCGCGAGTTCCTGCTTTCCCGCGGGGCCGCGGCTGACGACCTTCTGCTGGTCCGCGTTCCCGGCGCCTGGGAGATACCGGCTGCGCTCGATGCCCTTGCCGGCAGCGGAAAGGTGGATGCGCTCGTGGCGTTGGGTGCGGTGATCCGCGGTGAGACCCCGCACTTCGAATTCATCTGCAACGAGTGCGCGGCAGGATGCGCCCGGGTCACCGCGCGGACGGGAATTCCGGTCGGGTTCGGCGTTCTCACGTGCGATGACGCCATGCAGGCCGCCGAGCGCGCCGGTGGCAAGGTGGGCAACAAGGGCGAGGAGGCCGCCGAAGCGGCGCTCGCAATGGCCAATCTGCTGCGGTCGCTCAAGTCGTGACGAAGGGCGGCGCAGCTCCTTCGGCCGAAGCCGAGCTTCCAAGCGGTGGTGGCCGGTCTCGACGGACCGGTGGCAAACGCCGGCAGGCCCGGGAAATGGCGCTGCAGATGCTCTATCAACGGGAACTGGGGGATTCGGAGCCAACCCAACTGTTCAGGGCATTCGACGTCCACGCATTCCGCGCCGAGACCGCGGACGCCGGCGTCAGCCCACGGGCCTCGGAGCTGGCGCTCGACTATGCCCGCACACTCGTTGAAGGCAGTCTCGCCCACCAGGAGTCCATCGATCGGCTGGTCGCGGACCAGGCGGACAACTGGAGACTGGAGAGGATGCCGGTGGTCGACCGGAACGTCCTTCGGCTGGCCGTCTACGAGATGCGCTTTCAGCCCGACGTGCCCGCGGTCGTCGTGATCGACGAAGCAATCGAACTGGCCAAGAAGTTCGGTTCGGAGCAATCCGGCCGCTTCGTCAACGGGATCCTCGACGCATTGCGTACGACTCTGGACCCGGATCCGTACCGCTGAGACTCTCCCGTCCGGAGGTTGAGGGCGGGGCGAACCAGGTGTCGACTGCTACGCTGACACCCATGCCCAACGCGTGTCCGAAGTACTTCCGTGGGGCGTGGGCCCTGATGGCGGCGCTTCTGCTGGCCGGTTGCGGCTACACCCTCGTCGGGCGGGCCTCCAACATCCCGGAAGACGTGCAACAGGTGTTCCTGCAGCCGTTCGAAAACGAGACAGATCGGGTGGAGGTGGAGCAGTTCCTGACCCAGGCGATCGCGGACGAACTCGTTACCCGTCGCCGGTTCGAACTCGTCTCCACGGAGGCGGAGTCGGACGCCGTCATTCGGGGCGCCGTCACGGCCCTCCGGGTCGCGCCCATCACCTTCACGAACGACGGCCGCGCCCAGGAGTACGAACTCACGATCGTCGTCGACGTGTCCTTCAGCCGCAGCGGCACGCCGCCGGACGGGGAAGAGGTGGAAGTGATCTGGGCGAACGACCGCTACCAGTTCAAGGAGAGCTACCCGGTCGAGAGCGCCGACAGCGATTTCTTCGACCGCGAGAACATCGCCATCGAAGAGAGCGCCGAACGGTTCGCCGACACGATGGTCACGGACCTGCTCGAGGGCTTCTGAGAAGGGCTGTTCTGAGCGGGGCTGGCCGTGGGCGCCAACCCGTCCGGATCACTCCGCAGCCGCTTCCGTCGCGTCGGCGGCCTCGGCGCGGCGATTCACGAGTCGGGTGAGTCTCGACTTCCGGCGTGCGGCCGCGTTCGCGTGGATCACGCCCTTCTGCGCCGTGACGTCGATCAGGCTCAATGTGCCGGGAAGCAGTTCCCGGGCCTGCTCCACGTCGGTGTCGGCGGCCGTCCGCAGCGCCTTGACCGAGGTACGGAGCTTCGACATCGCGGCGCGGTTGCGGTCCCTTCGGACACGGGACTGCCGGATCCGCTTCTCTGCCTGCTTACTGTTCGCCATATCGTCTTCTCTCGCCTCGACTCGTTCGTGTTCCCGGACGGCTCGGGACCCGGCGCCGCCGGCGGCGCAGTCTACTGCTCGACGCCCTGGTTGTCGAGTTGCTGGAGCGCCAGGATCGCTTCGTCGGTGCCGGGATACGTGCTTCGAACCCGGTCGAACATCTCGACCGCGAGGTCGCGTTCGCCCAGCTCGTTCAGGGCCACCCCGATCCGCAGCATGGAACTCGCGACCTTGTCGCTCTCCGGGTAATTGTCCCGGACCAGCTTCAACTCTTCGATCGCTGCGCGATACTGCCCCTGGCCCAGGTGGGACTCGCCGAGCCAGTACTGGGCGCTGCCCGCGTCGGCGCCGTCCGGGAACGTGTCGAGGTAGCGGCGGAAGCCGGAGATGGCGCGCTCGTACCTGCCCTCGGAGTAGTCCCGGTACGCGGCGTTGTAGAGCGTCTTCGGCTCGACCCGCTCCGGCGCCGACGCCGCCCGGATGTCCGCCAGCACCTGATCGAGGGCCAGAAGGTACTCCTCCTGGCGTTCGAGCCGGCCCTGGATCACGGCCACGTCGGTACCTGTCTGCTCGAGGCGCTCCACCGAAGCGTTGAGGAGCTGGCGTTGTTCCTGGACGAGGGTTCGCAGCGATTCGAGATCGGAGAGGATCTGCCGCAGGTCCTCCTTGAGATCCGCGTTCGCGGTCACCTCACTGTCGGCCTGACGTTCCAGGGCCTGAACGACCCTCGCCAGATCGTCCCGCGTGGGGGTTTGCGATCGGAAATCGTCCAACCGCCGTTCCACCGCCGCGAGGCCGGTCTCCAGTTCCGCCAACTGGGTCGACGAGGAGGCGCAGGCCAGAGTCAGTAACACCAACACCGAAGAGGCCGCCGTCCGCAGGCCAAGCGATTGACCGGCCGGCCGGCGGCTGGAACCGGTGACTCCTTGCCGCCGCATGCTCACAACCGCGGCTATCGGCGAGGCGTCTTGCGGCTTGCGGGGTGCAGTGACCTGCCGGCGCCTCAGGCGCCGTCCCGGGTCAACTGAAGTCGGTGACCCGGAAGTAGGCGCGACGGTTCAACTGCCAGCAGTCCTCGTTCGACTCTTCGCACTGCGGGCGCTCCTCGCCATAGCTGATCGTCCTGAGACGATCGCCGGCGATGCCTAGCGACAGGAGGTAGTCCCGTGCGGCGTTGGACCTGCGATCGCCGAGCGCGAGGTTGTAGTCGTTCGTGCCGCGCTCGTCGCAGTGGCCCTCGATCGTGATCACGAGGTACTCGCCATCCTCGCTCTTCAGGAAGTCGGCGTTCTTGCCAAGTTGACTGCGCGTCTCGTCGGTCAGCGTCGACTTGTCGAACTCGAAGTAGACGTCGCCGAGGAGACCCTTCTCGTGGATCTGCCTGTTGGCCTCGACGATGTCCTCCGACCAGGGCGACACGTACTCGGGTACGACCGGCGGCTCCGGCGGCGGCGGAACCGGCTCGGGCGGTGGCTCGGGCTCGACCTGCGGCGGCGGAGGCGGTGGCGCTGGGGGCTCGGGCTCCGCCTTCTTGCAGGCGCCAACGGCCAGCAGCAGAAGAGCCGAGAGGATGAATGCGGGGAACCTTGAGGCCGACATACCGGGACTTCTCCTCGAACCTGAAACCTGGGTTTGCTGAGAACGCTGAAACAGTACCAAAGTGAGGCGGTAGCGGCAACCGCTTCCCGGAGTTGGACTTGGTCGAATCAGTCGAAGTAGTCCGACCAGGAGGGGTGGGAGTTGTTGCCGCGGGTGGTGACCCGGCGGCTGTATCTCCCGTCCTGGCTCATGATGTAGATGTGCCGGCGACCGCCAGGGCGGCGGGAATCGAAGGCGATCCACTCTCCGTTGGGCGAGAAGGACGGGTTTTCGTGACTTCCGGGACCTGTCGTCAGGACTTGATCAGCGCGGGTCACCAGGTCGACGACCGCGATGTCGTGACGGTCCCCGCGCTGGGCGCGGCGCGAATAGACGAGCCGACTGCCGTCCGGATGCCAGGACGCGCCCTCGTTGTAGCGACCCTCGTAGGTCACCCGCTGCACGTTCGTGCCATCGATGCCCATCACGTAGATCTGCGGGGTGCCGGAGCGGCTCGAGGTGAAGGCGATTCGCGTGCCGTCAGGCGAGCACTCCGGGTTCGTGTCGATGCGGCTCGATCTGGTGAGCTGACGGGGAGCGCCGCCGCTGCGCGAGAGAACGAAGAGTTCCATGTTCTGGCGGTTTGTGCGGAGCGGGCGGGCGAAGAGGACGGTATCGGCGTCCGGGCAGAGGCTGGGCGAGTAGGCGGGCTGCTCTTCGGCGACGATCGGCGTCTTCCTGCCGGTCACCAGATCGGCCCAGTAGACGCCCGGTCGTCCCTCGAAGTAGGAGAGATAGACCAGCCCGCTGCCGTCCCGCGCCCAGACCGGCGAGAGGCTCGTCGAGATGTGTCCGGTGATCCGCCGCTGAGCGTGACCGTCGTAGTCCATCAGGAAGATCTCCTTGCTTCCCTGGGACTCCCGGTCCGAAACGAACGCGATGGCCGTCAGCGCGATGCCGCGGCGGCCGGTGAAGTAGAGGACGATCTCGTCGGACATTGCGTGGGCGAAGCGCCGGGCGAGGTCGATTCCCCCATTGAAGCGTTTGCCCAGAATGAACTGACCGCTCGCCAGGTCGTACACGCGCCCCTCGAGGATGAGTTCCTCGCCGTTCACCTGGAACTCGGTGATCAGCGCCACCTCGTTGCCGTAGGCGCGATACTGCTCGAGGTCCCTGGCCCTGTCGCCGCTGAGGCGAACCGCGGAAAGGACTTCCGGGCCCTGGACGTCGAAGAGCTGGGTGAATGCCAGATCCTCCCGGAGCGTCCGTTCCACTTCGCTCATCGCATCGAGGAACTCGGGGCCGGCATCCGGAGGACGCACGGAACGGGGCAGGGCCAGATTGAGGCGCACGCTCCCTTCGGGGACAAGGTCCACTTCGACGTCGGAAGGCAGTTGCTCGGCCGGTGGCGGGGTCTCCACTTCCTCCTGTGCGGCCAGGGACAGCGCCACGAAGAGGATGGCGGCCGCGACGGCAACCCAGGCAACCCGGGGCGGCCGAGTCGGTTCGCTGAAGCGTGGCATCGTCATCTGATCCTCATCGTCACGCCGAGACTCGGCTTGTGGAAACCGCGCGGCAGCGGCGGCACCGGAGAGGCCAACTCGATGGCCCGCAGGCCGGCGTTGTCGAACCGGGCAACGCCCGATGACTCGATCAGTTCGAGTTCGGTCACGGTGCCGTCGCTCGCGATGCGGAACCGAACGAGGGCTTCGACGCCCTCGATGGGAGGTCGGGTCCAGCGGGCCCTGATCGCGGCGACGAGCCGTGTCGTGTAGTAGGCGTAGGTGAAGTCCTCGCTGTCGTAACCGACGACGGGCGCTTCGGCGTCGTCGCTCCCGGTCAGGGAGTCGTCCACTGTGCGGGTGCGCTGGAAGGGGCGCTCCAGCATCGGCCGCGGTTCCGGCTCCGGTTCGGGTGGGGGAGGCGGCGGCTCCGGCTCGGGTTCCGGCTCTTCGGGCTTCTCTTCCGCGAGCACGGGTACGTCCGGCGGTGGTTCCGGTTCGGGTTCCGGCTCCGGCGCGGGCGGCGGCTCCTCCTCCGGGGGTGGCGTCACCGGGATCGGCTTGGGCCGGATCGTCGCGAGTTGCACGATTTCAACCGTCCTCGGCTCGAGGTAGGTTCGCTCGGCGAACAGGCCGGGCCCGAAGAGAATCGCTCCAAGCACAGCGAGATGCAGGGTCAGGGACAGGACGAGGCAGGGCCGGTTCAGGCCCGCTTCGCGGCGCATCCGGCGCTCGAGTGCCCGCTCGACTGGAGGCGTGGGGACATTCCGGCTCCGCACCTGGCTGAGGCTCCGTGACGGCGGCCGCTAGGGACCTTGATCTTCCGGTTGCACGACGAGGGCGACGCGATGAATGTCCGCACGTTCAAGAACGTCGAGGACATGGATGATTCTTCCGTACGGCACTTCGGCATCGCCCTTGACGAATACCGCCTCGTAGTCGCGCAGGTCCAGTTGGGGCAGCAGGCGTTCAACGAGCAGCGGGGTGGCCACCGGTTCGTCCTTGATGTAGACAAGATCGTTCTGCGCCACCGTCAGGATCATCGGATCTTCGTCCCGAACGGCCAGGGTGGAAGGCGATTCCATCTCCGGCAGGGTCACCTCGACGCCCTGGTGGAGCATGGGCGTGGCGATCATGAAGATGATCAGGAGCACCAGCATCACGTCCACCAGAGGCGTCACGTTGATGTCCGCGAGGACCGAGTCATCGCTGTCGGCGTCCTGGAAAAAGGCCATCTCCGACTCCTGTTCAGCCCGTCAACCGAAGTTGCGCTCGGCCAGATTCAGGAACTCGAGCGTGAAGTCGTCCATTTCCGCGCGGAGCTGGCGAAGCCTCGTGGCGAGGTAGTTGTACCCGACCAGCGCCGGGATCGCCGCCACCAGGCCCGCGGCCGTGTTGACCAGCGCTTCGGCGATGCCCGGGGCCACCGCCGTGATCGTCGCCGTACCGGAGGCTCCGATGTCGTTGAAGGCGATCATGATTCCCCAGACCGTGCCGAACAGGCCGATGAAGGGCGCCGCGGCGGCGGTGGTCGCCAACCAGGACGTGTTCCGGGCGAGGACGCGAAGTTCGACGTTGGCGGCCCTGCGGAGGGTCCGCTCGAGCCCCATGAGGGACTGGAGCCTGAAGGTCTCCTCGTCTCCGCGCGGCTCCTTCAGGGCCTTGATCTGGGTATCGATCTCGAGGTAGCCGGCCTGGAACAGCCCGACCAGGGACGATGCGCGGTGGTTGGACGCCGCCTTGCCGATGTCGCTGAAGCGGGCGGCCTTGCGGAAGACGCCGAGGAAGCCCTGGTTCTGGCGGGAGGTGCGCCGGAAGAGCATCAGGCGTTGCAGCAGCACGTACCAGGAAGACAGCGACATCAGGACCAGGATCCCGAGCACGATCTTCGCCACCGGCCCCGACCGTAGGAAGAAGTGCACGACCGCCGAGTCACCCGTGGCCATCAGGGTAGCGATCGGAATGGCGAACGCAGGCACCGCCACGAGAAACTATCAGACAGATAGCCAAGGGTCTATGCCTTCGGATCTTCGGGCGGGGACCGGACGCAGGCGAGAGGGACGGTCGAGCCCTCAGGACCGACACGCCGAAGGGGCCAGGGTGGCGGTATGCTGCCGCGCCGGCAAACGGGGGAATGGGGATTGAGAATCGGCGTCTGCATCAAACAGGTACCGGACACCGATGCCCACCCGCGGATCGCCGACTCCGGCCGTCATGTCGACGATCGCGATGTGAACTGGGTCATCTCGAGCTGCGATCTCTGCGCGCTCGAAGAGGCCCTGCTGCTGATCGAAGCTGCCGAGCAGGCCGGCGGCGGGCGACCGGAACTCGTCGCGTTCAGTCTCGGACCCGCCCGGGTCGAGGAAGCCCTGCGCAAGGCACTCGCGCTGGGCGCCGACCGGGCCGTGCATCTCCTGGACGACGGGTTCCAGGGCGGTGACGCGCTGGCCGACGGTCGTGCGTTGGCGGCGGCCCTGCGCCGCGAGGAATGCGATCTGGTGATTGCGGGCGCCCAGTCGGACGATCTGGGACAAGCCGCGACCCCGGCCGTCCTCGCGCAGGTGCTGGGTCGTCCCTACGCCTGGTTGGTGATGGCGGTCGACCTGGAGAGGGAGCACCGCTCGGTACGCGTCCTCCGGGAACTGGAGGCCGGGATGAACGAAGTCCTCCGTCTGGAGTTGCCGGCCGTGCTCGCGGTGCAGGCGGGAATCAACAAGCCCCGCTTCGCCTCCCTGCGCGGCACGCTGCAAGCCCGCAGGAAGCCGCTGGAGCGCATGGACTCTTCGAGCCTCGGCCTCGATCCGGAGTCGGTGGGGAAGGCCGGCGCTGGAATCGAGACGACGGCGATCCGTCTTCCTCCGACCGGCGGCGGTGGATTGCTGATCGACAACGCTTCCCCCGAGGCGGCAGCGGCAGAACTCATCGCGCACCTGGAACGGGAGGCGCTGCTTTGAGTGGCGCGGACACGGTGGTCTGGATGGTGCAGAACGCGGGCTCGGAGGCCGGTTCTCGCGAGGTGCGCGTCTGCGGGCCGGCTCTCGGACCGGACCTGCGGCTCGCCAGGCTGGACGAGGAACGACTGGGGCCCTACTCGCCGGGGATCTACGCCGAGGCCCTGAGCGCTCTGATCGCGGGGGAGCGCGGCGAGGAACGAGAGCGGAGGACGATCGTCCTCCTGCCGCATACCTACCAGGTCGCCGAGTTCGCACCGCTCCTCGCCGTGCAGCTCGGCGCCGCCTATATCCCGTCGATCTGCGGAGCGGGCCGGGAAGCCGAAGGCGGGGGCCTTCGCTTTCGCCGCGCGATCCTGCAGGCAAAGCTGCAGGCCGAGGTTCGGCCGAGAGCGCGTACCGTCGTCGCGACGCTGCAGAGTGGCGCCTTCGGGAGCGACGAGCCGCCGGCGTCGCCCACGCGCGTCGTCGATGTCTGTCTGCCGGCCGACATGGAACGTTCGCACGAACGGCAGATTCTGGGGCGCGAGGCGGCGGGTGCCGGTGGCGTCGACCTGGCCGGAGCCGAACGGATCGTGACCGCGGGCAGAGGCGTCGGTGGGGCGGACCAGGTTTCGGTAGCGGCGGACCTCGCCTCGGCGCTTGGCGCCGAACTCGGCGCCAGCAGACCGGTGGTCGACAACGGCTGGCTGCCGCGTGAACACCAGGTCGGCTCGAGCGGGCACACCGTCGCCCCGAGCCTCTACGTGGCGCTCGGAGTATCCGGCTCGATCCAGCACCTGATGGGCATGAGCGGATCGAGGGTCATCGTCGCGATCAACAAGGATCCCGAGGCGCCGATCTTCAGCGTCGCCCACTACGGCATCGTCGGCGACCTGCACGAAGTCGCGCCGGCGCTGACCCGCCTGCTGAACGAGCGCGCCGCCCGCCGGAGGTCTTGAATCACCCGCCGGGCCGGAAGCGCGGGGACGGTTCCCTGGTGCCGTTCGCGCTTACTGCGGATGATGAGAAGTCGGCGCTCACTGCACTCCGCTCGCTCCGGTACGGCGACGATTGCCGAAGTGTCGCCGGGGGTCGCTCGCTCCGAGCCACCTGGGAACCGTCCCCGCGCTCCCGACCCGGCTGGACGATGCCGCCCTACCAGGGCTACTTCGAATGGCGCAGCCGTTGCAGTTCGAACAGAGCCAGGGATGCAGCCACCGCTGCGTTAAGAGACTCGACGGCAGGAGCGGTCGGAATCGATAGCAGTGCTTCCGCGCGGTCGAGAACCAGACCGGAGAGACCTTTGCTTTCGCTTCCCACGGCCAAGATCGCATCGGTGGAGATGAGCTCGGCAAGCAGGTCGGGTTCGGAATCGTCGGCGGTGAAGAGCAACTTGGTCGGAGGAGTGTCCTTCCTGGCGCGGTGCCCTGTCAGGGCAAACAACGGAACTTCTGGCGGGAGCCGATCGACTTCGACCTCGGTCCACACGGGCAGTCGGAGCAGGCTGCCGGCGGAGGCGCGCAGGGCGCGGGGCTGGTTGGGGCGGGCGGTGCCGGGGGCGAGGAGCAGGGAAGCGGCGCCGGCGGCTTCGGTGGAGCGGGCGATGGCCCCCAGGTTGCCGGGGTCCTGGATGCCGTCGAGGTAGACGTGAAGGCCGGGAGGGAGAACGAGGGTTTCGGGTTCCACGGCGCGTGCGGAACGCCAGCCGGGTGGCGGGCCGGCGATGGCCGCGATGCCCTGGGGAGCGTCGGAGTCGGCCTGTTCGTGCAGCCTGTCGGCTTCGACCGGGGTGGCCGCGGTTCCTGAACGGCCTTCCAGCCGCTGGATCAGCTCGGCATGGGCCGCACGAAACTCGGGCGTCACCAGGAGATGGTGGAACTCGAGGCCGGCCTCGGCGCCGGCCTCGGCCAGGTGCGGGCCCTCGAGCAGGAGCAGATGGATGCGCCGTCTCGCGTGGGCGTTTCGCAGCCGCCGCATGGTGCGTACCTGGGGGTTGTTGCGGCTGCGGATCATCACCGAGATGTTACGCAGTCACTCGAGGTGGAGGGTGGACGAGACCGGAGCCGATGAAGTTGGTATGGTTCGCTGCCGATGCGCACCGGTACAAGTGGAATACGGCGTCTGTTCACGTCCGAGTCGGTGACCGAGGGTCATCCCG
>WTGL01000095.1:26321-45571 GCA_011523565.1 Acidobacteriota bacterium
CGGCGCGGGCGATCAGGGATTGATGTTCGGCTATGCGTGCCGCGAAACCGCGGAACTCATGCCATTGCCCATCGTCCTTGCGCATCGCCTGACGCGGCGCCTCGCCGAGGCGCGGCGCGAGGGCGAGGCTGAGTGGCTGCGGCCGGACGGCAAATCCCAGGTCACGGTGGAGTACGACCAGCACGGGGAACCACTACGCGCGCACACGATCGTCGTTTCGACACAGCATGCGCCGGGCGTTGGCATGGACGAGATCCGCGGGTTCGTACGGGAACGCGTGGTCCGGCCGACGATGCCTGCCGACCTGTATCACGAGAACGGCACGCAAGAGACGAAACTCCTCGTCAATCCGACTGGCCGGTTCGAGGTCGGCGGTCCGCAGGGAGACTGCGGGCTCACAGGCCGGAAGATCATCGTGGACACCTACGGGGGGGTCGGCCACCACGGCGGCGGAGCCTTTTCTGGCAAGGATCCGACAAAGGTGGACCGCTCGGCGAGCTACATGGCGCGCTACATCGCGAAGAACCTCGTCGCCGCCGGCATGGCCGACCGCCTCGAGATCCAGTTGGCGTACGCGATTGGAGTGGCGGAACCCGTCTCGGTGCATATCGACTCCTTCGGCACCGTACAGGACGGACTCTCGGACCGGCTACTCGAGGAACTGGTGCGCGGCGAGTTCGCGCTCGAGCCGCAGAGCATCATCGAGGCGCTGGACCTGCGAAAGCCGCGCTATCTCAAGACGGCGGCCTACGGCCACTTCGGTCGAGCCGAGTTCCCCTGGGAGCGCACCGACCGCGCCGCGACCCTGCGTCGTGCCGTCGCGTAGCTAACGCGGCGCTCAGGTCCTCACGCCCAGGAACAGGTAGAGCGCGAGCGTTCCAAACAGCGCGTTCGGGCTCCATGCAGCGATCACGGGAGGTAGTGCCTCCGACTGACCGAGGGTCACGAACACGCTGATCACGGTGTAGTACACGATGCCGAGCATGATGGAGATGCCGATTCCGTAGAGCGCCCCCTGGCGGCCGAGCCGGAAGGCGAAGGGCAGGGCAACCAGACCCATCACCAGACACACGACGGGCAGCGCGGTCTTGTTGTGGAGTTGCATCTGAAGTTCCGGCACGGAGTTGCCGGCCGCCACCAGGTCTTCCACGTACAGTTTGAGTTCGCGGCGGTTCATCTGGTCGGCGTACTTGATCTCGGTGTCGAAGAACTCCGGTTCCTCGGGCAGATCGACCGGTTGAGGGCCTGCGAAGCGGTTGCTGTTGGTGATCGCGAGACCGTCGAAGTCCCGCACCCAGGCATCGACCAGTTGCCAACCTCCGGGGTCGTCTTCGCCTGGCTGCACGTAGCGGGCCGTGGCGGCGTACAGGCGACCGATCAGACGGTGCTCGGGGTCGAAGCGAAACACCTGCAGGCGCTGCAGCGTGCGCCTGGCCGCGTCGTAGTGGCGATAGTTGTAGATGTAGCCGCCGCCGGCATCGTCCTGGGCATAGCGCCACTGCCGGTCGGCCCCCTGGTAGCTCTTGATCGGTCCCTCATGGCCTCGGATCCGGTCGTACAACTCCGCGACCTTGGCGTTGGAAGCCGGCAGCACCGAGTTCTCGAGAGCCGCGCTGAGCAGCGCGATCGCGGCCGCCGCGACCAGGGCCGGCATCGCCAGCCGGAACAGGCTGAAACCGAGCGCCTTGGCGGCCACGACCTCGTTGCGCTGCGACAGGAGGCCGAAGGTGACCAGAGTCGTCACCAGGACGAGGACCGGTGCCACGTCGTAGAAGATCTGCAGCGAGAGATAGGGATAGTAGACGGCGAAGACGCTCGATGGAACGTCGTGCTCGAACATCTCGTCGATGAGCTGGGTGAAGTCGGACACGATGTAGATGGCGAGGGCCGCGATGACGGCAATCAGGAAGACGCGCAGGAAGACGCCGAAGATGTAGCGGTCCATGACGCCGGGGAAGCGCAGGCTCAGGGGTTCGATCCGCAAGCGGAACCGGGGTCGGGTGGGGGAGCTGCCGGCCGCGAGCGACTGGGTCTGGGCGCGCGCGAGACGATCCTCCAGCGCACGCTTGCGGCGGCCCCTGATCTGTCTCCGCCGACCCAAGCGCAGGATGCGGCGCCAGAGGTGCTCGCGGAGGTAGCGGTCGACCGCGCCGATCATGAGGCTCTTGTCGCGGTTTCTGCGCCAGAGGAGAAACGTGCCCAGAACGACGAGGAGGAGGTTCGGCGCCCACATGGCCAACCAGGGAGGGAGCTGCCCGTTGACGGCGGCTTCCTCGCCGTTGCCGAGCATGACGTAGTAGAAGAGGAACATCGTCACCGAGATCAGGAATCCGGAGGAGCGCCCGGTGCGGCGGTTCCGGAAGCCGAGGGGAATCCCGTAGAGGCCGAACACGAGGCAGGCGGCGGGAATCGCGAACTTCTTGTGGATCTCGACCAGGGCCTTGTTGCGTTCGTCCGGACGTCCCGGTTGCCTGGCGTGCTCAACCAGTTCCGAGAGGGTCATTGAGCGCACTCCCTTGGCCAGCACCAGCCCTTCGTTGTGCCGGAAGAGATGGTCCTCGATCGCGATGTTCGCGTCTCGCAGACGCTGCAGCCGATAGGTGCTGGGATCGTTCGTGTCCACTTCATGCACGTCCGCCACGCCGAACATGAGCACCGGAGGGCGATCGTTCCCGGGTGTGAGGTTGATTCGCCCGGTCTCGCCGACGATCACCTGCTGCTCGGGCCCCGGAACCGCGTCGGCGAGGAACACGCCGCGCCAGCCGTCCTCGTTCTCCTGCGCCTCGAAGACGTACAGCACACGCCCCTGGAGGCCGTCGTAGAAGACCCTGGGCTTGACCTGCTGGTTCACGCTCCTCTTCAGGATCGCCAGTTGCAGTTCGAGCGTCGCCTTGTTGCCGGCCGGCAGGGTCACGGTCATCAAGTACGTCGTTACAGCCGCCAGCAGCAGACTCATGACCAGGATCGGCCGGTAGATCGAGAACAGGCTGATCCCCGAGGCCCGCATGGCCACCAGTTCGCTGTCAGCGGCCATCCGGCCGACGGCCAGCAGGATCGCGAACAGGAACGCCATCGGAATCGTCAGGACGATGATCTGTGGCAGGGTGTAGGCGAGCAGCTCGAGCACGACCCGCACCTCGACATCTCGCTCGATGATCAGCTCCGCCATCTGGAAGAGTTCCTGCAACAGCGCGAGAAACGTGAACACGAGCAGGCCCAGGCTCAGTGGACCAACCGTTTCGCGCAGGATGTAGCGGTCGAGGAGACGGAACATCGGGACCTTCCCATCCCGATTCTGACCGATCCGCGGCCCTGGCAGCCGTCAAGCGCCGGAAACGCGTCTTCGTCGCGCGAGGCCCCGGGGCGTGCTCAAGTGACTGGAGTTTACATAATGGACATTATCAGACGCGGCATACCGCCAGGCGGACTCGCGAACCGTCCGGGGGCGTAACCCCTAGAGAACCGGCGTCCGGTCCCGCTCGCGCCGGAGCGCCGCCAGAACCTGCTCGAGAGCGGCGATCAGATCGCTCTCCTCGACGATGCTCTGCCGGAAGGTCAGGGACACGCTGTAGCGCTCGTCCGAGGCCTGGAAGCGGAACACGTGCGGTTTCGGATCCTGGGCCCCTTCGTCCGTGGTTTCCGTCGCCTGCGTCGCCGGGTCGTGGTCAGACTGTCCGGCGGATCGACGCTCCCGGACCTCGTCTCGGACCTGGGCGCGTTTGAGGTCGAGTTCGGCGATGCGCTCGAGCATTTCGAGCATCTCGCTCTCGGACGACAGCTTCAGGACCTCCAGGAGGATCGACTTCCTGGCCGAGATCCCGAGCGCGTTGGCCCGTTCGCGCACGGCCCGAGGCAGTCGGAGCAAGGCCAGCGACTCGGTCACGCTGACCCGCGAGCGTCCGACAGCGGCGGCGACCTGCTCGTGGGTGTAGCCGTGCTGCTCGACCAGGGCATTCAGCCCTTCAGCCTCCTCGAACGGGGTCAGGTCGACCCGCTGGAGGTTCTCCACCAGCGCGATCTCGAGGGCCTCGCTGCGCGACACGTCCATCTCGATCAGGGGAATCTCGCCGATCCCGGCACGCTGGGCGGCGCGGAAGCGCCTCTCACCGGAGATGATCCGATACCTTCGCCGTCCGAAGTCACCGGCGCCTGCCGGCAGAAGCGGTCGCGCCAGGATCGGCTCCAGGACGCCCTTCGTACGAATCGAGGCCGTCAACTCCTCCAGGCCTTCGAGCCGCCGTCTAGGCTGGTCCGGGTCCGGCTCGATCAGGGATAGAGGAACGATCTTCACGAAGCGTCCCCGGCTACACCACCTACATCTCGTACTTGCCGAGGGTCTTGGGGTCGAGCTCCTCGAGCCATTCCTTCATCTTCTCCTCGTCCATGCCGGCCGTTGGCGCCTCGCTCGCCTCCCCCTTCTTCTTCACGCGCTGCCTGACGCGGGCGAGATCAGCCACCGACTGTCGCACGAAGAGCGGCGCCCCGGCGCGGAGGGCGAGCGCGATCGCGTCGCTCGGCCTCGCGTCGAGAAGGCGGTGTTCGCCGCTCCGTTCGACGAGTTCGACCACCGCCAGGAAGGTGTTGCCCTCGATCGCGCGGACGACGACCTCGATCACTTCGGCGCCGACCAGGTCCAGCGCGTTCTTCAGCAGGTCGTGGGTCATCGGCCGGCCCGGGTCCTTGCCCTCGATGGCGAGTTGAATCGCTCCGGCCTCGAAGATGCCGATCCAGATCGGGACGACGGAACTCTCCTTCGCGTCCTTCTCCTGCAACCGCAGGATGACGATCGGCTGGTTGGAGTTCGGCTCCATCATCAGGCCGTGAACCTCCGCCGGGATCTTCCGATCCACGGTGGTCTCACCTGCCCCCGGGTTCCTGCCGCCGTCCGTCGTCATGCCGGGCATCCTACGCCAGACCATCCACCAACTCGCCGAGCAGCGAGTGGTCGTAGGCCTCGAGAGTCCGAATCCGCGTCAATGCCCCGGCCCTCACCGGCTCGCCGTCGACCGGGAAGTGGACGATCCGGTGACAGTCGGTTCGCCCGGCCTGATGACCGGGACGCCTGCTCCAGCCGGTGACCAGAAGGTCGAACTTCCTTCCCACCAATTCCTCGTTCAGCTCGCGCTGGATGACCGACTGGGCGGCGAAGACGCGCTGGAGCCGCTCGTCGGCGACTGCTCGGGGAACCTCGTCCGCCGCGGGCAGCCGAATGGCGGCGGTGTTCGGTCTGGGGCTGTACTTGAAGGCGAACACGGAGGCGAAACGCACGGTCTCGACCAGGTCCAGGGTGCGCCGGAAGTCCTCGTCGGTTTCCCCCGGAAAACCGACAATCAGGTCCGTGGACAGCGCCAACCCGTCGCGGGCGGCACGAAGCCGGGCGACCAGACCGAGATACTCCTCCACCGTGTAGCCGCGCCCCATCCGCCGCAGGACGCGGTTCGAGCCCGATTGCACCGGCAGGTGCAGGTACGGCGAGATGTTGGGGTGGCTGGCGACGGCGGCCACCATCTCGTCGGTGAAGTCGCGCGGGTAGGACGTCACGAACCGCAGCCGCTTCAGTCCCGGCAGCACCGCCACCTCGTTCAGCAGGTCGGCAAAGTCCAGAGTCCGGCCGCTTCCGAGGGGCGGTGACGGCTCGCGCCAGTGGTTCACCGTCTGGCCCAGCAGCTCCACCTCGACGAAGCCGTACTCGATGAGGTGCTCGATCTCGCGCAGAATCTCCGCCATCGGCCGACACTGCTCAGGACCACGGGTGTTCGGCACCACGCAGAACGTGCAGCGCTTGTTGCAGCCCTCGATGATCGTGACCATCCCCTTGTGGACCGTGTCCCGGCTGACGGCCTCGAAGTCGTACGTCCGTTCTTCGGGAAACCCGACCGCCAGCACACGCTCACCGCGCCGGCTGCGCTCGATCACCGATCCGATTTCGCCGACCCGGCCGGTACCGACGACGAAGTCGATGTCGGGGTTGCGCCGCAGGGCTTCTTCACCCTCCTGCTGCGCGACACAGCCGCAGAAGCCGATCCGGAGGCTCGGCCGTTCGCGCTTCAGCAGCCGGTACTCCCCCAGCCGGGAGTAGGACTTCTGAGCGGCCTTCTCGCGTACCGAGCAGGAGTTCAGCAGGATCAGATCCGCCTGCTTCAACTCCCGTGTCGGCAGCAGGCCCTGCTGCATCATCTGGCCCGCCATGCGCTGGCTGTCCAGCTCGTTCATCTGGCAGCCCCAGGTCTCGATATAGAACCGCTCCACGGAGCGGAGACTACTACCCGACCCGCACCGGCACCCGGTGGTGCGCAGCCATGGCGCCTGAAGCGCCGAGCAGGTCCCCCACCTCCTCGGCGGTCGATGCGGCGACACACCGGCGCGCGAGTTCCTCGGCGTCGCAGATGTCGAGCGAACGCACGACCTCCTTGACCCTCGGGATCCCCCGCGGACTCATCGAGAGCTGCCTCAGGCCCAGCCCCAGCAGGAGCGGCACGCACTCCGGGCTGGCCGCGATTTCGCCGCAGATCGCCACCGGAACCTGTTGCCTCCGGCCCGCCTCGACAACGAGCTGGACCATGCTCAAGACCGCCGGATGCAGCGGTTGGTAGAGGTCCGCAACGTGCTCGTTCGTGCGATCGACGGCCAGGGTGTACTGGATCAGGTCGTTCGTTCCGATGGACAGGAAGTCGACCTCCGCGGCAAGCTGGCGGGCGATCAGAACAGCCGCTGGTACCTCCACCATGGCGCCGAGTTGAACGTCCCTCCGGTACGCCGCGCCCTCGGCATCGAGCTCGGCGCAAACCTCGTCGCAGAGACGTCGCAACGCCCGGATCTCCTCGACCGCGGTCACCATCGGCGCCAGGATGCGCAGGTTGCCGAAGGATGCCGCCTGGAACAGTGCGCGCAACTGGGTCCGGAAGACGTCTGCGCGGGCCAGGGTCAGCCGAATGCCCCGCTGACCCAGCACCGGGTTCTCCTCGTCCTGGGGCACGAGACCGCGCGCCACCTTGCCGCCGCCCAGGTCCAGGGTCCGTACCACGACCGGCTGCGGCGCCAGCGCCTCGAGGAGCTGGCGCACAACGGCGAGGTGCTCCTCCTCGGAAGGCAGCTCGGGACTCTTGTCGAGGACCAGGAACTCGCTGCGGTACAGACCGATCCCGGAAGCGCCGAAGCGCCGCACGTCGTCCAGTTCTTCCGGCAACTCGACGTTGGCGAGCAGTTCGACCTCCGCTCCATCGACGGTCCGCGCCGGCAGATCCCGGGCCGCACTCGACAGCTCCTCTTCGCTTTGCCGTCGCCGGCGCTGAAGGTTGCGGTACCGGTCGAGCGTCTCCGGCGTAGGGTGCAGGGTGAGACGTCCGTCCTCACCGTCCACGATCACGGGGTCATCGTCGGCGACCCGGTTCGTGATGTCGACGATGCCGGTGACCAGGGGTACGTCCAACGCGCGCGAAACGATGGCGGTATGGGAGTTCGCGCCTCCGACTTCGATCGCGAATCCCACCGCCCCGCGGCGGCCCAGGCGCAACACTTCGTCCGGCGTTAGCTCATGGCTGACGACGACGACGCTGTGGTCGAAGTTCTTGCCGATGCCGGGCGAAGACCTCTTCCCCGCCAGCGCCCTCAGCAGATAACGGGTCACGTCGCGAAGGTCCTCGCCCCGTTCGCGCAGGTGCTGGCTCTTGACCTGGGCGAACTTCTCTCCCAGGTCGTCGGCCACGGCCTGTACCGCCCACTCCGCGTTGACCCGATCGCTGCGAATCATCTGGTCGATGCGCCGAGCGAACGACGAGTCCCGCAGGATCACGGAATGCGCATGAAAGATGGAGGCCAGATCGCTGCCGAAGGTCTCGGCGATCCGGTTCTCGGTGGCCTCGAGTTCGGCCTCGACGGCGCCTACCGCGGCGCGGAGGCGCTCCACCTCGCGGTCCAGGTCGCTCGTCTGGATCGGTACGCGCAGGACCTCCACGCCGTGGCCACGAAGGCACACCGCCGGGCCGATCGCCACTCCCGGAGCGGCGGCGGCGCCCTGGAGGACTTCCTCCGGTTTCGGGCTGTCCGTCCGGCTCATGACTCCTCGCCGAACCGGGTCTCGATCAGGTTGCAAACCGCCGCCAGCGCGGCCTGCTCGTCCTCGCCCACGCAGCGGACGGTCAGCCTGGAGCCCTGCCCGGCCCCCAACAGGAGAACGCCCAGAATGCTCCGCGCCTTCGTCTCGCGACCGGCCACGCGCAGCACGACGTCGGACCGGAACTGCTTGGCCGTCTGCACCAGCCTGGCGGCCGCACGCGCGTGCAGCCCGAGTTCGTTGACCACTTCCACCACCCGTTCCATCACTTCGACTTCCGAACGGCACCGCTCGCGGCGAGCTGGATGCTCCGGCGTCCATTGCTCCAGATCCAGTCGGCCAGATCCGGCAGATCGAGATCCGGCGCTTCACAGCAGAGGCTCAGCACCATCGGCAGGTTGACTCCGGTCACTACCGCGGCGTTCGCTGTTCCAGAAGCCCGCAGCGCGCTGTTGCAAGGCGTGTTTCCGAACATCTCGGTCAGGATCAGAACGCCTGTTCCGTGCTGTTCCTCCAGCCGGCGAATCCTGGCTTCGATCAGGCCGGTCGCCTCCGCGGCGTCGGCGCGCCAATCGATGCAGAGCGCGGAGATCGGCACCGGACAGTTGTCGCGATCCTGCCCGGAGATGGTGCGCGCGGAGTCGAGCAGGCGCCGGGCGAGTTCGCCGTGCGAAACGATGAGCACGGGGACGGCCATCAGGCGCCCGCGACCGCCGAGCGGTTGCGCTCCACGTCCCGGTGCTGCAAACGGATCTGCCAGGCGTCCGCGGCCAGCCGGTCGGCCATGGCCTCCGAGACGGCGACCGATCGGTGCCGTCCACCCGTACAACCGATTCCGACCGTCAGGTAGCTGCGGTTCTCGTCCCGGAATCTCGGCAGGAGATACGAGAGCAGGTTCTCCAGCCGGTCGACCAGTTGGGCGAACGCCTCGTGGCCATGCAGGAATCCCTGAACCGCCGGGTCGGTCCCCGGTTTCTCGCGCAGTTCGGCGACGAAATAGGGGTTCGGCAGGAACCGGACGTCGAACATCAGATCGACGCCAGCAGGTACGCCGAACTTGAACCCGAAGCTGACGATGTTCACGGTGAGTCCGCCGGCATCGCTGGAGGCGAACTCGTGGTAGATCGCGGCGCGGAGCTCATGGATCGTCGAGTCGGTCGTGTCGAACACACGCGCGGCCCGCCCCCGCAACTCCAGCAGCATCTGCCGCTCTCGCCGAATGCCGTCGATCACACGCTCCCCTTCGCCGGTCAGGGGATGCCGGCGGCGGGTCTCGGAGTACCGCCGGACCAGCACGTCGTCGGAGCTGTCGAGGAAGATCAGCACCGGCTCGACCAGGTCCGGATCAGCCTCGTCGAGGAGGCGCGGCAGTTCCTCGGCCAGGCCGGACGTGCGCAGGTCGGTGACCAGCACGATCGGATCCAGCCCCGGCGCGGCGAGGGTGGGCTCCCGGACGAGATGCCTCAGCAGGGGCAGCGGCAGGTTGTCGATGCAGTGATGGCCGAGGTCCTCGAAGCATCGGGCCACCGTGCTCTTGCCCGAACCCGAAAGGCCGGTGATCACAAACAGGCGGACTGGTGACTCAGACACGCCCGTTGGCGCAAAGCAGCTCGTAGATCTCCTGCGGTCTGGACACCTTGCGCAGGCGCTCGCGGCCGCCGTTGCTCACCCATTCGGAAATCGCGGCCAGAGCCTTCAGGTGCCGGCCGGCGCTCTCGCGGGGTGAGAGCAGAACGAAGAAGAACCGGACCGGAAGGCCGTCGTCGGCGCCGTAGTCGACGCCGCGCTTCGACACCGCGACCGCCAGCACGATGTCCCGCAGACCACTGATTCGCCCGTGCGGAATCGCCATTCCGCCACCGACCGCCGTCGAACCCAGCTCCTCCCGCTCCCGAAGTGCGGACAGGATCGCATCCTGGTCCGAGAGGCCGAGCACACGGCAGATCCGCTCGGTCAGCGTCCGCAGTGCGCCGTCGCGGCTCTTCGCCTCGACATCGGAGAAGATGAGTTGCGGCTTCGCCAGACTTGCCAGATCCATCTCAGGCCGTTTCAGAAGATCCGTCTGCGATCGGTCGAGGACGGAATACCGAGTTCGTCCCGGTACTTGGCGACCGTTCGCCGGGCGATGTTAATGCCCTCCTGTTGCAGTTCGCGCGTCAGTGCCGAATCCGACAGGGGCTTGCGGGTGTCCTCCTCGCCGATCAGGTCGCTCAGCATTCGCTTCACGGCCAGCGAGGAGATCTCGCCGCCGCGGTATCGGTCAATGCCGCTATGGAAGAAGAACTTCATCGGGAACAGGCCTCGCGGCGTATGGATGTACTTGTTGGACACCACGCGGCTCACCGTCGACTCGTGCATGCCGATGTCGTCGGCCACGTCGCGGAGCACCATGGGCCGCAGCTCGTCGAGACCGTGATCGAAGAACCTCCGCTGCTGCCGCAGAATCGACTCGGCGACCTTGTAGATCGTTCTCTGCCGCTGGTCCAGGCTCTTGATGAGCCACATCGCCGACCGCATCTTGTCCTTGAGAAAGTCCCGGGCCTCCGTCTGGTCGGCGTCCTGCTGCATTCGCTGCAACATTCTCCTGTAAGCGCGGCTGATCCGCAGCTTCGGCAGGCCGTCGTCGTTCAACTGGATGGCCCACTCGCCGCCGGTCTTGAGCGCGACCACGTCGGGCTCGACGTACTCCGTGCGGTCGTTCGAGAATTGCCGGCCCGGACGGGTTTCGAGTGCCTTGATCTCTTCGACCGGCGCCTCGAGGTCCGCCAGGGGGGTGCGCAAACGCCGGGCGACGAGCCGGAACTGCCGCCTGGTGAATGGTCCCCAGCATTCGCGAACGATGCGGTACGCCAGGCCGTCCGCGGTCCCCCTTGCCTCGAGTTGCGCCAGAAGACACTCCTGGAGTGTGTGCCAACCGACGCCCGGCGGGTCGAAGCCGCGGACCAGCTCCAGGGCCCGCTTCACCCCTTCGAGGCGGTATCCGGGGACCGGGGCCGAACGAGGCTCCAGCTCCTGGAGCTGTTGGTCGGAAGCTGACAGGGCGCCGCCGTTGTCCTGTTGGCGCGTGGCCAGTGCTTCCTCCATCTCGCGGATCCTGGAGAGCTCCAGGCGGTAGGCCGCCGCCTCCCCTTCCTTCGCCCCAAGCAGGCGAATCTCCTCCACCGACGCCCGGAGGAATCCGTCCGCGTCCAGATTGCCGATGATCAGTTCGGCGACCTCCCGTAAAGCCGGCGAGGTGTCGGACATGCGCAACTGCCAGAGCAGATGGTCGGAGAGGTCGGGTTCCCGGCTGAGGTTGTTCTCGAATGGCGAGATCTCCCGGCTCTCGAAGGTGTTCGCAACCGTCGAGTCGGGCCCGAGGTACTCGTTGAAGTACGCATCGAGGTCGATATCGCCCATCGAGGGCTCGTCTTCCTCCGCGGGCTCGGTGTTGTCGGCCGCCTGTTCCTCGGCGCCGTTCATCCTCGCCGCCTCCTCGGCCGTATCGGCGGGAGGCTCGGCGTCCGCCCCGTCCTTACCCTCGGTGCCGGCTACCTCCTCGGTCTCCTCCTCCTCCTCTACCCCGTCCTCGAGCACCGGGTTCTCAACGATCTCCTGATTGAGCACCCCCTCCAACTCCAGGCGGGTCATCTGCAGCAGCTTGATCGCCTGCTGCAACGCCGGCGTCATGACCAGCCGTTGAGCCAGCTTCAGCGAAAGCCTCTGTTGCAGCACCATGATCGGGTTCGAACGGCAGGGGTTCACCGGGGCCGGCCTGATCCAGCCCGAGCCCGTCGCACTCTTCGCCACCGCGCCTGGCGTGTGGCCTTGCGTCGACGGTCCCCAGCAAAACCAATGCCAAGGTGACGCTATCACCTTGCTAGAGGGTGAACTCGGCGCCGAGGTAGATCTTGCGGACGGTCGGATCGGCCGAGAGTTCCGCCGGCGTCCCTGTACGGAGAATTCTGCCGTCGTTGATGATGTACGCACGGTCCGTGATCTTGAGCGTCTCCCGCACGTTGTGATCCGTGATCAGAACACCGATGCCCATGTCACGAAGCTGCCGGATGATCGCCTGGATGTCGAGTACCGCGATCGGATCGATGCCGGCGAACGGCTCATCCAGGAGGACGAAGCTGGGGCTGATCGCAAGCGCGCGGGCGATCTCGAGCCGGCGCCGCTCGCCCCCGGAAATCTGGTTCCCCCTGGAGCGGCGGACAGCGACAAGGTCGAAGTCTCCGATCAACTGGTTGATCCGGCGGCGCTGCTCCGCGCGGCCCAGACCGAGGGTCTCGAACACCGCCCGGAGATTGCCCTCGACGGAAAGCCGCCGAAACACCGAAGGTTCCTGAGGCAGATAGCTGATCCCCTGCTGCGCCCGGAGGTACATGGGAAGGTCGGTGATGTCCACGTCGTCGAAGAACACGCGGCCGCCATCCGGTCGGGTCAGGCCGACGACCATGTAGAAGGTCGTCGTCTTGCCGGCGCCATTCGGACCCAGCAGACCGACGACTTCGCCCTGGCCGACCTCGATCGAGACGTCCTGGACGACTGGCCGTCCCCGGTACACCTTCCGCACGTCCTGCGTACGGATGCGATGGCTGGAGGCCGGCCGTTCGGTCACGGGTCGCCGGCTCCGGCAGCCGCGCTGCCGGACGGCCCCATCTCGTAGCGGCCATCGTCGAGCCAGTAGGTCAGGCGCGTTCCTCCCAGCAGGTCCGCACCCGTGCGAACGACGACGTCGCCGCTCAAGCGGATCATTCGTTCCGCGAGAACATACACGACCCGGTCCGCACCGGCGGAGAGATCCTGGGCGGCATCCGCGAGTCGAGCGTCGCCCAGGCAGTACAGCGCCCGCATCTCGACCTCCTCCGAATCGCCGTCCACGGCAGTCGTCTCGACCGTCAACTCGTCGCAGTTCAGACGATGATCTTCCATGGCTGCCGACGCGCCGCCGCTGTAACGCAACTCGCCGTCGTCCTCAGAGAAACTCAACCGCTCCGACGCCACGACCCACTCCTCCGCGGCGACGTCGACGTCCGGACGGCCGGCCTCCGTTGGCACGACCGCCGGCGCCGCGCGCCAACGCGTCTGAACGCCACCGCTCGCCAGAAGACGTTTGCGGTCCGCGCTGACCCGGAGTTGCGCGGCGACCAGATGGAACTCCCCGACGGACGCCTCGACATTCCCGCGGAACAGACTGCCGTCCGCCTCGCATAGCACGGCTTCCGCCGATTTGATCGTGGACGGGCCGTCCGCCGGATCCCCGCCGGCCAGCGGCAACGCGCCTCTTCCGTCTTCGTCGGTCCCACGAAGGGTGATCGTGACGCCCCCACTCGCCTCAGAGCAGGCCGCGGCCTGATCGAACACCACGTGCGGCGCCTCGAGCTCTCCCTCGGCCAGCAGCAGCTTCCCCGGTTGCCCGGAGAACTCAACTCGCCTGGTCGACGGATCGATCGCGGCCCGATCCGCGAGCGCGCGGACGGCCTCCCGACTCGTATCCGTCAGTTCCACGTTGCCTTCGAGCTCCAGCCCGGTCAGAGCGCCGTCGCTGTCGAAGCGGCCGTTGGCGACGCCGCTCGAGGCCATCCGCAGGGGTTGGCTCCGCTCCGGAACGTGCTCGTCGAGGACGACGCTCCCCCTCGCCTCGAATTCCACCGGTACGCCGTCGACTAACGTGAAGGCAAGAACCTGGGCCCGAAGGCGTCTCCGGGCGCCATTCCCGTAGTCGAACCGCAGCACGCCCGGACCTCCCCGGTTCGAACCGCTCAACAGAAGCTGGCTCGGGAGTTGGGCGGAGTCGAAGCCCACATCCAGCGCATCGCCGATCAGAAACAGCATCGAACCCTCGACTTCCGGATCGCTGTCCCCTGACCGGGGCCCGCCGTTTGCCTGCGGCGCCTGCAGCACGATGTCGCCTCGGGCCTCCAGTGCCGCCAACGCATCTCCGGACTCCCCGTTCAGGGCGACCCTTATGGAGCGGGCGGCGAGGTTCAGGTCGCCGAACCGCGTCGTCGTTCCGCCCCGGGCGGTCAAGATGCCCTCGTCCCACCGATACTCCAGGGCCGGAGCCGCCAGCCTCAGCGGCGCCCGCGACTCACCGAGCTCCATCGCCGCATCGCCGATCGCTCTCATCCGCCGCTCACGCCACCGATACTCAAGCGTCTCGGCGCTCAGAGACAGCGGCCGAGGCGCCTCGACGATCTCGCTCGTCACCGCGGTTCCCCTCACCGTGACACCGCTCCTGAGGTTGGCCACCTCCTGGCGGAAGTCGACGCGCAGGCCGTCGCCGACCGCGGTGAGGCCTTCGAACGAGAACCGACTGTCGTCCGCTGCTGTCAGCACCATGCCGCCTTCAGCCAGGTCCATCCAGTCCGTTGCGACGACCAGGCCGTCGGTTCCCTCAAGGGACACGTCACCCTCCAGATGGGTCGCGTGCGTGACCTCGTTGTAGGTGGCCCGATCGGCACGCAGGCGGTAGTGATCGTCGCCGCGGGGATAGTCGACCTCCACCTCCTTCAGCACCGCATTGCCCTGATCGTCGGAACTCGTCCGGGCGCCCCGAATCCGGAACACCTCCACGCCTTCACGCTCGAGCGTCGATTCGAACTGCTCCGCGCTGAGCTGGACCGTCTCCGGGTCCGCCACCGGGGGCTCCTCCGCACCCGTCACTTCCTCGCCGTTCTCCTCGGCGACCACGGCGCCGCCATCCTGCCGACTGCTCATGAAGATCGCGGCCAGTCCGCCGACGCCGGCAATCAGAAGGGTGAGCAGAAACGTCCTCAGAACCCGCGTGCGGCGTTGCCGCCGCCGGCCGAACTGTGCGTCCCTCCGCCTGCCCGGGCGGTAGGCGGAGTCCTGAGCGGGCGCCTCGTCGAACCCGGGGGGCGTCTCGGTGCTCACCCGCGGAGTCTACTTGGCCCCGGCGGCTTCGTTCTCCTGAAGACGTCTCGCGTCCTCGATCCTGATCACGGGACCATCCGCGTAAGTGTCCCATTCCAACGCCCCGAGCACTTCGAACAGCCCGTCCAGGTCGGCCAGACGTTCGCCCCAGCCCCAGCCGAGCAAGTGCACGGTTCGGCTCGACTTACGACTCCCGCTACCGGCCTGCCTCACCCGCAGCTTGACGTGGTTTCTGCCGAACTCCCGAACCGGGCCGCTGCGCTCGAGCGGGCGAAGCCGGATCAGCGGCCGGCGATTCCCCTCGCCATGCGGCTCCAGCTGTGCGAGTTCGCGGAACAGCCCCGACCCCACCGCTTCCGGAGCGAGGTCCAACTCATACTCACGGCGCCGCACGAGCAGTTCGGGCGGCCAGTTCGCCGCCCTCTCCATCTCGGTCTTGAGAGCTGGTAATTCGGACACGTCAACCGACAGGCCGATGGCCTGGGGATGTCCCCCGAACCGCGCCATCCGTGCCTGGAAGCCGGTCATGAAGCCGTGCAGATCGACACCGGGAATGCTGCGGCCCGAGCCTGTGCCCGTCCGCTCCTCGACTCCCAGCAGGACGACAGGGCGATGGAACTCGCGGGCGAGGCGCCCAGCCGCGATTCCGACCACGCCTCGATGCCAGTTCTCACTCCAGGCCATGAGGATCCCCGGCCCTGGTCCTTCGCTCGAGAACGCCTCGCCGGCCTCCTCCACCACGCGCCGTTCTTCCGCCTGCCGCTTGCGGTTCAGAGAATCGAGTTCACCCGCGAGGCGGGTGGCCTGGGCCGTGTCCCGGGTCAGGAGCAGACGGAGAGCCAGATCGGCGCTGGCCAGCCGGCCGGCGGCGTTCAGCCTCGGTCCCAGCCGAAACGCGACTTGCGTTGACGACACCGGGCCTTCGATCCGGGCGACCCGCATCAAGGCCTGTAGCCCGGGCGACCGGGACTTCGCCAACGCCTGCAGGCCGAGCGCCGCGATGACCCGGTTCTCGCCCACCAGGGGCACCACGTCCGCAATCGTTCCCAGGCACGCGACCCGCAGCAAGGCAGCCAGCGGTTCCTCGCGGCCGCTCCGCCCCAGTACCGCCTGCGCCAGCTTGAACGCCAGGCCAGCACCGCAGAGGTGGCGGAAGGGGTAGTTGCAGCCGTCCTGGTGCGGATTGACCTGGATTGCACCGGACGGAAAGTCGCTCCCGGCAACGTGATGATCGGTCACGACGACGTCCATTCCGCTCTCGATCGCCTCCCTCACCGCCTCGTTCGAGGTCGTGCCGCAGTCCACCGTAACGATCAGGGAGGCACGCGCGCGCCGCGCCTTCTCGACCTGAGCGGTCTGAAAGCCGTAACCCTCGGTCAGCCGGTTCGGAAGGATCGGAACGACCTCGGCGTCCAGAGCGCGCAGCACCGCGGTGAGCATCGCGCAGGCGGCCACGCCGTCGACGTCGTAGTCCCCCACGACGGCCACGGTGCCGCGATCCCGGCACACCGCCGTCACCCGTTCCACCGCCTGCTCCATCCCCAGAAGCAGGAACGGATCGTGGAAACCGCGGCGATGCGGTCGGAGGAAGGTCTCGGCCTCCGCGGCCGTTGCTACCCCCCTGCGGGCGAGAGGTGCGGCAAGCACCCCGTATCCCGCCGCCAGCAGCGCTGCGGTGGTCTCGGGCACGGGCTTCTCGATCCACTCCGCCGGCTTGTCGCGCCGGCCGCTGCCCTGCTCCGCCATCGTCACATGAGATCCTGCGGATCAACGTCGACGGTCACGTCCGCGGCCGGTGCCGGCACCAGCGCGCTGGCCAGCCGCCTGATGTCGGCGCCGCTTCTGGAGCGCATCAGGAGTTGGAACCGCCATCTCCCCTTGAGGCGCTCGAGCGGTGCCGGCGCGGGACCGGAAAAGCGTACGCCCGCGGCCATCCTGCTGGTTCGCGCGGCCTTCGCCAGCTCACTGATCCGCCGCCAGCCGCGTTCGCGGTCCCGGTCCCGAACGACGATCTGGATCATGCGGGTGAACGGAGGGTAGTGGAACATCCGGCGAAAGCGCATCTCCTGGCTGGCGAAGGCCTCGTCGTCCCCCTTCAGCAACGCCTGTATCGCGTAGTGGTCCGGATGGTACGTCTGGATCACGAAACGCCCGGGCCGATCGCCGCGGCCGGCCCGTCCGGCGAGTTGGGTGAGCAGCGCGTAGCCGCGTTCCGCGGCCCGAAAGTCCGGGAACCCGAGGTACGAGTCCGCTGCGAGCACCGCCGCGAGGGCGACGTCGGGGAAATGGTGTCCCTTTGACACCATCTGGGTGCCGATCAGGATCTGTGTCTTGCCACTGCGAAACCTCTCCAGAACCGCCGCAGGACCCCCGACGCGGCGGGTCGCGTCCCGGTCCAGCACGTCCACTGCCGCGCCCGGAAACCGCGCGCGCACTTCCTCCTCCACCCTCTCCGTGCCGGCGCCGATCGGCTGTAGTGCGTCTTCTCCGCAGTCTGGACACCGCTGCGGCGCTTCCTCGCGGGCGCCGCAGTAGTGGCAGATCAGTCTTGCTTCCCGACGGTGGAAGCTCTTGGGCAATCCGCAATCCTCGCAGGACATGTTCTCCCCGCAGGCGCGGCACAGCAGCTGGGGTGAATAACCTCGCCGGTTTCGCAGCAGGATCACCTGCTCCCGCCGTCTCAGGCTGCACGTAATCTGCTCAATCAGGGACCTTGAGAACGCCACGTCTCCCGGCCGGCGGGCACCCGAGGCCTCCTCGCGGAGGTCGACCAGGATCGGTTCGGGAAGCGAGCCGGATCCCACCCTGGCCGTGAGCCGGAGGTGGCGGTACCGACCGCGCTCGACGTTGAGCCGGGTTTCCAGACTCGGTGTGGCCGAGACCAGCACGGCCGCTGCCGAGGCCGAGCGGGCCCGTACGAGCGCCAGGTCCCGGCCGCTGTAGCGGGGACGAATGTCCTGCTTGTACGACGCGTCCTGCTCCTCGTCGACAACGATCAGGCCCAGCTCCCGCACAGGAGCGAAGACGGCAGAGCGCGGACCTACAACGACCCGGCACTCGCCGCTCCGGATCCGCTCCCACTCCTGGCGCCTCTCCGAACTGCCGAGGTTCGAGTGCAACAGGGCGACCATGTCGCCGAACCGCTGCCTGAGCCTTCGCGCAAGCGCCGGAACCAGGGCGATCTCAGGAACCAGAACGATGACGGAACGGTTCCCCTCAACTGCCGCTCCGGCCGCCCGAACATAGACCTCGGTCTTCCCCGATCCGGTCAGGCCACCGAGGAAGCACGGCCGAAACTGCCCGCTCCGAACCGCGGCCACGAGTTCCTCAGCGGCGGATTTCTGGTCAGGGCGCAGGTCGATGCGGGGCTCCGCGGCCCCGCCGGCCAGACGATGGCGCGCCAGGTCCATCGTCTCGATCTGGGTGAAGGACCGGAGAACGCCCAGTCGTACCAGGCGTCGCACAACCGCGGCCGATGCGCCGGTCCTGGTCCGCAACTCCTCTACTGTCGCCGGCCGGTTCAACTCGGCCAGGTACTCCACGACGAGGCGTCCTACCGGCGCCCGACCGCAGGCCTCGAGTTGGGACTCGAGGTCGCCTGAGGGCAGTTCGACGGCCGATCGGTAGCGAGCGCTCCGGCTGCCCGCCTGGACCACGCGGAGCCGGCCGCTCTGCCGCCAGTTCTCGATCCGGTCAAGGAGTGCCACCTCCCCCAACTCCTCCCAGATCGCGGACAGGGAAAGCCGGCCTCGATCCAGAAGCAGCCGTTGGAGGGCCTGGTTCACCGGATCGCGGCAATCGTGAAGCGCCCCACGGTTGGTGAGTTCCGCGCGCGCATCGCCCCAGCCCGGGAGCCGGGCAGGGACCATGTTCTTCAGCACTTCGCCGATCGGCGCGGCGTAGTACGAGGAAGCGAAGCGGGCGATTTCCATCAGGTCTTCGGGCAGGAGCGGTTCGAGGTCCAGGACCGATTCGATCGGCCGCAGTTGACTCTCGACACCGGCCGGAGCACGGCCGGGAAGGCCAATGACCCAGCCCGTCACGCGGCGACGGCCCACAGGGACCCGCACCCGGACGCCAACGCGGGTCAGGCTGCTCCAGCGCCTGGGTACGCTGTAAGTCAGTGGATCCGGCAGCGGCAGCGGCACCGCGACTTCGGCGTATCCGCCTGCGGCGACTCCGCTAGCCAGCCTGGCCCCCCGCGGCGCAGTTGCCGCAGACGCCGGCGGTCAACTGCGCTTCGGGCACGTGAACGCCGCACCGCCGGCACCGAAGAAGCGCACCCGCCCGTTCCGGGCCGCCAGCCCCCCGGGAG
>WTGL01000012.1:0-1020 GCA_011523565.1 Acidobacteriota bacterium
TCACCACCGCTTCGCCCACGTCCACCTGTTCGCGGCGGACGTGAACGAGACGGCCGCCTGGTACGAGCGGCACTTCGGTCTTCCGGCGCGGCGGTCCGCCGGGGGCAACCCCCGGCCGGTCGGCGAGGGCGCCGCGTTCGCGACCTGGGAGGAGTTTCATCGCGACCACCGCGCCTGGGCGAACGCGTTTCGCGCCGACAACGTGAACTTCATCGTCTACAACCTGCCGGACTACGAGCCGGTGGCGCCGTGGTGGCCCGAGGACGCGGCGCCGCTGCTGGAGACCCAGCCCCAGCGGGGAAGGGCGATCGACCACTTCGCCCTCTCCTACCGCGACATCGAACCGGTGTTCGAACGGTTGCGGACAGCAGGCGTCGAGATCGTGGAACCGATCACCTACCGGCCGGAACTGGACATGCGGAGCTTCTTCGTGATGGGGCCGGACAAGGTGGCGGTGGAGATCGTCGAGGCGAAGCCGATCCCCGAGGGCGTCTGGGACTGAGTGAGCCGCCAGCAAGCTGCTAGAGTCCGCCTGCCACTCGGACAACAGGTTGGAAGCTGGAGGCGCGCATGAACCGCTCGATCGCTGCACTTCTCGTTCTCGGCACGCTGGGACTGACGTCCGCCGCGGTCGCCGCCGACAGCGGGGAAGCCGTCACCTTCCACGAGGACGTGCTGGCGATCTTCCAGGAGAACTGCCAGACCTGCCACCGCCCGGGCGGCGACAACGTGGCCGGCATGGTGGCGCCGATGTCGCTGATGACCTACGAAGAGGTGCGGCCGTGGGCGCGCTCCATCGCGCGCCTCGTGCAGAGCCGCGAGATGCCGCCCTGGGACGCGACGGACCACACCGCCGGCGTCTTCCTCAACGAGCGGACGCTGACCCAGCAGGAGATCGATGCGGTCGTTGCCTGGGCGAAGCGCGGCGCTTCCAAGGGCGATCCGTCGAAGGGTCCGGCGCCGCGTGAGTGGGAGGACACGGGCGGCTTCCTGATCGGTAAGCCGGACCTCATCGTCTAC
>WTGL01000012.1:1030-1459 GCA_011523565.1 Acidobacteriota bacterium
CGTCGGCGACGACGTGGAGGACGAGCAGCCGAACTTCTTCATCACGCTGACCGAAGAGATGCTCCCCGAGCCGCGCTGGCTTCAGGCGATCGAATATCAGCCGGACGCCGAGTTCGTCCATCACATCACCGGCCGGGCGCTGATCCCGGACGAGGACGGCGAGGTCGACGTGCTCTCCGAGAACACCTTCTCGCTCGGCTCGATCGCGGCCGGCGAGGACCCGACGATCTACCCGCCGGGCTTCGGCAATCTGCTGCGTGCCGGCATGGTCGTGCGCCTCAACGTCCACTACCACAAGGAACCCGGTCCGGGCTCCGGGGGTTACGACCGTTCGGCGGTCGCCTTCAGGTTCCACCCGGTCGGCGCCGAGGTCAAGCACAAGGTGACCTGGAACACGATCGGCGCCGGCGCCTTCGAGATCCCGCCGGG
>WTGL01000012.1:1469-9192 GCA_011523565.1 Acidobacteriota bacterium
CATCGGCCGGGCGGTCGACTGGGGCGCCCAGAGCACCGACGAGATGATGGCGCCGTTCCTCGCCTGGACCTACGTTGAGCCGGAAGACGCGGCCGCGATCCTGGCCGCCGGCTCCGCAGGATCGACCGGCGGCGGCGAGTAGCGGCTGCGGCTAGCGCTCGAAGCCCGCGCCCTGATCCTGGAACAGGCTGTCCAGCAACGCCCGTGCGCGCGAGTGCAGGCGCTCCCCAGGGAACACCTCCCGGTAGGTCCGGATCGCGTCCTCCGGACGTTCTAGTTCCAGGTGCTTGCAGAGCAGCACGACGTCCTCTCGGTCTCGCTCCCGCGCGCTCCTTAGCTTCATCGCCAGCAGGTGGCTGGCCGACGCGCCGGTTACCGTCAGGTAGGGACTCTCATACAGCGTCTGTGCCCGCGCGTCCGGCTGAACCGCAGTTCCTCGGACAGCTCCCCGAACAGCTCTAGGATTCGCTCACGGCCGAGGGGCCCACTCATCCGTTCTCCGCCACGGTCATCCAGGTCCCGCGGATCCGGGATCGCCCCGTGCCGCAGGAACGCGGCTGGCGCGAACATCAGTGCCTCCATCCGGATCACCGGAACCGGTGACAGCACCCACGGACTGTCCAGGAACCGCTCCGGCTCGTCCACCCAGGCCGGCTGCTCATGCCCGTGAAGTCTCGCCAGGTGCTCCACCATCGCGGCCAGGAGCGCATCCCACTTCGTGTGGGTCAGCGGCACGCGTTCCTCCAGTACCTTCCGCTGGTCGGGCGCGCTCAAGGCGAGAAACTCACGCGGCAGACCGCACACGATCCACCGTTGGATAACGCCTTCCGGCCAGCCTTCTTCGACCCCGACGACCGTTCAGCGGCGACGGCAAGTGCCGCGTGGGTGAGCGCCTGTTCCGCTATCTTCCGGTCGATCCTCCCGTCGGGACACTGGTGCCGTTGTCGAGGCGCACGAAGCGCACCGCGTCGGCGGCCACTACGTTGCCGGTCGTGTCGTTGCTCAGTTCCAGTTCCACGGTTCCAGGGGCGAGATCGAAGTCTCCTAGGACCGCCCAGCCAATGCCCGCGCCCTGGGCGTCGAAGTCGATGGGGCGCGAGTCGCCGCCGTTTCTGAGTTCCAGGTCGTAGATGCCGAGGTACAGGCCGAAACTGGCGTTGACCTGGGCGCTGGGAGCGTCGCCGGGCGAACCGTCCCCGCCGGTAATCCGCACCTCGTGTCGGATCTCGACGGGCACGGGCAACAGCGAGGGCACATGGAGTTCGACCCGCCAGCGGCCGGCTTCTGGAAGCTCCGCCGTGTAGATGGCGCGCTGGCTCCCATCGCCCTTCGGGACGAGAGCGGTCGTCCGGCGGTAGCGCCCCCAACTCGACGGCTGTTCGTAACGTGACCAGGTGCTGGGAATGGCGGTGAAGAGATTGTAGACGGGCAGCCCCTGGTCGGTCTCCTCGACTGGTGAGAAGAACCCGGCGAGACCGCCCTGGAGCCGGACGCCGGAGGCCTCTGTTTCGTCCGTCACGACCGAGAAGCCGGGATCCAGGTCGTCGACGATGATCGTGTACGCGCCGGCGTCGAGGAAGGCCGGCAGCCAGTCCGCGGGCCGGGTGCCTCGCAGCGGTTCGGCGTCCGACACGGACTCGTCGTCGACGGGTGGCAGCTCGACGGGGAACTCGCGCCGGTTCAGGGACAGGTACGGTGACGCGAGCATCGTTCCGGGCGGCCGGGAGGTGACGAGGCCGAATTCGACGCTCGTGTTGCCGGAGATCAGGACCGGCTCGCTTGAATCCCAGCGCGCGCCGCCCGGGCCCCGCACGGTATAGCGGAGCCGGAACACACCAGGCGCCGCCTCGCCGTTACGGACAAACAGCCGGGTCTGGTACTGGGGCGTTCCCCGGTCATCGTCGGGTAGGCGCTCGAGTTCGGCGGGAGCGACGATGAAACCCGGCAGATCGGTCTGGTGCAGGAAGTCGCCTACCAGGTCGGCCAGGTCCACGCCCGCCTCCTGGGCGGCACGGTCGAGATCGGCTGCGGTGAACGTCGCCCCCCGATGGTCGCGGAGGAGGTTGGCGATCATGGCGGCGGCTCGCTCCCGGCCGGCGCCGTCGAGAATGGCGGTGGCCAGGGCGGAGGTCTTCAGGTAGAGCGCGTTCACGGCTCGCTTCGGATCCTCCTCGACGTCCATGTCGGTAAGGGAGCTGCCTAGCACTGCGTCCCACACGCCGGGCCGGTCCGTGACGCTCCTGACGATGCCGCTGGCCATCGAGTCGCCGCCGCTCGCGAACTGGCCCGAGAAGAGTGCGTTGTCCAGGGTGTCCCAGATGAACCCGTTCGACATCACGCGGGCAATCGTCCAGCCGAACTCTCGGTCGAACAGATGAGCGGAGAAGTACGTCTCGCCGCCATTCACGAGCCGATTGACGAGGTGGTGGCAGAGGGCTTCGATAGCCAGAGCCTCCGGGCCGCGGGCGCCGGTCTGGTAGAGGAACAGATTGCGGATGCCACCCGCCTCCAGGTTGCCGCCGGAGTAGTCGTTGCGGAAGAACTGCTGGAGACCGTAGGCCTTGGCCCGCGCGAGGCCGCCTTCTTGGTCCTCGTACCGTTCCGGGTTGCGGAATCGGAACTCGAAGCGTGAGGTCGGCAGACTGCGTTCGCTGACGAGCAGCATGCCGGCCGGTGCCCGCTCGGTGTCCATCCGCCAGCCGCCGCCGTAGGCGCGCAGCGTCCACGGGACTTCGACGAGGGTTAGTTGCCGATACGGATACGGCATGCCCAGTTCGCGGGCTGTGGTGAAGCGGTCGGCGGCAACCGCCTCGATCTCCTTCCGGGCGTCGGCGAAGAAGTCGAGGTTCCGCAAGTGGCCGGGGTGGAACAGGAGTTCGACCTCGACGCCTTCCACTTCCGTTGTCCGGCGGTGGAATCGGCCGGCGACCATCACGACTTCCGGCACCGGACCTGCCGGCGCGAAGCGCTGTCCGTCGCCGTTCGGCTCCGCCTTCCCCGGCCCCGCCACGGTCCAGCCGGAGGGGGTTCGGACGTTCAGATCGAGCTCGAAGAAGTCACGGGGACGCTGACGTGGATCGTCCGTGCCGACCGATACACCGGGGCGGGGAAGCCACGCGATGGAGGAGGGGAGGGCGACGTAGTCGCGCTCGACGAAGCCGTTCAGGTTGCCCAGGATGGCGATCTGGGCGTCCTGCCACTCGATCGTGTTGAAGTCGACTGCCGAGTCGAGGTAGGCGAAGCGGAGATCGGGCCGGCCGTGGGCGCGCACCTGGACGCCCGTGGCCTGACCGGAGGGCGTCGTCGGCCCGAGGTCGATGTCGAGCAGACCGTTGTCGTGGCTGAACGGGAGCGCCGCGCCGCTCGCGTCCCAGACGCCGTCCACTTCGAGACCCGGATTCAGGCTGAAGGTGGCCGCTGACCCGTTTCCGGGCAAGAAGTGCAACTCGACGTCAAGGGTCAGGCGCGCGCCGCGCTCGAGGTCGACCCTGCCGCGGATCGCCTGGAGGTCGACGACGGGATCCGCTCGACGTTGCTCGTGGGCGGCGCGCCAGACCTCTCGCTCGCCGAGCTGGCTGGTGTTCCACATGACTGTCGTGAGAATCAGGGCGGCTCCCGCCACCAGCCCGGCGCCGCCAGCGGCGCCCCACAGCTGTCGTTTCACGTCGTCGAGCCGAGGATGAACGGCGACGGCAATCGCCAGGAGACCCATGGCGAGCAGGACGAAGCTGCCCCGGTTCACTAGGTTGGGGCCAGTCCAGATCTGGGGCGCCACGTCCGAGATGCTGCTGACGAAGCCGCCGTTGAGAGCCACCGACGGCAGGATGTGGACCGGCACGCGGAAACTCAGGAACGTGCTTCCGACCGCTAGGCCGATTCCCGCCAGGGCGGCGAGCAAACGGTTGTTGCTGAACAGGGAGACGACCTGCACGAAGGCGACGTACACGGCAAGTGCGGGCAGCGCCTCGAGCAGGAGGTAGGCCCACACGGAACCCCAGATCGCCGGTTCGCCGAAGAACCAGCCGAACGTGATACCCGCGTGTCCGATCGACTGAATGATGACCATGGCCACGAATGCAACGCCCCAGACCATGAACAGGGCGCCGAAGAAGCGCCCCAGCACGAGTTCGGCGTTCGAGTAGGGGCGGCTGTCGAGCACTTCGATCACTCGGTCGCGGCGATCGCGGGCGCGCAGGTCGAACGCGAGGAAGACGACGCCCAGGCCAAGGACCATCGTCTGGAACAGGGCCGTCTGACTGAGGAGGAACTTGGGGCTCATGGCGCCGATGGTTGCCGAGATGCCGGAGAACAGGCCGTGGATGACCCAGAAGTAGCCGTACTGGAAGAGGCACAGGACGAGCGCCACGGCGGAGAACAGCCAGAAGCGGAACAGCCGGCGGATTGTCCGCATCTCCGCCCGGGCGAGCGACCAGACGTTGGAAGACGAGATCACGGGTGAATCTCCTCTCCTAAGTCCTCGGCGCCCAGGGCCGCTCCAGCGACATCGGCCTCGTCGTGCTCGACTTCACTTCTGCCGGAACCCCCGACAGCGCCGTCTTGTTCCGGCGACGACGAGTACACCCGCCCGCTGAAGGCCGTCAGCGGCCCCGGCGCCCACGCTTCAGGGAGCCAGGAGTTGGCGCCGGACGGCGTCTTCGATCAGTTCCTCGGCGTAGCGCCAGAGCTCGGGCGCACCGTCCTCGATGCAGCCGATGACCTTGCGTACCTGGTCGGCCCGGACGCCGCGCTCCCGCCACGGCCCGCCGCCGTTGGTGTAGTTGAGAACCACGGACTGCAGACGGTCCAGGGCTCTCGCGAACTTCGCCTCGGCGCTCTGCCGCGCCTCGAACTCGTCCCAAAGGGCGCGCAGTTCGGCCCCAGTCTCGGCTGGCAGCATGCCGAAGATGCGTTCCGCCGCCTGCTCTTCTCGCTCCGCCTGGTCTTCCAGACCCGCCTGGTCGTAGACGTTCGTGTCGCCCGCGTCGATCTCGACCAGATCGTGCACGATCAGCATCTTCAGCACCTTGAGTTGATCAAGACTCGAAGCGGCCGCGTGTTCCGACACCACCAGGGCCATCAGCGCCACGTGCCACGAGTGCTCCGCGGAGTTCTCGAGGCGGTGATTGCCGACGATGTAAGTGTTCCGCAACACCTGCTTGAGTTGATCGACTTCGAGCAGAAAGCGCATCTGCTGCGCGAGGCGTTCGTCGGGCGGCTGCTCGGGACGGTAGAACTCGCCGTCGACTTCGAGTTCCCAGTCCAGCATGCGGTCGCCGTCGAAGATGTAGCGGCCCTGCGGTTTCATTCCGCTGAGGGAGTGGGGTAGCCAGAGACGGTCGTCCTCCCACATCTCGTCGTAGGGGATGGAGTCCAGGTCCGTCCACATGGGCGTGGCTTCCTCGGTTTCGCGGAGTTCACCGCGGTACCCGGAGGCCGTGAACGCGTAGACATGGATGGAGTAGCCGTCAACGAACTGGAACAGGTTCTCGCCTCGATACTCGAGGTCGAGTGGCGTGATGCCGACCTCTTCCTCGACTTCGCGGACCGCGCAGACGATCGGTTCTTCGCCGGGTTCGAGGCGGCCGCCGGGGCCGTTGACCTTGCCCGCTCCCAGGCCCCGCTTCTTGCGGATCAGGAGGACGCGTTCCTCGTCGAGGACGAAGGTCAGCGTCGCCTTGTCGACAGCGCGCCACGACCGCCAATCGATGTCGGCGACCTTCGTCTTGCCTGCTGCCTCGCGCACCGCGGGCATCGTAGCGGAGGAGTGGAGGAGCGGTTCGGCCTTCGGCACGTACCGTAGACTGCGCGGCCTATGAAGTTCGGACTCAGGTACTGCAACACGGGCCGCTTCGTCGATCCGGGCCTGGCGGTGGAGTTGGCGGTTGCCGCGGACGAGGCGGGCTTCGAGTCGATCTGGACGGTCGAACACACAGTCGTTCCGGGCGGCTACGAGTCGGCGTATCCCTACTCGCCCGACGGCAAGATGGCCGGCGGGCGCGACGATTTCGACCTGCCCGATCCGTTGATCTGGATGGCCTACGTCGCTTCGCAGACGCGGCGGATCCGGCTCGCGACGGGCATCCTGATCGTGCCCCAGCACAACCCGGTCGTGGCGGCCAAGCAGATCGCCACGTTCGATCATCTGACCGGGGGACGTCTGCTGCTAGGCATCGGCGTCGGCTGGTTGAAGGAGGAGTTCGACGCGATCGGCGCGCCGTTTGCCGATCGAGGGCGCCGGACTGATGAGTACATTGAGGCGATGCGTGAGCTCTGGGGCGCCGAACGTCCGACCTACCACGGCGAGTACGTTCACTTCGATGCCGCGTACTGCCGCCCCCAGCCGGTCAAGGGCAGCGTTCCGATCATCGTCGGTGGCCACTCGAAGCCGGCGGCGCGACGCGCGGGCCGGCTGGGAGACGGATTCTTCCCCGCGCGCGGGGCCTCGGCCGAACTGATCGGTCTCGCGCGAGGCGTGGCCGCCGAGCATGGCCGCGACCCGGACGCGCTCGAGATCACCACGGGCATCGGCGAAGACCTGTCGAGTCTGCGTTCGCTGGCCGAGCTGGGTGTCGCTCGCGTTCTCGTGCCGGTGGCGCCAATGCCCGGGATGGGACTGCACCTCGGGCGGCCGGAGAACGCGCAGGGCGTGATGGAGCAACTCCGTGAAGCCGAACCCTAGCTTCCTTCGCGGTAGTGTTCGACGTTTGCGATTCTCTACGCCATCGACCGTCGTTCTCGCGGCGCTCCTCGTTGCGGGATGCTCCGGCTCCGGCGGCGAGCCGCCCTGGCACTCGGTCCACCTGACTTGGCAGGGCGACACGTCAACGACGATGACCGTCAACCTGGTCGTCGAGGCGGACGGCTCGGACCAGAGACTGCCAGGGGCGGCAAGCGTCGAATGGCGTCCGTCGGGGACGGAGGGTCAGGCCTCCTCGGTTGCGGGGACAGCCGTCGAGATTGAAGGCGTCCCGGGCGTTCGCGTGTTCCACTTTGAGCTGCGCGACCTGGAACCCGGCGCCAGCTACGACTTCACGACAACGGCCGAGGGCCGGCCCCTTGGCAACGTGCGCAGCTTCCGCACCGTGCCGCGGGAAGGCCCGGTACGTCTGGCGGCGGGTGGCGACGTTGGCACGGAACCGCTTTCGCTGGCGCTTCTGGCGCAGGCGGCGGGGCAGTCGCCGCACATGCTCGTCATCGGCGGCGACCTCGCTTACGCGAACGGGCTCGTTTCGAGGTGGCCGCGCTGGCGGACGTGGCTCGAACACGTCACCGAGGGATTGGTCACGCCGGAAGGCCACACGGTTCCCATGGTGCTGGCGATCGGCAACCACGAGGTGAACGTCGGCCGCGACGGCGGGGTTTCCGCGTCGGCGCCGCCGGAACGGAAGGCGCCGTTCTTCTTCGGGCTGTTCGCGCAAAACCAGGCGCCCGGGAACTCCGCCGACGCCGGCGGCGCGACGTACTTTCGCCGCGGCCTGGGCGCCGCTGGCGCGCTCTACGTCCTGGACACCGGCCACCTCGTGGCCCACGCAGACCAGGCTTCGTGGCTGGAGGCCCACCTGGCGGCCGACGCCGATCTGCCGAACAGGGTCGCGCTCTACCACGTCCCGCTCTATCCGGCCCATCGGTCCTACGAGGCTTCGGCCAGGGCGCGCGAAGCGTGGGAGGGGGTCTTCGATCGGGGCGGGTTGACGGTGGCGCTGGAGAACCACGACCACGTCCT
>WTGL01000029.1:0-482 GCA_011523565.1 Acidobacteriota bacterium
AGTCGGACGACGAGATGGCGTTCATGAACTACTACCACCTCCTGAAGTACGAGCAGGACGAGGCGGTTCGAAGCGTCGTCGCCCACTCGCTGCGGCAGTATTGGAAGGTCCTGCAGCCCGAGCGGAATCCGCTGTTCGACTTCATCCACGCCGCGGCCATCGACGGCAACGCCTACCGCGACGCCTTCGACGACGAGACCTACAGCCGCGGCGACTACCCGCTCGACGACGCGATAGAGAGCCTGGTCCTCTACCCGCTCGACCGCTTCGACTGGGGGCTGTCCAACAGTCACCGCCTCGACGTCGTCCTGCTGCGCACCCAGGAGGCGCGCCGCGGCACGCGCGGCCACCTGCTGGACGGGCGCGTGCTGCCGATCGACGAGCGCTTCGTGAACCACTGGAATCACGACCCCTGGCGACTCGATCACGGCGGCCAGGGCCGCTACCTCGCCGACGGCGCGAGCTTCCTTCTGCCGTACTAC
>WTGL01000029.1:492-1438 GCA_011523565.1 Acidobacteriota bacterium
CGGGTGGCGCTCCAGCTCTACACCCTCCGCCGTCAGGCCGAGCAGAACCTCGAAGACACCCTCGATCAGGCGGCGGAGGCCGGCTACCGCGAGATCGAGTGGTTCGGCGGTCTCTGGGGGCGCACGACCGCCGAACTAAGGCAACTCCTCGCCGGCCGCGGACTCTCCCTCGCTGCTGCCCATGTGCCCCTGGCGGAACTCGAAGCGGATCCGGCCCCGGTGATGGAGACCTTCCGCGAACTGGACTGCGAAGTCCTGGTCTGCCCCTGGCTCGACGAAGCCCAGCGCGGAGACGGCAGTCGCGCGCACTACCTGAAACTCGGCCGCCGCCTCGACCTCTTGAGCTACCGGTTCCGCGCCGGCGGCTTCCGCTTCGCCTACCACAATCACGAGTTCGAGTTGCTCCCGTTCGACGACGGCCAACCGGAACGCCGGGGTCGCGACGGCCTGCATGTGCTCGTCTCCTGCCGCTCCCACGACGGCTGGGGACTCGAGCTGGACATCTACTGGGCCGCCTTCGCCGGCTCGGACCCTGTGGCTTTGATCAGGGAACTCGGCGACCGGGTGCAACTCGTCCACCTGAAGGACGGCCTGCTCCCCGGACTGCCCGGTGAGCGGGCGGCCGAACAGGCAACCTCCGAGCGCTGGTTCCGGCCGCTCGGCGACGGCGATGTCGACATCGCCGGCTGCGTGGAGGCCGCGCTCGAAGCCGGCGTGCGCCTGTTCGTCATCGAGCAGGACGAAACGGCCGAGGCCGACGGAGCACCCGAGCGCGACATCGAGATGAGTCTCAGGCACCTCCAAACCGCCACCGCGATCGGCGCAGCGACGGCGGAGGGCGACGCGCCATGACCTGGGGCCTCTCCGGTCTCGACACCGCGATCGTCCTCGGCTACCTGGCGGGGATACTGGTCATCGGCACCACCTTCAGCCGCTACGTCAAGAC
>WTGL01000029.1:1448-2259 GCA_011523565.1 Acidobacteriota bacterium
GCTCGGCTGGGATCCGCAGTTCTCCATCTGGATCACGACCGCCATCGTCGGCATCTACACGATCAGCGGCGGCCTGGCGGCGGTCGTCATGACCGACGTGCTCCAACTCGTCATCATGTTCGTGGGCGGCGCCGCCCTGGTCGCGCGGGCTCTCTACGAAGTCGGCGGGCTCGCGGCGCTACGGGACGGAGTCCTCAACCAGGGCGCCCAGTACGCCGATCACTTCTCGCTCTACCTGCCGCACGACACGGCAACGCCCTTCCCCTGGACCGGCATCGTGCTGGGCCTCGGCATCGTCCTCTCCATCGCCTACTACACCGGCAACCAGACGATGGTGCAGCGGGCGCTCGGCGCGCGCAGCGAATGGGACGCGAAGGCCGGCGTGCTGCTCGCGGGTTTCCTGAAGCTGTTCATCCCCCTCCTCGTCGCGCTGCCGGGGCTGGCCGCGATCCTGATCGTCCCCGACCTTCAGAACGCCGACGAAGCGGTGCCGAGCCTGATCGCCCAGTTGTTGCCGCCGGGCCTGCGGGGCCTGATGTTCGCGGCCTTCCTCGCGGCTCTCATGTCGAGCGTCGACTCCAACCTGAACTCGGCGACGACACTCTGGAGCCGCGACCTGCTCGGGCGCCTGCGCCGGCGCCTGGGCCGCGCGGAACTCGGGACCGCAGCGGAACTCCGCTTCGGCCGGATTCTGTCCGCCGTGCTGCTGCTCGTCGCCGCCTTCATCGCACCCGAGATCGAGCAGCGCTTCAGCAACATCTACAACGCGATCCAGACCGTCTTCTCCCTGATCCAGGGGCCGACTCTCGCC
>WTGL01000029.1:2269-6635 GCA_011523565.1 Acidobacteriota bacterium
CCTGCTGCTCAACAGCCCCGCCATGGACGGGCTGTTCCCGTCCGAGGAGCCGTTTCTGTTCGTCGCCTGGTGGTCCTTCGTGTTCACTCTCGCCGTGACCTGGATCGTCAGCCGGCTGACGCCGCCCGAACCGCCGGAACGTCTGCGCGGCCTCGTCTGGGGCGAGGTGCGAAATGACGAGGCGGTCCAGGCGGCGCTGCGGAACCGGGTCGCCCGGCTGCAGGAGGAGGGCGCGACGCGATGAGGACGATCCTCGAGTTCGTCCTCGGACCGATCAACGCCGCGATGGGCGCGCTGCCCCTCTGGAGCGCCCGTGTCGGCGTGGCCTTGCTGCTCATCCTGCCAGCGGTCGCCGCGTGGCGACTCAGCCGCGACTGGGTCCTCCGTGGCGCGCCAGACCGCGCGAAGTGGCGGGACCTCCGAGTCTGGGCCGCGCTGTTTATCGTCCCATACCTCGTGATCTACCTCCTGCTGGCTTAGAGCAAACCGCTCCTGAGAACGCCATGAGCACGGACCACACCAGCCGCGACCGCTCCACCGCCCGCATCCTCGGCGTGTTCCTGGCGGTGCTGTCGATTCCGGTTCTCATCGGGGGATTCGCCGCGACCGAGACGATCGACCTCGCGCTCAGCACCGCCGCCGGCGCGGCTCTGCTGCTGGCGGCCGCCGTGCTGATGATCTACGGCAGCCGCGGGCGCCCGAAACGGCCGGGGAAACGCTGAACCAGCCGCCACAACCTGCACCGGCGATCACGCCGAAGATCGCCGGCGACGAAGCACGCCGGAGGCTGGCAGGAGGCCGGCTGCGACGACTCCGGAGCGGGCGGCCCGTCGCCTTCGAACTCCTGTACCTGCCCCACTGGCTCGTCGTCTACGAAACGCTCGAGGCTGCCGCGGATACACACACGCCCGAGAGCGGCTCCGACCCGGGCGAGCAGCTCGCCGTCCTCGTCTGCCGGCTCAGCGGGCAGGCCGCGCACATCCGACTGGACGGTCTCGAAGTCGCACCGCGACCGGCGACCCTTTCGCCAGCGCTCCAGCCCGCCGAGGCTGAGGAGCGGGCCGCCGACTTCGCCAGTCGTGTCCTGCTGATGGCGGCTCGCGGCAAGCGTCGCCGCGAACGCGGCGGGTTGCTTCGCTCCGAACCGTGCGGCTACCCGTACTGGGTTGAGTACCTGGAACGCGGCCGCAACCTCGACTTCCAGGCCGTCGACGCCGTCTCCGGAAAACGGGCCGGTGCCGCCGTGCGCGCCGCGATCGCCCGTGGGATCACCGCGGGCCGCTAGGACGAGTCCTCGTCGGCACCGGGTTCCGCCCGCACCCGGTCGGACGCCGCCGCAACGAACGCTTCCGCCGCTTCGAGGGCTTCCTCCGCCATCTGTCGGGTGTAGGTCTCGGCCGGTATGCCCTCGTTCTGGCCGTTCGGATAGCGGGCCTCAACGTAGTGAACGTCCAGGGCCTCGCCAAGGTCGCGCAGTTCGAGGAGGTCCGGCACGCGTTCGGCGTAACGGTCGATCAGTTCGACGAGCGAGTGGGTCCGAACGCGCCGCTCGCCCAGGCCGTAGGCGATGGCCTTGACCGCCTTCTCCGCTGCCTGCTGGGCGAAGAAGCATGCCTGGTTGTAGTAGCAGGCCTGGTTGTCGTAACTCTCCCGGAAAGCCAACTTCGCAAACCCGAAGTCGTACTCGGCATGCCCCAGCCAGCGCTCGGCTTCAGCCCGTGCCACCTCCGGCGGGATCGGCCAGGAGGCCGCCCCCGCGCCCCGGAGTTCCTGGAGTTCCCGCTCGACCAGTTCGCCCCAAGGCGTTCCGAGGTGAACGGGCTTCGCCTCCAGCAGCGCATCCACCAGGAAGGGCCTTCCCGCCGACCTCATCGCCTCGAACTCCTCGGGCGTGTAGACCAGGAGATCCACGCCCCCGCCCGCCGCCTCGACCGCGTGGGAGTAGGCCAGCCGGCGAAGGGGCCTGGGCTCGTCGCTCGGCTGCACGACGATCAGATCGATGTCGCTTTCGGCACCTGCCGTGCCCCGCGCTTGCGACCCAAAGAGCCAGGCGCCGTAGGCGCCCTGCTCTTCCAGAATCGGACGCATTGCGTCGAGAAGCGTCTCCAGCCGACTCATGGGGAAAGCCTATCGCCAGCGTAGACCCCACGGGCGACAGACACGCCCTGCACCCGGCATCGGGTGCAGGGATGGCACTCACACGTAGCGTTCTGCGGCGCAAGCTCCTAGACTCGCCCTTCCCGACCGAGGAGAACCGGATGGCTGAGGCGTTCGACACCCCGACCTACATCTGCGGACCGCTCCGCTCCCCCAGGCAGATGCTCGCCGAGCAGGAGTACGGCGGGCACCTGTCCATCCACGACGACTCGACGGCCGAGCAGATGGGGTTCCAGGCCGGCGGCCCGATCGAAGGTCCCACGCACTTCAGTCAGTTCGATCCCCTGCTCTACGGCCTCTGGGGCAACGAGTGGTTCGAGACCGGCTGCCTGAGCGCTCACTACCGGAACATGGTCGTCGATGGCGAGCAGGTGCGCGCCTTCGTCGAACGGGCCAGCGACGGCCGGACCCAGGTCCGCATCCGCGCCGAGAAGGCCGACGGCACGGAAGTGCTGATCGGCACCGCATCGGTCCGCGGCGATGTGGAGTCCTCCGAGATCGCGACGCGGATGGCCCGGCTCAGGCCTCCCGGACCTCTCGTCATCATGCGCGACCTCGAAGTCGGCATGAAGGGCAAGGGGCTGGAAGAGGTGCGGATGGACTTCGACCAGAACATGGGCAAGCTCTATCCGTTCAGCCTCAACCAGAAGCTGGGCGCGATCACGGAGCCTTCGCCCTGGTACACGGAAGACCAGGGCGGCGAATCGCCCTGGGGACGGCCGATCATCCCGCGCGAGATGGTCAGCGTGCTCGGCGGCTACTCGAGCCGCAAGACCGGTTTTTCGCCGCGCGGACCGGCGCTGGGTCTCTTCGCGGGTCAGCAGATCCGGATGATCCGCGGCCCCCTGTTCGTCGGCCACGACTATCTTCTGGAGAAGGAGATCGTCGCCTTGAGCGAGAGCCGGCGCACCGAGTCGTACTGGGTCAAGACGACCTACCTGGACGCGGAATCGAGAGAGCCCGTAGCCGAGATGATCCTCAACCATGCGACGCTCAAGCACTCCTTCGAAGCCTACGAGGAAGAACGGGCGGCGATGGCATGAACGACATGAGCGGGAAGAAGTCCGAGCCGATCCACGGTCAGATGACCTACGACGAGTCGGTCGCCCACCTGACCGCGCCGGGCGCGGACTGGGAGCTGGTGACCGAAACGGTGCGCGGGGTCGAGTACCAGGTGTTCAAGAACCTGCCGGCGACGCTACGCGACGTCTACGACCAGGCGCGCCAGGAGCACGGCGACAAGGACTTTCTCGTCTTCCAGGACACCCGGCTCAGCTATGCCGAGGCGTACGACCGCGCGGCCGCGATCGCCCACCAGTTGGTCCACCGCTACGGGGTGAAGAAGGGGGACAGGGTCGCAATCGGCATGCGCAACTACCCCGAGTGGGTGATCGCCTTCATGGCGATCACGTCGTCCGGCGCGATCTCGGTTTCGCTGAACGGATGGTGGTCGGGCGAAGAGCTCGAGTACGGCTTCAAGGACTCAGGTGCCAGGCTCGCCTTCTTCGACCAGCAGCGTTACGAGCGCGTCGCCGGCAAACTGCCGGGCCTCGGTGTCAAGAGCATCGGCGTGCGCTGGGAAGAGGAGCTACCCGAAGGCGTGGACGACTTCGACGAGGTGTGGCAGGAGGCCGCCGGCCAGCCGATGCCCTACGTCGACTTGGGCCCCCATGACGACGTGACGATTCTCTTCACGTCCGGGACGACCGGCTTCCCCAAGGGGGCCGTCTCGTCCCACCGCGCCGTTCTCAGCGGCATCGGCAGTTGGGGCTTCTACGGCGCCCAGCGGATCGCGATGGGCCTGCTGGAGGAACCGGAAGAGAACCCCGAGTTCCAGCCCTCGATCCTGATGCCCCTGCCGCTGTTCCACGTCAGCGGCAGCCACGCCGGCCTCCTCGCCTCCTTCGGCGTCGGCCGCAAGATCGTGATGATGTACAAGTGGAACCCGGAACTCGGCCTGGAGCTGATCGAGCGCGAGCGCGTGACCTCCTTCAACGGCGTCCCCACGATGACCTGGGAGATGCTTCAGTCGCCGTCCCTCCAGGAGCGCGATCTGCGGAGTCTCATCGCCGTCTCCGGCGGCGGCGCGCCGATCCCCGGCGGCATGGTCGACCGCCTGCAGGCCCTGATGCCGGACAAGCACTGGTCCTTCGGTTGGGGGATGACGGAGACGAACGCCGGCGGCGCCGGCAACACGGACGAGGGCCTG